>DBEYYM010000017.1:0-3225 GCA_048184675.1 Evtepia sp. | reverse complement strand
CCCAGGGCCGGTACCGGTGTCGGCGCACACTGCGCCGTGGGGTTTGCGCCGCCCGGCGCGGGGGCCCCATTTCTCTGGAGAAATGGGGGAAAGAGCACCAGGGGGAAAGAGGTTCTTTCCCCCTGGACCCCCAAACTCTGGGTATTGAGATCCTTTGGGTTGGGGGTCCTAACGGGATTGACTGGCCTGCGGCCCTGACCCTCTAGGCTCTACGGGCCCGCCCACCAGCTAGGCGGGCTGGGGCAGTTTAGGGAAGACTGCTAGGAGAAGGTAAAAGACTGCAACCTTATTTTTCTACTTTTCGATGCTTTGTATCAGAAGAGAGTAGGCATGGTGGTTTTCATAATTATGGGGAAAGACGCACTATCCCCTTCCCGAAGGGCTAAACTCACGCCCCCTGCGCGCCGAGCCGGCAGGCGCGCACGCTTCCCACCTAACGCGCTTGGGCCGCAGGCCCGTCACCAGGCCACGGTACAGCCCGAAGGGCCAGACCCACTAGAGAAGAGGGGTCCAGGGGGGAGGAAACTCCTTCCCCCTGGTCTTCTTTCCCCCATTTCTTCGAAAGAAATGGGGCCCCAGCCGGGTAGGCTGCCCGTCCGGCGAGGACACTCAGCGGTGCGGTCCGCACCACGGCCGGTACCCGGCCCCCAGGGCCGGATCCCCCAGTGACAGGCCACAGCCCCCGCTCTGCAGGATATACGGCAGGTCAGTCACATCTCCAACCCAACCCTCAAATATCCAAATTCACCACATATTTGGCATTCTCTTCAATGAATTCCTTCCGCGGCTCCACCTTCTCCCCCATGAGAATGGTAAAGATCTCATCGGCCTTCACCGCATCATCCAGGGTAATCCGCCGCAAGGTCCGGGTCTCGGGGTTCATGGTGGTCTCCCACAGCTCGTGGGGGTCCATCTCGCCCAGGCCCTTGAAGCGGCTGATCTCCACCTTGGCGTTGGGGTTATCCCCCCGCATTTCGGCGGACACCTGGTCCCGCTCATCGTCGGAGTAAGCCACCCGCTGGCTCTTGCCCCGGGTGAGCTTATACAGGGGGGGCACAGCGGAGTAGACATACCCCTGCTCAATGAGCGGCCGCATGAACCGGAAGAAGAAGGTCAGCAGCAGGGTGCGGATGTGGGCGCCGTCCACGTCGGCATCGGCCATGATGATGATTTTGTGATAGCGGAGCTTATCGGTGTTAAACTCCTCCCCAATGCCCGCCCCCAGGGCGGTGATGACGGGGCTGAGCTTGTCGTTGCCATACACCCGGTCAGCCCGGGCCTTTTCCACGTTGAGCATCTTGCCCCACAGGGGGAGGATGGCCTGGAACCGGGAGTCTCGGCCCTGGGTGGCCGAGCCCCCTGCGGAGTCGCCCTCCACGATGTAAATTTCCGTGAGAGAGGGGTCCCGCTCGTTGCAGTCCCGGAGCTTGTCGGGCATCTGCCCCGACTCCAGCCCGGTTTTCCGCCGGACAGATTCCCTTGCCTTCCGGGCGGCCTCTCGGGCCCGGGCGGCGGTGAGGGCCTTTTCCACAATGGCCTTGCCCACGGCGGGATTTTCCTCGAAAAACTCCTCCAGCTTTTCGCTGACAATGGAGTTGACCAGGGTGCGCATTTCAGAGTTGCCCAGCTTGGCCTTGGTCTGGCCCTCAAACTGGGCCTCGGTGAGCTTTACGGAGATGACGCAGGTCAGGCCCTCCCGGCAGTCGTCGCCGTTGAGCTTTTCGTCATCTTTTAATAATTTCACTTTCTTGCCGTAAGTATTCAGAGAATTGGTCAGGGCCCGCTTAAAGCCCTCCTCGTGCATGCCCCCCTCGGGGGTGTGCACATTGTTGGCAAAGGAGACAATGATCTCGTTGTAGCTGTCGTTATACTGAAGGGCCACCTCTGCCATGGAGTCCTCCCGGGCGCCGGACATGTAGATGACCTCCTCATGGACGGGGGTCTTGTTGCGGTTGATGTAGGTGACAAACTCCCGAATGCCGCCCTCATAGCACATGGTGTCGGAGACCACTTCCTCCCCCCGCCGGTCGGCGATGGTGATGGTGAGGCCGGCGTTCAGGAAGGCCTCCTCCCGCATGCGGGTGTGGAGGATGTCGTAGTCATACTCGGTGGTCTCGGTGAACATCTCCGGGTCGGGCTTGAAGACCACCTCGGTGCCTGTTTTGTCGGTTTCCCCGATGATGGTCATGGCCTGGGTCACGTGGCCCCGGGCAAACTTCATCTCGTGGATTTTCCCGTCTTTATAGACCCGAACCTCCAACCATTCGCTCAGGGCGTTGACCACCGAGGCGCCCACGCCGTGGAGGCCGCCGGAGACCTTATAGCCCCCGCCGCCAAACTTGCCGCCGGCGTGGAGGATGGTGAAGACCACTTCCAGAGCGGGTTTGCCCGTCTGCTGCTGGATGTCCACGGGAATGCCCCGGCCGTTGTCCAGGACGGTGATGATGTTCCCCGGCCCAATGGTCACCTGAATTTCTGTGCAGTAGCCTGCCAGGGCCTCGTCGATGGAGTTGTCTACGATCTCATAGACCAGGTGGTGCAGGCCGCTGGAGGAGGTGGAGCCAATGTACATGCCCGGCCGTTTCCGGACGGCCTCCAGCCCTTCCAGAACCTGGATTTCCGAGGCCCCGTATTCATGTTCTACTGCGGTGGGGTTTTTGTTTTCTAACTGATCCATAGATACCTCCAAAAACAGGAATTTTGAGACCCCCTTTCCTGGGCTCTCAAAATGAAGGGGATTACAGCGGGAACCGTGCCGGGCAAAGCCGGGCGCTTCCACGCCGAGAAAAATTTTTTCCCCGGCCAAGCCGGTGAAAAAATGCGTTTACTTTCGTTTGCCCGCCGGGGCGGCGGATCGCAGCCTCACCCTTAAAAGGCCTCAAGCCGGCCCGACTCCATTCGCTTGAGCAGCGTGGCCGAAGAGAGCTGGGAGAGGTAGACCTTAACCTCCCCACCGGGAGACTGGCAGAGGGTGAAGGACTTGGGCAGGTCATCTCCCACGGTAATCACCTGCCCGGCCTGCTGGGCCCGGGCCAGGAAATCCCGGGTGGTGCGGGAGGAGGTGGTGTTGTCCAGATCAAAGATGCCCAGCACATCCCTCTGGGGAATGACCACCGAGGCCCCTAGGTGCAGATACATACCGCGCCCTCCTAACAATACTCCTTCTCATCTTACTGGAAACACCCCGCGACCGAGGACGTTTTTGTACACGTCAAGGAAAAATTT
>DBEYYM010000016.1:0-12349 GCA_048184675.1 Evtepia sp. | reverse complement strand
ATTGTACTCCAAGGGCTTCCTCCGCGCAAGGGCTTGCGGGAAATTGGTATTCTATGGTATACTAAAGAATCCACATACATTCCAGTTTCATCCATTTTTTGGTTTTTAAGGGGGAGTCCCGTATGGAATTTATCATCATCTCTGGTCTATCCGGGGCGGGAAAGAGCTCTGCTGCCGCCTTTCTGGAGGACCTTGGCTTTTACTGTGTGGACAACATGCCCGTGGCCCTCATCACCAGCTTCGCCGGCCTGTGCATGGCCGGGGCGGGCACAGGAAAATACAGCCGGGTGGCTCTGGTGACCGACATCCGGGGGGGCCAGACCTTTGACGAGCTCTTTCAGACCCTGGACGGCCTGAAGGAGATGAACCTAGAATACCAGCTGCTCTTCATCGAGGCCGCCGACGAGGAAATCGTCCGCCGGTATAAGGAGACCCGTCACACCCATCCCCTCACCCGCCAGGGCTATTCTCTGCCCGACGCGGTGCGCATGGAGCGCATGGCCCTGGAGCCCGTTCGCCGCCGGGCCAGCCACATCCTCAACTCTACGGGCCTGAACCTGTCTAAGTTCCGGGGAGAGCTGCTGCGCCTGTTTGGCATGGGGGCTTTGGATGAGACCATGACCGTGTCGGTGACCTCCTTTGGCTTTAAGTATGGCATTCCCATCGACGCCGACCTGGTCTTTGACGTGCGCTTTCTCCCCAATCCCTACTATATTGCCGAGCTGAAGGAATGTACCGGCCTGGAGGAGGCCGTCGCCTCCTTCCTCTTCGGCTACCGGCAGACCACAGACTTTATGCGCCATTTGGAGGAGCTCTTCGCCTTCCTGCTGCCTCAGTATGTGGAGGAGGGGAAGTCTTCCCTGGTCATCGCCATTGGCTGCACCGGCGGGCACCACCGGTCGGTGGCAGTGGCCCACGCGGTAACGGAGTTTATCCGCCAGAAGGGCTACCGGGTGGAGGAGACCCACAGAGATATCAGCCGATGAACCTTGGAGCCCGTTTGCTGGGCTTCCAAGGCGCGGAGCGTGGGCCTGATCCGCTTCGGGCTAAGAAGCACTTTTTCACCGGCAGAGCCGGCAAAAAATAACGGAACTTTGTTCCGCTTTCTCGGGAAAGCGGACGTCTGCGCCGCCTTTGGGCGCGCGCTTGGGAAAGGTGGGGGAAGGATGTCCTTTGCGGGAGATGTGAAGGCGGAGCTTTGCCGGAGTAAGGTGGGGCGAAAGTGCTGCGCCCAGGCGGAGGCCTGCGGGGTGCTGCTGTACTGCAACCGGTTTTCGCTGGGGGAAGTGAAGATTGTCACGGAGTCCCCGGCGTTTGCCCAGCGGCTGCCAGGGCTGTTTCGCCGGGCCTTTGGGGTGGAGTTTGACGAAAAGGGGGACCCGGGCACCCCGGGCAAGCGGATCTTTTCCATCACCACCCCAGACAAGCTCTCCCTGCTGTGGGAGGCCTGCGCCTTTGACCCCACTGGGCCCGCCCACCATATCAACTTTGGCATGCTGGAGGAGAACCACTGCCGGCTGGCCTTTCTCCGGGGGGCCTTCCTGGCCGGCGGGTCGGTGACCGATCCCCAAAAGGGCTATCACCTGGAGCTGGCCACCACCCACCTGCGGGTCAGCCGGGAGCTGAACACCCTGCTGATGGAGCTGGGTTACGCGCCCAAGGAGACCACCCGGAAGTCCAATTACATCACCTATTTCAAGCAGAGCGAGGCCATTGAGGACCTCCTCACCGCCGTCGGCGCTCCGGTGTCCGCCATGGAGCTTATGAACACCAAGGCCGAAAAGCTCCTGCGCAACGGCGTCAACCGCCGGGTCAACTGCGAGGCCGCCAACGTGGACAAAACCGTCGACGCGGCCTTGGAGCAGCGCCGGGCCATCCAGATCCTGCGGCAGGCAGGGGCCTGGGAGGACCTCTCCCCCAAGCTTCAGGAGGCCGCCCTGCTGCGGGAGGCCAACCCGGAGCTCCCCCTGGCCCAGCTGGCCGCCTTGTGCCAGCCGCCGGTTACCAAGTCCTCTCTCAGCCACCGGCTGCGGAAGCTCATTCAGATGAGCGAGAAAGTGGAGCTGTAACGGGAGAGTTCCCGCTGCCTTGCAAAGCGCAAGTATAAACGCCACATCCCAGGGCGGGCACCGCCCGCCCCATTTTCAAAACACAAAAAGGAGACATCATCATGAACCGTTACGAACAAGCCGCCGCTTACCACCATCAGGGCTTCAACTGCTGCCAGTCCGTTCTGGCTGCCTACACCGACCTCACCGGCCTATCTGAGCAGGCCAGCTTCGATATGGGCGGGGGCTTCGGCGCCGGCGCCCAAACCGGCGAGCTCTGCGGCGCCATCACCGGGGCCATTATGACCCTGGGCATGCTCACCCCAGTGGACCCCCAGGACCCCGTGGGCAGCAAGCGCCGCACCGGCGCCCTGGCCAAGGAGTTTCAGAAGCGCTTCCAGGAAAAGTTCGGTGACCTGCGATGTAAGCCCCTGCTGAAGGCCGACATCCACGCCACTGACGACACGCCTGCCGCCCAGGAGATGGGCCTGACCAACCGCTGTGACGTGCTTATTATCACTGCGGTGGAGATTATTGAAGAAATGAGAAACGCTTGAAAATTGGGACCCGCTCAGCTTAGGAAAATTGGGACCCGCTGCGCTGGGCTCCCAATTTTAGGGGATTGCAGCCCGAACCGCGCCTGGCAGAGCCAGGCACTCTCAGGCTGAGAAGAATTTTTTCACCGGCGGAGCCGGCGAAAAAATGATTGGATTTTGTTCCGCTTTCTGCGGAAAGCGGAAGTCTGCGACGCATAGGAGAGCATACTATGTCTTTTGTCCATCTTCATGTTCACTCGGAATATAGCCTTTTGGATGGGGCCTGCCGGATTGAGGGGTTGGTGGCCCGGGCCAAGGAGCTGGGGCAGACCGCCGTGGCGGTTACCGACCATGGGGTCATGTACGGGGCGGTGGACTTTTACCGGGCGGCCAAGGCCGCCGGCATTAAGCCCATCATTGGCTGCGAGGTCTATGTGGCCCCCCGGACCCGGTTTGACCGGGTCCATGAGATCGACGACCGGCCCTATCACCTGATCCTCCTGTGTAAAAATGAGGTGGGCTATCGCAACCTCTCCGCCCTGGTTAGCCGGGGCTTCACCGAGGGGTTTTATTTTAAGCCCCGCATCGACTGGGAGTTGCTGGAGCGGTACCACGAGGGCCTGATTGCCCTGTCGGCCTGCCTGGCTGGCCAGCTGCCCCGGCTCCTTTTGGCCGGGGACTACCAGGGGGCCAAGGCCCACGCCCTAACCATGCGGGACCTCTTCGGCCCGGAAAACTACTACCTGGAGATCCAAGACCACAACATCCCCCAGCAAAAGGAGGCCATCCGTGGGCTCATCCAGCTCCACCAGGAGACTGGGATTCCCCTGGTGGCCACCAACGACGCCCACTACCTGACCCGCCAGGACGCCGCCATCCAGGACGTGCTCATGTGCATCCAAATGGGCAAAACCGTGGAGGACCCCAACCGGATGCGCTTTGAAACCCAGGAGTTCTACCTGAAGTCCGAGGAGGAGATGGCCGCCCTCTTCCCCGACTGGCCCGAGGCCCTGGAAAACACCACGAAAATCGCTGACCTGTGCAACGTAGACTTCCAGTTCGGCGTCTACCACCTGCCAGAGTTTAAGCTCCCGGCGGGCTACACCGACGGGGACGCCTACTTTGAAACCCTCTGCCGCCAGGGTTTTGCCCGGCGCTATCCCCAGGGCAGCGACGCCTACCAGGAGCAGCTGGAGTACGAGATGGCCATGATCCGCCGGATGGGCTTTGTGGAGTACTTCCTCATCGTCTCCGACTTCATCGGCTACGCCAAGGCCCACAGCATCCCCGTGGGGCCGGGCCGTGGCTCCGCCGCCGGGTCCATGGTGGCCTACTGCCTGGACATCACCGACGTGGACCCCATGAAATACTCCCTGTACTTCGAGCGGTTCCTAAACCCCGAGCGGGTCTCCATGCCCGATATCGACATCGACTTCTGCTACCGCCGCCGGGGGGAGGTCATCGACTATGTGAACCGGAAGTACGGCACCGACCACGTGGCCCAAATCGTCACCTTTGGCACCATGGCCGCCAAGGCCGCCATCCGGGACGTGGGCCGGGCCCTGAACGTCCCCTACGCCGACGTGGACGCCATCGCCAAGCAGGTGCCCAACTCCCTGCACATCACCCTGAACACCGCCCTCTCCCTGTCCAAGCCCCTGCGGGAGATGTATGAGAGCAACCCCACGGTGAAAAAGATCATCGACACTGCCAAGGGGCTGGAGGGCATGCCCCGCCATGCCTCCACCCATGCCGCCGGGGTGGTCATCACCCGCAACCCGGTGGACACCTACGTCCCCCTGGCCAAAAACGACGAGGCCGTGGTCACCCAATACACCATGACCACCCTAGAGGAGCTGGGCCTGCTGAAAATGGACTTTCTGGCCCTGCGCAACCTGACGGTGCTGGACGACGCGGTCCAGATGGTCCGAACCCACACCCCGGACTTTGACCTGAAAACCATCCCCGATGACGACCCGGAGACCTTCCAAATGCTCTCCGACGGCCGCACCTGCGGGGTGTTCCAGATGGAATCGGCCGGCATGACCGGGGTGTGCGTGGGCCTAAAGCCCAAGGACATTGAGGATATCACCGCCATCATCGCCCTGTACCGGCCAGGGCCCATGGACTCCATCCCCCGGTTCATTTCCAGCAAGCACAACCCGGATACCGTCACCTACAAGCACCCCTCCCTGGAGCCCATCCTCTCCAATACCTATGGCTGCATCGTCTATCAGGAGCAAGTCATCGAGATCTTCCGCCGGCTGGCGGGGTACTCCCTGGGCCAGGCCGACATGGTCCGCCGGGCCATGTCCAAAAAGAAGCTCAAAGACATCCAGCGGGAGCGGGAGGCCTTCCTCCACGGGGATCCGGAGCGAAACATCGCCGGCTGCGTGGCCAACGAGATCCCTCAGGCCGTGGCCGAGAGCATCTACGACGAAATCACCGACTTCGCCAACTACGCCTTTAACAAAGCCCACGCCGTCTGCTACGCCATCGTGGCCTATCAGACTGCCTGGTTCAAGTGCCACTACCCCCGGGAATACATGGCCGCCCTGCTCACCTCGGTGCTGGACTCCCAGGGGAAAATCGCCGAATACATTGCCGAGTGCCGCTCCATGGGCATCCGCCTGCTGCCCCCGGATATCAATCAGTCGGGCCCCCACTTCACCGTGGCCGGGCAGGATATCCGCTTCGGCCTGGCCGCCCTGAAGGGGGTGGGCCGGGGCTTTACCAACGCCGTGCTGGCCCAGCGCCAGTTAAACGGCCCCTTCCTCTCCTTCCCAGACTTCTGCCAGCGAATGCTGGAGGAGGACCTGAACAAGCGGGTGCTGGAAAGTCTCATCCGGGCGGGGGCCTTCGACACCATGGGGGTCCGCCGGTCTCAGCTGCTGGACGCCTATGAGCAGCTGCTGGACAGCCTGGCCCGCAACAAGCGGAAGAATCTGGAGGGCCAATTTGACCTCTTCTCCCTGGGCCAGGACAAGCCCGAGCCGGTGGAACTGGTCCTGCGGGACCTCCCCGAGTTCAGCCCCCAGGAGCTGATGACCATGGAAAAGGAGGTCACCGGCCTCTACCTCTCCGGCCACCCCATGGACGCCTACCGGGACACCGTTCGGGCCCGCGGGGCGGTGTCCATCGCCGGGGTGCTGGAGGACTTCGCCCAGCCCGACGGCCCCACCCAGTTCCAGGACGGTCAGCGCATCACCCTGGCCGGCGTGGTGGCCTCGGCCAAGACCAAAACCACCAAGAACAACTCCCTCATGGCTTACGTGACCCTGGAGGATGACACCGGCTCCCTGGAGCTGCTGGCCTTTGCCCGGGTTCTGGAGGAGAGCGGCAGCTACCTCCAGGCCAATATGCCCATCCTGGTGGAGGGCCGGATCTCCGTCCGGGATGAAAAGGCCCCCCAGCTGATGTGCGACCGGGTAACCCCCCTGACCCAGGTGCCCGAGGCCCCAGCCGAGATGGTGCCGGGAAAGCTCTACCTCCGCTTCAACCGTGGGGATGACCCCTTGCTCCAGCGGGTGCGCAACCTGTTTGTCCTCTTCCCGGGGCATCAGACTGCCGTCCTTTACCTGGCCGACTCCAAGCGCCGGCTGGGGGCCAAGTGCCTCCTCCACCCCGCCCTGCTCCAGGAGCTCAAAGAGCTGCTGGGGGAGGAAAACGTAGTGGTCAAATAAGCCCAAAGGAGCCATCCTATGAAACGAGTACAGCAAAAAGTCCATAGCACCTTCTCCCCTCACGTTCAGCGGATGGTTCTCATCATCCTGAGCATTGCTCTCCAGTTTGGCGTCTATGTGGCCTTGCTGGTTCACTCCTCTCAAAACTTTGTCTATTTCTATTGGATCTGCGTGCTGGTCAGCGTAGTGGTGACCCTGTTTATCTCCACCCGGAAATACAAACTGGCCTATAAAATCGCCTGGATCATTCCCATTTTGATCGTCCCCTTCATCGGCGGCATCATGTTTATCATCCTGGGGGGCGCCCGAAAGCCCCACTACCACCGCCAAGAGACCCAGCGGACCCTGAAGCACCAGCTGATCCCCCGTCTGTCCACCACAGACATCCTGCAATACGGCCCTGACGCCCTCCAGCAGGCCTGGTACCTGGAGCACACCGCCCTGTGCCCGGCCTATGCCAACACAGAGACCGCCTACTACTCCACCGGTGAGGCCTTCTTCCCCGCCTTTCTGGAGGCCCTGGAGGAGGCCAAGGACTATATCTTCCTAGAGTACTTCATCATCGCCGAGGGCTCCATGTGGTCCGAGGTCCTAGAGGTCCTCACCCGAAAGGCCGCCCAGGGGGTGGACGTGCGGGTGATCTACGACGGGGTGGGCTCCGCCGCCACTTTGCCCATGAACTATCCCGACCAGCTCCACACCCGGGGGATCCTCTGCCGGGTGTTCCAGCCTTTTATGCCCGTTCTCTCCATCCACCAGAACAACCGGGACCACCGGAAGCTCTGCTCCATCGACGGGATCACGGGCTTTGTCAGCGGCCTGAATATGGCCGATGAGTATGTGGACCGGAAGGAGCGCTTTGGCTACTGGAAGGACAACGCCCTCCGCCTGCGGGGGGAGGCGGTGTGGAGCCTCACCGTCTTCTTTCTAACCATGTGGGACCATCAAAACCCCCGGTCTGACTTTCGTCTCTTCCGGCCCCGGACCCTGCCCCCAGTGACCCCCACCAGCGGCATCGTCGCCCCCTATACCGACACCCCCAACCCGTACGACACCGTCTGTGCCGACCTCCATCTGCAGATGATTACCAAAGCCAAGCGGTACCTCTATCTCACCACGCCCTATCTGTCCATTGATGAGACCATCCTCTCCGCTCTGTGTACCGCTGCCCGCTCGGGGGTGGACGTGCGCATTATGCTCCCCCACATCCCTGATAAAAAGGTGGTCTTCGCCGTCACCCAGTCCAATTACCCCACCCTGCTGGAGGCAGGGATTCGAATTTACGAGTTCACCCCCGGCTTCCTCCACAGCAAAACGGTGGTGGCCGACGACCTCTATGCCTCGGTGGGCAGCTGCAACTTGGACTATCGGAGTTTCTACCTCCAGTTTGAAAATGGCGTCTGGCTCTGCGGCAACCCGGCCGTCCTCTCGGTGCGAGACGACTTTCTAAGCACCCTGGAAGTCTGCCAGGAAATCACTCCAGATGACTGCCGCCACCCTCTGCCCTATCGGATCATGCAGACCATCTACCGGCTGTTTTCCCCTCTGTTTTAACGGGGCGCAGCCCTTCTGCAATAAAAAATCGCCCGACGGAACCTTCTTCCGTCGGGCGGTGTTTTTTGTTACGCTTTCTTCCCTTTGCCTGCCTGGACCCACGGCTTCAGGGCGATGAAACAGCTGCCTTTTGATGGTCTCCCCAGGTTCCCAGAGCGTAGGCCTCCGCTTCCCAAAAAGGCCATCGGCCGAACTTGGCGCAGAATGCCCCCTCTCAGGTCATTCCTCCTCATTCTCCAGCAGAGCTTGGAGGATGCTGTGATAGAGCTTTTCCGGTTGGGCACGAAATTTTTCCGCCAACTGGCTGGCCTGCTGATCGGAAACGGTGAGCATGTCCAGGGTCATAATGTTCCCCTTGTCGTCGTCCAGAATCAAGCGCAGGGTAACTCCCTCGTCCTCCCGGGGCAGGATCTCCGCCCGCACCTGGGCGTCCCGGCGGAGGACCCCGTTGACCCGGGCCAGGTTCCGGTCGCACTTTTGCCGGACAGAAAAGGCCAGGCTGCTCTCGCAAATCTTCCCGTTGCGCCGGCCCTTTTCGGTGATGGTGTAGCGGTCCTCTTCCAGCTGCAGGTGCTCGGTGGCCACCAGCTCTGCCACAGACTCGGCAAAATCAAAATATTCCACCCCGTCGTCGCAGAAGGTTAGGTCCGCCAGGGTGGCGAAGTCCACCGGCGAAGCCACCCGGGCCATTAGATACAGCACCAGGAACTTGATGTCCAGCTTGTCATGGATAAATCCCATCCGGCTCATCGTCCGCCACTCCTTTCTTTTTTCCGCAGCTTTCGTATTTTTTATTATATCCAGATTCTCAGAAAAGGACAAGGCTTTTTTCCAAAAAGGCCCGCCTGCGGCAGCAGTGCCTCTCTATCCCTTTGTGGGGCATGTCCACCACACTATAATATGGTGTTTATGCGCCCCTGCCCATCAGCCCCCTTGGGACGAGGCGGCGGGCTTTTTCTCTGCCGCCGGGTCCACTTCCGGCAGCCCCGCCACGCTGGTCAGCAGGCTGACAACGCCGGAAAGGACCGCCGCAGAGGCCACCACAGCCCAGTTCACATCGCTTAACACTGCCGATGCTCCAATACAGCCAATGGCGGTCTGGGCCACTGTTTTCATCGCCCGGATCCCGGCTGCTTTCCACCATTTCTTCCCGGTTTCTTTCATAAAATCTCCCCTTTCTCTTGGTGCGCCCGAAGGTTCAGGCTGGTTTCAATCTTCTCAATGGCCTCATGAACTGGTCCGTCGCAGCCCTGCTCTGCCAGGCCCTTGAGGCAGGCCAGCACGCCGTAGGTCAGCAACGTGTTCTCCTGCCGGATGGCCCGCAGCTCCTCATCCTGTTCCTTTTGCCGCAGGGTCCAGCGGTAGGCCCGGTTATAGGTCCCCGCCAGCACCGCCACCGCCGAAATCACCGCCCCAGCGGTGAGAATGGTCTGCCAAGTCACATACATCTCTTTCCCCCCTTTCCTGTGCCCTCATATTAGGCGGGGCACCCCCCTCTACGGGGACGTTTTTGTACACCCGACGGCAAATTTTTTCTCCCAAACCCACAAAAAGAGACGGAACACACCGTCCCGTCTCTTTTTTGGTCCCATCAGATGGGTCAGCGGCAGCAGCTGGAGCTGGCACCGCAGTTCTCTTCGTCCTCCATGCCCGGCAGGGTGCTGGGCGGGAAGAACTCGCCCACAGGGAAGCGAATCTGGCGGAAGATCTCGCAGGGATCGTCGTCCCCATCCTCGTCGCCGCCGGCGCACTCCCGGGTGGGCATGCAGTAGTCGTACATGGGAATGAGCAGTTGGGAATCCCGCTCCAGCCGGACCATGGAGAACTGCCCCAGGGTCACATACAGCCGCCGGCTGCCCCCGTCGAAGGCCAGCTCGCAGTCGAAGCAGGCGCTGATGCAGGGGGGAATCTCGGTCAGCTCATTCTCCGCCGAGCACCCGCAGGGAGGGGGAGGCGGGCAAGGATTACAGGGGTTCCCAGGAGGCGGGCAGGGGGGTGGGCAGGTAAAGTCGCAGGGGTCAATGAGCTTCAGGCTCAGGACAATGGGGTCTACCGCCTCCACCACCGCCTCAGGGAGGTTGCTCCGGCTCATCAGCTGGCTGTCCGCCCCCTCTGGGCGGTAGCGGGAGCTGAAAATTTTGGCGTTGCCCTCGCTGCCAAAGAGCAGGACCCGCTTATCAAAGACCGCCAGCCCGCTGATCTCCGCCGGCCGGGAGCCCCCCACAAAGGCCTCGGCGGTGATCCGGTAATAGTACCGGATGTCAACGCTGAAGAACCCCCGGTTATAGCTGGCGGGCTCCACGTCGATGTAAGCCTGCAGCAGCTCCGCCCGGCCGCCCCGCACGCTCAGCGCCCGGTCGATCACCGCCTGAGAGGCCCGGGTGGGATACACCCGCAGGTCCTCGATGCAGTCTTTGTCTCGACAGCTGTCATAAATCTTTTTTGTATGGATACACACGGCCTCCCGGATACCGCAGCTGTCCTGCACGGGCCCGGGTACAACCCTTTCATTCATGGTATTACCTCCTCTGATATGAAGATGTCATCAGACTGGCGCTCTTGCCTTCCCATACTATGACGCACCCCGCCGGTTCGTCACAAACAGGGCCGGCAAAACACCCGTGGCCAGCGCTGCCGTAAACCAAGAGTCTCCGGCGCCTGGTATCCCATTCTATTGCAAAGGGGGAAAAGGTGTGCCTGGAAGCCCTCCCTTTTGGCCCCGATTCTTCCCCGACAAGTTCCCCCGAAACTGCTGTAGGTTTATCAAACATATTGGACACAGCAAGTTCTGCAGGAGACAATCAGTTGAGGGGCCTCCTAGGGAAATTGTTGGAACGACGGCCATGGACGAGAAGTTGTTTGGCAAAGTCACTCAAAGAAGAAGAAAGCATGGGAAGATCGGCAAACACCCCCCGGTTTCCGTGTTGGAACCCGGGGGGTGTTTTTCTATCTTGAGGGAATCATTTATGGGCTGGATTGGATCGCGTCTCCCCCCAGGCTGACCCGATTGTTGGGGGCATAGGCCTGGCAGAGGGCGTATATCTCCTGGATTCTGGGATCCTTCTTTTTCCGGGTTTCCACGTCGCTGGGCAAACCATAGGTCTCTCCAATCATCCCATACTTGCTTTCGCCAAGATTATGGTACAGCAGCAGGTTGAGTTCCGGGTGGCCCTCCAACTGGGCAGCAAAGCGGGCCGCCCCAATAATGGCCTGATCGTCGTCGTTATACCCGGGGATGAGCGGCATACGGACAATCACCCGGCCGCCTTTTTGGGGCAGTGTCTGGCACAAGCGCTGGAGGTTCTCCAAAATTAGCTCGTTGGGAACCCCGGTCAACTCCTTGTGCTTTGCGCTGTCTATGTGCTTCAGGTCGAAGAACACGGTGTGGCAGTACTGGGCCACCTGCCACAGATGGTCCCATGGCGCAAAGCCTGCGGTCTCAATGCAGGTGTTTAAGGCGTTGGCCCGGCACAGCCGCAGTGTCTCCGCTGCCACCTCATATTGGAGCAGGACCTCGCCCCCGGAAAGGGTTACCCCGCCGCCCCCTCTGCGGTAAAAGGCGGCATCCTTGCTGGCCTCCCGGTAGAGCTCCTTTGCGGTGTACCGCTGCCCGGAGAGCATCCTTGCGCCGGCCAGGCACAGCTTGACACAGCTTCCACACAGGGCGCAGCTCGGGTAGTCCACCTTCACCGGTTCGCCGGGGGCCTGGAGGGTGTTGATCCCCTGTTTGCACACCTCCACGCACTTCCCGCAGCCTGTGCACTTTGCCGGGTTCACCACCAGCTGGGGCTTCGGCGACAGGCCAAAGGGGTTGCTGCACCAGCGGCAGCGCAGGGGACATCCCTTGAAGAATATAATGGTACGGATGCCCGGACCATCGGTGTTGCGAAACCGCCCGATATCAAATATGACAGCCTTTTTTTCGTCCATGGAGATTCTCCTCCCGACGTTGGTAGAGGGGGAGGGGCGCCCCCTCGAAAGGAAGCGTCCCCTCATTCCCAATGCTGCGTTGTCTCTGGTCTGAACTCAGAAGGTGTGCTCGGTGCGGCTGATGATATCATCCTGCACCCGGTCTGCCAGGTCGGTCCAGTAGACGCTGTACCCGGCCACCCGGACGATTAGGGTGGGATAGTTTTCTGGGTGGGCCTTGGCGTCGATCAAGGTCTCCTTGCTGATGGTGTTAAACTGCACGTGGTACACGCCGTAGTCGTTGAGCATGGTCCGCACTAGGTTGGTGAAGTTTGCCATGCCAGCTTCCTTGTAGGTGGGCTGCACATAGGTTGCTTCCGGGCAGTTCAGGGAAACGTCACGAATGGTTGTCATGGTCAAGTTCTCCTTTCTATTGTAATGGGTCAAACGATGGATTACTGCTCCATCATTTCAGACTGGCTAATCCACATGTTCAAAAGGGTGCCGTTGGAATAGGCGCCGTAGTCCAGCTTGCCATAGCTCCGAGCTGCGGCAGTGGGTCCGTTGGTATCGGCCTGCTGGCTGGCGGACATGGTGTCGGAGATGGGCATCCCGGCCA
>DBEYYM010000015.1:0-48551 GCA_048184675.1 Evtepia sp. | reverse complement strand
CCCCATTGTCTTCCTGCAAAACGGTCGATTTCTTCTCCCTTCTTCCCTGAGAAAAAGGAACTTTTTCCGACCAATGGGTGCAAATTATGCACTTGAATGATAAAAATTAGTAAATTTTCAAAAAACTGCTACTTATGCCGTCGCCTCTTGCCGCTCCCTTCCGGTCTGCGGCAAAAGGCGATGGGGCGGGCAGCACGGCCGTTCTCACCGCAGGCTGCGCCGGATATGCAGAAGATAAAGGGCCATCACCCGGTCAAAGTCGTACAAATCCAGGCCGTAAATTTCCTGGATGCGCCGGAACCGATAGGCCAGTGTGCTTTTGTGAATGTGCAGGGCTTGGGCGGTGTCGGTGAAGTGGAATTTCTGCTGGCACCAGTGATAGACAGTCTCTAAGACCTCGTCCCGTTTTTTGGCGGAAAAAATCTTCTGATAGAGACCCGTCTCCATCTCCTGGCACAGTTCCTCCGGCAGATAGCAGGCCAGCTTCTCCAGGCTCAAAGCATCCACCGACAGGCATCCCGCCGACAAACGGCGAATTTGCAAAATTCTAACCACAAACGCGGCGTCCTCATAAGACCGGCGCAGCCCGTCCAGGGAGTCCACTGGAGCGCCGATGCCAATTTGCAGGCGCAGGCTTTCCTCCTCTGCCTCTTTTGCCAGGGACTGGCAGGTTTCCAGCAGCTTCTCTACCCTCTCTTCCGATTTTCCCTCTGGCAGACAGGCCAGCACGGCAAACTCTGTGTCGTTCATGGGGCAGATAATATCCTGCTCACCAGGGAACCAACCGGCCAGCTTTTCTCGCAGCCGGTTGCTGATTAAGTTTGGCTCCTCCCCGCCGGGATTCTCCCCGCCTTCGGCCGTGTTCTTCACCAGAATGACTGCCCGGGGAAGGTTCAGGTCGATGCCCATTTCATAGGCAATGTTGTAAACCCCTTCCGGCTGATGGGTCCGCTTGTCAAAGGTTATAATCTCCCGGATCAGCCGCAGCTTTCGGTAATCCATCTGGGCAGTGGTCTGCTGCTGGCTGTAAAAGGCCAAAAACACCTGGGCCATCTGTTGGATCAGGGCGCCATAGCGGGAGATCTCTTGGGGTGAACCAGTGATCCCGATGGTACCAATGACCGTCTCCTCCAGAAAAAGTGGGATGGTCATCCCTGGCATCGTCCCCACCAGGCGCATGGCTGCCGAGCTATCGTGGTAGATCTTATGCTGGGAACGGACCACCTCCAGAGAAGCTTCGTGAAGGGTTCCCTCCCGCTCCAGGTCATTGCTGGAGATCACATATCCCTGTTCGTCGGTAATGAGCACATTACAGTTGATGGTCAAGCTGGCAGATTGGACCAGCTTATCACAAAGCTCCTTGTTCAGAATCCGCCTTCCCGCCGTCAGTGCCATTCGCTTTCCTTCCATGGTTCCCACCTCCTGGTATCCCCTGGTTTTCCAGGGATGTCCGCGCGAAAAAAGATTGTCAACCGCCTGGGAATGTGCTATTTTGGTTTTACATTCCCCCCGGCGGCGCCATGGTCTGGGCCCGGTCTATCCCGGAAAGAGACCTTTCTGGTTGTCGGTTCGTATGTATCATAGCATCAAAGGCGCCTTGGGGTCAATTTATTCGGCGGGAAGCTCTTTCCCCGCCAGAACGCCCAGGAGGAAGACGCCTATGCACACTGTGGTCATCGTAGACGACGAACCCATCACCCGCATGGATCTGGCCGATATGCTCCAAGAGATCGGCTTTTCTGTGGCAGGTCAGGCCGCAGACGGGTTCGACGCCATCGAGCTCTGCCGCGCCCTCCACCCAGATGTGGTGCTGATGGACGTGCGGATGCCCGTTTTCGATGGTCTCACCGCCACAGAGACCATTCTGGAGGAAGACCTGGCCGGCTGCGTCATCCTCCTCACCGCCTTCAGCGACCGGGACATTATTGACCGGGCCAGCCAGGCCGGGGTTACAGGGTATTTGGTAAAGCCCATCGACCAAAAATCCCTTTTACCCACCATTCAGGTGGCACTGGCACAAAGTCAGCGCCTGCGCCAGAGCCGGCAAGAGGCCCAAGAAGCCCAGCGCCGGGTCCGGGAAGAGCGGCAGATCCGCAAGGCCCAGCAGCTCTTTGCCCAGGCCCAGGGCTGCTCGGCAGAGGAGGCCTACCGGCGCATGCGAAAAACCGCCATGGATAAGCGTCTCCCCTTGGCCACGCTGGCCCAGCATATCCTGGATCAGGCCGCCCGAAGCAGCGACATTGAGCGGGTGAAAGCCCTGCTCATGGCCCGCAAAAAGATGACCGACCAGCGGGCCTATCTCTACATCACCACCTATGCCAAGGCCCACAAGCTGACCACGGAGCAGGCCGCCAAGGAACTGCGGTCCGCCCTGACCAAGGAGGGATGACCCATGCTGCGCCAGCTTTGCCGGGAGATGACCACCCTCTCTGAAGACGCCATTGCGCAGCTGGCGGCCCTCCAGGTCCAGCTGCCCCTCATGGCCGAGCTCTCCCGGGCCGACGTGTTCATCGACTGTCCCCTGCCCGACGGCCGTGCCGTGGTGGCTGCCCACGCCCGCCCCTCCACCTCAGGCAGCGCCTACCGAGAGAATGTGGTGGGCAAATTTGCCACCCCAGAGAAGGAGCCCGCCGTCTTTCACGCCCTGTCCCTCCAGGCTCCCGTCCGGGACATTAAAGCCATCACCCAGGAGAACCGAACCGTTCTGCAAGATGTGGTCCCCATTTTCACCCCGGACCAGCAGTGCATCGCCCTGCTCATCAAGGAGCAAGACATCAGCGGGGATCTGCTCCAGGAGAAAAAATTGCAGTCCCTCTCCCGCACCTATCAGGGGGAGGCCCCCTCCCTCCGGTCCGCTGGCGAGGCCCCTTCTGACTCCTTGGCCCTGCGAGAGGTTCACCACCGGGTGAAGAACAATTTACAGCTGGTGGCCAGCATTTTAAGTCTCCAGGCCCGGCGGTGCGGCAATGACTTTACCAAAAAAATTTTGCTGGAAAATGTGGGACGGGTCTTGTCAATTGCCGCGATCCATGATATATTAACCCAAAGCAAGGATGGGTTTCGTCAGATTGACAGTCTGGTTCTGCTGGAGCAGCTGCGCAAATATTTACAGGCCTTGGTGCCCGAGGGAAAACAGATTGCCATCCAAGTAACTGGCCCCTCCGTCCCCCTGCCGGCCGACGCCGCCAGCGCAGTGGCCCTGGTGGTAAACGAGCTCATCACCAACGCACTGGAGCACGCTTTTCCGGCCCAGCCCGCCGGCGCCATTCAGGTTTCCTTCTGCGCCGGCCAGCGGTACCACACCATCACCGTCTCCGATAACGGCAGCGGCTTTGATCCCGCCGCCCCCCGCACAGGCCACCTGGGCCTAAACATTGTAGAGGCCACCGTGCGGGATAAACTCCAGGGGCACTTAACCATCCAGTCTGGTCCCGGCGGAAGCCGGGTGTCCTTCGATTTCAAAACCGAATAAGTCCGCACAACAGAGTGTGGCTAAAATACGGCAAAAGAGCTAAGACGTTGCAAGACACGTCTTGGCTCTTTTTGCCTTTTTTCGGCCACTTTTCCAGCAAGGAGGGGATATCTTGGCAGACATTTTAAGCGTGGGAATCGACATCGGCACCTCCACCACCCAGCTGGTGTTCAGCCGGATTACCATGGAAAATACCACCGGCTATTTCTCCGTGCCCCGCATCTCCATCGTGGAAAAAGCCGTTATCTACAAAAGTCCCGTCCTCCTCACTCCCCTGACTACCCCCGTCCTCATTGATGGCGAGGCCATTCGGGATCTTGTGGCCGAGCAATACCGCCTGGCGGGGTTCACCCCCCAGGATGTAGACACCGGGGCGGTCATCATCACCGGGGAGTCGGCCCGGAAAGAAAACGCCGCCGCCGTGCTGGACAAACTCAGCGGCTTTGCCGGGGAGTTCGTGGTCTCAACGGCGGGGCCCGATCTGGAGTCCATCATCGCCGGGAAAGGGAGCGGGGCCTTCCAGCACAGCCTGGACAACGCCTGCACCACTGTCAACCTGGACATCGGCGGCGGCACCACCAACCTTGTTCTCTTCGACAGCGGCAGCGTGGTTTCCAAGGGCTGCCTGGACATTGGCGGCCGGCTCATCCGCCTCCGGCCGGATCTCACCGTGGAGGGAGTTAGCCCCGCCGCCCAAGAAGTGGCCAAGGCCGTAGGCGTCCCCCTGGTCCCCGGCCAAAAGGCCACCCTAGAAGACCTGACAAAGATCACCGACAAAATGGCCGATCTGCTGGCCCAGGCCCTCTATCTGGTCCCCCAAGAGCCCCTTCTCCGGGCCATCCAGACCCCTGAAAGCACTTGGCTGGACCTGGACGGGCGCAGCGTCCACCGGGTCTGCTTCTCCGGCGGCGTGGCCGACTGCATGTCTGGGAATTTTTCTGATCCCATTCCCTATGGGGACATCGGCGTCCTCCTGGGCCGCTCCATCGCCGGGGGGCTGCTGGCCCGGACCATCCCCGCCATCCAGGGCGCGGAGACCATCCGGGCCACGGTGGTGGGGGCCGGAACCTATACCACTACCATTTCCGGCAGCACCATCACTTATGCCCAAGAATTGTTCCCGCTCAAAAATATTCCCGCTCTCAAGCTCAGTCCCGCAGAGCAAGCGTGCTGTTTCGCCGGGGAGGCCGGCCCCCTTGCAGAGCAGATCCGCTGGTTTTTGGACCAGAGCAGCGCTGACCGCCTGATCCTGGCCCTGCCGGGAAAGGCAGACCCCAGTTACCGGGAGCTGCAGCAGCTGGCCGGCGCCCTGGCCCATGCCCTGGACCAAGCCCTCCCTCCCACTGCGCCCGCTCTGGTGATCCTGGAGCAGGATATTGCCAAGGCGCTGGGTCTTCTTCTCTCTGAGGCCCTGGCCGGCCGCCGCAAGGTGGCCTGTATCGACGGCATCCAGGTGGAGCAAGGGGACTATGTGGACCTGGGGCGGCCTGTGATGAACGGCCTAGTGATTCCCGTGGTCGTGAAGACCTTACTCTTTGGATAGCAGAGGAGTGTACCTATGAAGCTGTCAACCACCCTATCTGGAAAAACCTTTTCCTTTTCCTCCGTCAAGGAGGTCCTGGCCAAGGCCAATGAACTGAAATCTGGCGACACCCTGGCCGGGGTGGCCGCCACCTCCGACTTAGAGCGCATTGCCGCCAAGGAGGTCCTCAGCAACCTTTTGGTCCGGGATCTGCGGGAAAATCCTGTGGTCCCCTATGAGGACGACGAGGTCACCCGCATCATTCAGGACGGCATTGACCCGCTGGTCTACGACAAGGTAGCCAACTGGTCCATGGCCGAGCTGCGGGAGTACATCCTCAGCTATGAGGCCACCGAGGAAGAGCTCAAAACCCTCAGCCGGGGCCTTACCAGCGAGGTCATCGCCGGGGTGTGCAAGCTGATGACCAACCTGGACCTGGTCTACGCCGCCAATAAAGTTCGCATCACCGCCACCTGCAACACCACGGTAGGCCGCCGGGGAACCCTCTCCACCCGGCTCCAACCCAACCACCCCACGGACAACGTGGAAGGGATTACCGCCTCCCTGTTCGAGGGGCTCAGCTACGGCTGTGGGGATGTGCTCTTGGGGCTCAATCCCGTCAATGACACCGCCGCCAGCCTGGGGGAGGTCCTACGCCGGTTTGATGAGGTGAAAAACAAATTCGAAATCCCCACCCAAATTTGTGTCCTGGGCCACATCACTACCCAGATCGAGGCGGTGAAAAAAGGGGCTCCCACAGACATGATCTTCCAGTCCATCGCCGGCAGTCAAAAGGGCAACAACGCCTTCGGCTTTTCCGCCGCCACCGTTCGGGAGGCCCTGGCCTTGCTGGAGGAAAAGGGCACCGCCAAGGGGCCCAACGTTCTGTACTTCGAAACCGGCCAGGGCAGTGAGCTCTCCTCCGACGCCCACTATGGCGCCGATCAGGTGACCATGGAGGCCCGCTGTTATGGCTTCGCCCGGGAGTTTCACCCCTTTATGGTGAACACCGTGGTGGGCTTCATCGGCCCCGAGTACCTCTACGACAGCCGCCAGGTGATCCGGGCGGGCCTGGAGGACCACTTTATGGGCAAGCTCAGCGGCATCCCCATGGG
The DNA here is from genome assembly GCA_048184675.1 of Evtepia sp. Taxonomy (GTDB): domain Bacteria; phylum Bacillota; class Clostridia; order Oscillospirales; family Oscillospiraceae; genus Evtepia. The sequence continues at coordinate 42,442 of DBEYYM010000015.1, read as the reverse complement.
CTGCGACTGCTGCTACACCAACCACATGATGGCCGACCAAAACGACATTGAAAATCTCTCCCTCCTGCTCAGCTGTGCCGGGGTCAACTACATTTTGGGGGTCCCCACCAGCGACGACGTAATGCTCAACTACCAAACCAACGCCTACCACGACACCGCCACCATTCGCGAGATCCTAGGCCTGCATCCCATTCGGGAGTTTGAGACCTGGCTGGAGCGCATGGGCATTCTGCGGGAGGGCCGCCTAACCCCACGGGCGGGAGATCCCACCATTTTCACCAAGTAAGGAGGGGAAGCCATGAACCAGGAAATGATCGCCGCCATTGCAGCTGAGATCCTTCGGCAGCTCCAGCGCACCGGCAACGTGGAGCTTCCCAGCCAGCCGGCGCCCATCCCGGCGCCCGACAAAGAGAAAGCCTTTGAGGACATCACCTCCCCGGCCTGCCGGGCGTGTCCCCTGGTGGACCACCCAGAGGACCCGGAGGCTCTGACCCGGATGATGAAGCGGACCACCGCCCGCATCGGCGTGGGCCGGGCCGGTCCCCGGCTGAAAACCCGCACCCTCCTCACCCTCCGGGCTGACCACGCCCAGGCCCGGGACGCCGTCTTCGCCGACGTAAACCCAGCCGTTTTGGAGGAGACCCAGCTTTTTTCCGTCCAAACCCTGTGCCAGGACAAAAACACCTATGTCACCCGCCCTGACTTGGGGCGCCAGCTCAGCCCTGAGGCCGTGGAGACCCTGCGGGAACGGTGCGTAAAGAATCCCGATGTGCAGATCTACGCCGCCGACGGCCTGAGCACCACCGCCATCGAGGCAAACCTGCCCAAAATCCTCCCTGTCATCACCCAGTCCCTGGAGAAGATGGGCCTCACCGTGGGCACCCCCTTCTACCTGCGGTTTGGCCGGGTGGGTTCTGAGGAGCACGTGGCCGAGGTCCTGGGAGCCAAGGTGGTGTGCGTTCTCATTGGGGAGCGGCCCGGCTTGGCCACCGCCGAGAGCATGTCCGCCTACATCGCCTACAACGCCCACATCGGCATGCCCGAGTCCAAACGGACGGTGGTCTCCAACATCCACAAAAACGGCACTGCCGCCGTGGAAGCCGGAGCCTATGTGGCCGAGGTCATCGCCAAGATCCTAGAACAAAAGGCCAGCGGCGTGGACCTGGTCAAGTGAGGAGGCGACGCCCATGACTGGAGACCCTATTCAAACCAAAATTCTCAGCCTGCGGATCCTCCCCAACGCCGACCCCATGCTGTTAGAACGGCTCCAAGTTCCCCCGGGCCACCGGAGCCTGGGCCTCTTCACCGCCGACTGTGACGATGTGTCCTACGCCGCCCTAGACGAGGCCACCAAAAAGGCCATGGTCACCGTGGTCTACGCCCGAAGCATGTATGCCGGGGCGGGCAACGCCAGCACCGCCCTGGCCGGGGAGTTCATCGGCATCCTCTCTGGGGAGAACCCCGCCGATATCCGCAGCGGCCTGGAGGCCGCCGTCCACTTCGCCCAGCAGGAGGCCTGCTTTTACAGCGCCTGCGAGGACGACTCAGTGGTCTATTTTGCCCACTGCATCTCTCGCACGGGGAGCTATCTCTCCCACCAGGCCCAGGTGCCCGAGGGCACGGCCATGGCCTATCTCATCGCCCCGCCCCTGGAAGCCATGGTGGGGCTGGATGCCGCCCTAAAGGCCGCCGATGTGACCCTGCGGGTCTTCTACGGCCCGCCCTCGGAGACCAACTTCGCTGGGGGGCTGCTCACCGGGGACCAGGCCGCCTGCCGGGCCGCCTGCGAGGCCTTTGCCGACACCGTCCGGGCCATCGCAGCCGACCCCACCACTTACTGATCCGTGCACACGCTCCCCTTTGGGGAGACCACCCAACATAGACCAATTCCACACCACGAACATCAAACTGGAGGTATCACAGAATGGAAAGTTTACAGGCTTTAGGCATGATTGAAACCAAGGGACTGGTGGGCTCCGTAGAGGCCGCCGATGCCATGGTCAAGGCCGCCAACGTCACCCTTATCGGCAAGGTCCATGTGGGCGGCGGTCTGGTCACCGTCATGGTCCGGGGGGACGTGGGGGCTGTGAAGGCCGCCACCGACGCCGGCGCAGCTGCCGCCTCCCGGGTGGGCGAGCTGGTCTCCGTCCACGTCATTCCCCGGCCCCACGGCGAGGTGGAGTACATCCTCCCCACCCTGGACAAAAGTGACCGGTAACGGGAACCATCCCCACATCATTCGGAGGTGAAACCATGGAATTCGATAAAGACTTACGCTCCATCCAAGAGGTCCGTGACCTGGTCCAGCGGGCCGCCGATGCCCAGGCGGCTTTCGCCGCCTTCTCCCAGGAGCAGGTGGACAAGGTGGTCTGCGCCATCGCCCAGGCCTGTATTCCCGAGGCCGAGCGCCTGGCCAAGCTGGCGGTGGAGGAAACCGGCTTCGGTGTGTGGCAGGATAAAGTTCTGAAAAACCTGCTGGGCAGCGCCATCACCTATGACAGCATCAAGGACCTAAAAACTGTCGGCATCCTGCGGGAGGACCAGGGCAACAAGCTCTGGGAGATCGGCGTGCCCATGGGGGTGGTGGCCGCCCTGATCCCCTCCACCAACCCCACGTCCACCGCCATGTACAAGACCCTCATCGCCCTCAAGGCGGGCAACGCCATCATTCTCAGCCCCCATCCCAACGCCAAAAACTGCATCTTGGAGACCTTCAAGGTCATCAAGCGAGCCGCTGAGGGAGCCGGCGCCCCGGCAGGGCTGGTGCAATGTATCTCCATCCCCTCTCCCCAAGGAACCGACGCCCTGCTGAAACACCCCAAGGTAGGTATTATCCTAGCCACCGGCGGCGAGGCCATGGTCCGGGCCGCCTATAGCTCCGGCAACCCCGCTCTGGGAGTGGGTCCCGGCAACGGGCCCTCCTTCATCGAGAAATCCGCCGATATCCCCAAGGCGGTGAAACACATCTTCGACAGCAAGACCTTTGACAACGGCACCATCTGCGCCTCAGAACAGAGCATCGTCACCGAGCGGTGCATCAAGGAGCAGGTCATCGCCGAAGTGAAAAAGCAAGGGGGCTACTTTATGACCCCCGAGGAGAGCGAAAAGGTGGGCCGGTTCATCATGCGGGCCAACGGCACCATGAATCCCAAAATCGTGGGCCGCTCGGCCCAGACCATTGCGGAAATGGCCAAGATCACCATCCCCCAGGGCACCCGGGTCCTGCTGTCCTTCCAGACCACCGTGGGCAAAGACAACCCCTACTCCCGGGAAAAGCTCTGCCCCATCCTGGCCTTCTATGTGGAGGAGAGCTGGGAGGACGCCTGCAAACGCAGCATCGAGATCCTCCACAACGAGGGGGTGGGCCACACCATGACCATTCACAGCGAGGATCTCAGCGTCATCCGGGAGTTCGCCCTGAAAAAGCCGGTCTCCCGGCTGCTGGTGAACACCATCGGTTCCCTGGGGGGCGTGGGGGCTGCCACCGGCCTCCAGCCCGCCCTGACCCTGGGCTGCGGCGCTGTGGGGGGCAGCGCCACCTCAGACAACGTGGGCCCCCTGAACCTCATTAACATCCGCCGGGTGGCCTTCGGCCTGAAGGAGCTGGAGGAGATCCGGGGCAGTAACCCCGCCCCCGCCGTCTGTGACTGCACGCCCCCGGCCCCCCGCTACGAAACCACCCGGGACGGGGAGAAGGCCATGGCCTCTCTCAGCCGCTCGGACATTGAGGCCATCACCAAAGCCGTTCTGGCCCAGCTGGGACGCTGAGGCCCTGTAACCAAACCACTTTCTTTCTGGAGGTATCATTATGGAAACTCTGCAAGCGTTAGGTATGATCGAAACCAAGGGCCTGGTGGGCTCCATTGAGGCCGCCGATGCCATGGTCAAGGCCGCCAACGTCCATCTCATCGGCAAGGTCCATGTGGGCGGCGGTCTGGTCACCGTCATGGTCCGGGGGGATGTGGGCGCCGTAAAGGCCGCCACCGATGCCGGCGCGGCCGCCGCCTCTCGGGTGGGCGAGCTGATCTCCGTCCACGTCATTCCCCGGCCCCATGGCGAGGTGGAATACATCCTCCCCACCCTGGATATGGGAAGCAACTGATCCCCTTCCCATGCGCCCCTATCTCATTCATCCCGCCGGCGGGTCTAACCCGCCGGCCCCGCTGGACAGGCAGGTGAGGCTATGAAACGAAATCTACTGACGGATATTGAGCTTCGGGCCCATTGGTCTCGAACCCGCTCCGCCACTTACTACGTGGAGGAAAACACCCTCCTAACCCCTGCCGCCCAGGACTTTGTCCGGGAGCATCGCATCCAGCTCTGCCCCCTCCCCCCGGCCGGCGGCCAAGGGGAAACCATGACCACCACGCCCATCCCCTCCCCAAGGGGCCATGCCCGCTATCAGGACGCCCGCTCTGGCGAGGCCATGGAGCAAAAGCCCGAGGAGATGACCCATCTTCGGGGCAACCTGCTGGTGCCCAAGACCCATCCCCGGATCGCCTTCCGAGGGAAACTGGACTCTCTCATGGCCCAGATTCTGGAGGTGGAATTGCTGGCAGAAGAGAGGGGAGACGCCGGGGTTCTCAGGGACCTGGAGGAGCTGCTGGCATTCACCCGCCAGATCCTAGCCGCCGAGGTGAAAGACGAGCCCCTGCCCCCCATCCAGCTTTTGGGCCTGGACAACGAGGCCATCCGGGAGCACTCTCACCACGTAAAACGCCACTTTGGCATAGACCACCCCATTCCCAACCGCCAGATGGGGCCCCTGTGCCTGGCCCTGAATCGCCTGCGCACCCAGGTGCGGGAGGTAGAGCTGGCCGCCTGCCAGGCCTTTTCAGAAAAAGGAGGGTTCTCCCGCACCGACCTGATCGAGGGACTGAACCGGATGTCCAGCTGTGTCTACATCATCTTCTGCCGCAAGCTCTCCGGCAATTACGAAAAGGGGGACCGTCCGTGAACTATTTTAGCGAAAAAGAAATCTACGATATTGTATCTCAGGTGGTGGCCCAGGCCGGCCTGGGCAAAGGCGGCAAACCCGACCAGCCTGAGGGCCAGGAGATTCCCATTGAGATCTCTGCCCGCCACGTCCACCTGGACCGGGAGGCCCTGGACATTCTCTATGGCAAGGACTACAAGCTCACCAAAAAACGGGACCTAAGCCAGTCTGGCCAGTACCTCTCCGAGGAACGGGTGAAGCTGGTCACCGAGCACGGTCAGATTGCCAACGTGGGCATTCTGGGTCCCCTGCGCAGTAAGGTCCAGGTGGAGCTCTCCCTGACCGACGCCCGGCAGCTGGGGCTCAAGCCCCCCATCCGCCTGTCGGGCGACCTGCACGACGCAGCGGACGTGCTCATCGTGGGCCCCGAAGGGGTCATCTCTGCCAAGGGCTCTACCATCATCGCCAAGGCCCACGTCCACATGACCTCCGCCGACGCAGAGGCCTACGGCGTGACCAACGGTGAGCATGTGAGCATCCGCCTGGGAAGTGACCGGAAAATCACCCTCAACGACGTGATCGTCCGGGTGCGCGAAGACTATGTGCTGGCCGTCCACATCGACTATGACGAGGCCAACGCCGCCCAGGTCACCGGCGGGCACATTGTGGGCCGCCTGCTCAAGAACGGAGGGAGCCTATGAATCCATCGGAATTGGAACACATCGTGAACCTGGTCACCCAACAGGTCCTGGCCGCCATGGGGCAAACCGGCGACCGCCCTTGCCCCCAGCTGGATGGCCTATCCCGGCTGCTGGTGGTGGGCAGCTCCAATGCACCCCTGCCTGAAGAGCTCTGCCGGGACGCTGTGGTTCTGGATCTGGAGGATTACCGGCAGCACCAAAACATCCTCCGCTATGACCGGGTGATCATCACCGCCCTGGACACCACCCAGCTGGCCGATATTGCCCTGGGCCGGGCCGCCGATGAGGTGACCTGCGCCGTTCTCCAGGCCCTGCTCAGCGGCATCGACACCTATATGCTGGAAAGCGCCCTCTCCTTCCGCCGCTACGCTGGCCGGGGGAGCACCGCCCTGTACCGGCTGCTGGAAAACTACGCCCGGACCCTGGAGGTCTTTGGGGTGAAAATGGCCGGCCAAACCCCCAAGCAGGTCCTGGCCGAGCCCAAGCCCCCCAAGTTTAAGGCCCCGGCCGTTGTGGCCCCTAAGGGCAGCGGCATGCCCAACGCCAGCCGGCTGATTACCGAGACCGAGGCAGGAGAGCTGCTGAAACGGGGTACCCCCGTCTCCATCCCCGCCGGCGCGATCGTCACGCCCCTGGCCCGGGACCTGTTTGCCCGGTCCGGCGCCGAGCTGATCTGGGAACGCTGAGGAAAGGAGGCACACCGCTGTGATTATATGCCGCGTCATCGGCCACGTTTGGGCCACAAAAAAAGAGCCCCGCTTGGAGGGGCTAAAGCTGATGGTGGTCCAGGAAGAAACCAACCCCAAAAAGACCCACGTGGCCGCCGATGTGGTGGGGGCCGGAGTGGGCGAACAGGTGCTGGTGGTCTCTGGCAGCACCGCCCGAAGCGTATTCGGTGACCACAATGTCCCCACTGACATGACCATTGTGGGCATCATCGACACCCTGGAAGTGGACAGGGAAACTGCGGCAAGGAGTTGAGTAGTACATGGGTATCCTCCATCAAATTCGGGATGCCGGCATCGTCGGCTGCGGCGGCGCCGGGTTCCCCACCCACAAAAAGCTGGGGAAAAACATTGAATACTTTATCGTCAACGGCGCCGAGTGCGAGCCTCTCCTCCGCACCGACCGCTACCTCATGCTCCACCGGGCCCCTGACCTGGTCCGGGCCATCATGGCCCTAAAGACGGAGCTGAACATCGCCCACTGCGTCATCGCCCTCAAGCACCACTACCAGGCCGAGGCCCAAGCCCTGCGCCAGGCCATCCAGGCCGCCGGGGCAGAGATCACGGTCCACGAGCTGGAGAGCTTCTATCCCGCTGGAGACGAGCAGACCATCGTCTATGAGGTCACCGGCCGGGTGGTTCCCCCGGCGGGCATTCCCATGGCCGTGGGGGCGGTGGTGAACAACGTGGCCACCGTCTGCGCCATTGCCGAGGCCATGGACGGCCTCCCCTTCACCCAGAAATACCTCACCGTCACCGGGGATGTCCGCTGTCCCACCATTCTCCAGGTTCCCGTCGGCACCAGCTACCAGGACTGCTTGGAGCTGGCCGGCGGTCCCCTGGCCCGGGAGTACTTCATCGTAAACGGCGGGCCCATGATGGGGAAGCCTGTCACCAAGGAAGAGGCCAGCCGCGCGGTGGTGACAAAAACCACCTCGGGCATCCTGGTCCTCCCCGCCGGGGGCTACCACGCCCGCACCAGCGCTGTGGATCTGGATCGGATGCTCCAGCGAGCCCGATCGGCCTGCATTCAGTGCACCGCCTGCACCCAGCTGTGCCCCCGGCACATGCTGGGACACCCCCTCCAGCCCCACCGGATCATGCGGGCTCTGTCTGCCCCCGGAGGGTCTTGGGAGGAGCTGCTCCAGGACCCTGTCATCCGCAACGCCCAGCTGTGCTGCGAGTGCGGCATCTGCGAGACCTACGCCTGCCCCATGAGCCTCTTTCCCCGGAAGATCAACAGCATGCTCAAGGGAAAGCTGGGGGCCGCCGGCATCCGCTACCAACCCCCGGAAGGAGTCCGCTGGGAGGCTAGCCCCCACCGAGAATACCGCAAGGCTCCCTCAGAGCGGGTGGCTGCCCGGGCAGGGGTCCGGGCTTACTACGACTATGAAATCTCCCAGTGCCAGGTGGCCACCCCCGAACGGGTGGAAATCCCCCTGCAGATGCACATTGGCCCCCCTTCCGTCCCCCTGGTCTCCCCAGGCGACCAAGTGGCCGTGGGAACCCTCATCGCACAGCCCCCAGAGGGCGCCGCCATGGGGGCCCGGATCCACGCCAGCCTAGCCGGCCGGGTGGCCTCTGTGGGAGAGCGCATTGTGATCGTGAAAGAATGAGGTGTGACAGATGGTATATTCGATTGGTTTCATCGAGTTAAACAGCATTGCCAAGGGGGTGGAAACGGCAGACCTTGTGCTGAAAACCGCTGAAGTCAGCCTGATTTTCTCCCGTTCAGGCTGCCCTGGCAAGTATTATCTTCTCTTCCACGGGGAGGTGGCCGCCGTGAATTCCTCCATGGAGGCCGGCTGCAAGCTGGCCGGAGACCATGTGGTGGATGCCTGTGTGATTCCCCGGGTCCACCCCCAGGTGATCCAGGCCATTAACATGACCAGCCTTCCCGACCAGATGCAGGCTGTGGGGGTCATGGAATACTTTTCCGTCACCGCCTCCATCTTCAGCGCCGACGCCGCCGTCAAGGCCGCCGACGTGGACCTGGTGGATGTCCGCCTGGGCACCGGCATCGGCGGAAAATCCTTTGTGATCCTCACCGGAGAGGTGGCCGCTGTCACCGAAGCGGTAAAGGCGGGGGTAAACACCCCCAATGCCGAGGGAATGCTGGTCTCCTCCGTGGTCATCCCCAGCCCCCATCCCGAGCTGCTGGACACCTTACTCTAAGCTCCCCAACGAAAGGACACCACTATGGCAGATCAATTTCCCGGCGAAAAACAGCGCATCATCCAGGAATTTGTCCCTGGCAAGCAGGTCACCCTGGCCCACGTCATTGCCAACCCCAACCCGGATATCTACAAAAAACTGGGGGTCATCGGCGACCATATGGGGGCCATCGGCATTATGACCATCACCCCCAGCGAGGGGGCCATCATCGGGGCGGACATCGCCACCAAGGCAGCCACGGTGGAGGTCATCTTTGTGGACCGCTTCAACGGCTCTCTGGTCATTGGCGGTGACGTGGCCAGCGTGGAGACGGGGGTGAAAAACGTTCTGGACGTGCTCCACTCTCTGCTGAAATTCACCCCCACTGAAATTACAAGAACATGAAAAAAATCATCCTCATCGGCAACATTGCCTGCGGAAAAACCACCCTCTGCCAGCGGCTCAACGGCCTGGAACTCCGCTACAAAAAGACCCAGGCCCTGGAGGTCACCCACCAGACCATCGACACCCCGGGGGAATACCTGGAGCACCGCTCCTTCCTCCAGGCCCTCATCGTCACCTCGGTGGAGGCCGACTGGGCCGTCTTCGTGCTAGACCCCACCCAAGAGCGCTACATGTTCTCTCCCGGCCAGGCCGCCTCCTTTCCCATCCCCGTGGCGGGTGTCATTTCCAAAGCGGACCTGGCCACCGAGGCCCAGCTCCACCAAGCCAAAGAACTGCTGGAGCTGGCAGGGGCCTCTCCCATTTTTACCGTAAGCTCCTTCACCGGCCAAGGAATCCAGGACCTGGCGGACTTTCTGGCCGAGGAGGCCACGTGACCCTTCCACAGCCTTCTCCCCCTCTCTCCTCCGCCGGTCCGGTTCCTCTGCCGGGTAAGTTCTCTCATCGTTCGTTTGCAAATCCATGCAAAACTCCATAAGCAACCCCCCTGGTCAGCGAGCTGACCAGGGGGGTTGCTATTGTGGTATTGTTCGGGCGCTAGCGGATTAAGTCCAGCTTTCCACGCCATCGGTTTTGGCGTAGTCATGGACGTTGGCCGCTTCCATAACTGCATAGTAGAACCAGTCTGTCTGCCCCACATCGGGGAACTGGCGCAGGCTGTCGCCGTTGGCGTCCACATAGTCGGCGTCTGCTGCCCGGGCCAGCATCCGGTTGACCAGGGTGGCAGCTTCCGCTCTGGTGATGGTGCTGTTGGGGCGGAAGGTGCCGTCGCTATAGCCGTTGATCCACCCGTACTGGCTGGCGCCCACCACCTGGGCATAGAACCAGTCGCTGTCTTTCACGTCGGTAAACAGGTTATTCCCCTCTGCCGCCGGCTGGGCAAAGCGCATGGCGATGGTGGCAAACTCCGCCCGGGTAATGGCGCGGTTGGGGGCAAACTGACCGGGCTTTTCGCCGTTGAGAATGCCCAGGGAAGCCAGTGCATTCACCGCCTCGGTATACCAAGCGTTCTCCGGCACGTCCTGGAAGGACACGGTGGTTTCCACCTGCTGATCCAGCAGCAGGTTATAGAACATCTGTGCCGCTTCGGCGCGGGTCATGTTGCCGTTGGGCCGGAAGGTCCCGTTGGCGTTGCCGTTGAGGTAAGCCACATGGTCTTCGGTCTCCAGAGTGCTGGCCACGCCTGTTTCGGCGGGATCGGCCACCTGGGCCTGGCCAGTCAGATCGGCCAGGGTCATGGTCTTCTCAGACATCACCTTGCTGTACACAGCGTTGGTGGCGAAGAGGTAGTCATCCTGCTGATGGGCCCGGTTGACCAGGGAGTTGGCAAACACCGTCAGGTCCATGCCCTCTGCGGCATAGGAGATGGCCTCTACCCCGCCGCTGATATCGCCGTCGATCATGCAGCCCACCAGGAAGCTATCCTTTTCGGCGGCCTGGATCAGCACCTGGGCGTCATCAGGATAGCTGGTAAACACATTACAGCCGTAAGTATAGATCACGTTGTCCCCATCGGCAACCTGGCTGGAGGTGATGAGGCTGTCAGCGGGATAGGTGACCTTGTGCAGGGCCTCCATCCCCATGGACTCATAGGTCAGGTCAGAAATCAGGTTGCTGCTCACATACTTCAAAGCGCTGGGGCCGGTGGCGATATAGGGCGTGCCCGCCTTCACAGCGGCCACGGCGGCCTCGCCGTAAGCGCCGTTGTTCAGGGCCACCGAACCGATAATCACATCGGCCTTGGCAGGGTCCTGGGTAATCTGGAAGCCCAGCTGCTTGTCATAGACCATAACGTCGTAGTTAGAGGTGCCGTTGTTATGGATGTTATCGTAGTTCACAAAGCCGTAGCCATCCCCAAACCACTGGGTGTAGTAGCCGGAGCTCACCTTGTCATCCCCAAAGTCGGCATAGCGGCCGGTGAGGAAGAGGGTGGGCTGGGAAAGGGCATGGGCCACGGGCATGCTGCTAACCCGGGTGGCCACCAGCACATAGTCTTTGGCCACGGAGGCAAAGGTGTTGTAGCTGACCACGAAGTCTCCCTTGTTCTCTCCCTCGGTTACCATGCCCACGGCCTTGCCCTGGGCCAGCAGGGCGTTGACCGCACGCACAGTCTCGTCCCCGTTGTTGGAGAGAATGACCACAGGGCCGCTGCCGGTCACCTGGGTGGAACCGGTGATTTCGGTCACCTTGGTCAGGGCTCCTGCAAAGGCGCCCACCTTGGCAATGGCCACGCAGTCAAAGCCCCGCATGCTGGGGTAGCTGGCCACGGACTCGGAATACAGTCCAGGGAAACCGGAAGAGGAGGCGTCATAGCCCAGGTTCAGCACGCAGTTGGCATAGTTGCGCTTGGCCTGGTACATATCCACCACCAGGGAGCCAGCCTGATAGGTGGTGCCGTTTACGGTCACATCCTTGGTCAGGGTGCTCACCTGAACGCCGTTGCGCAGCAGGAACTGGGCCATTTCATAGGCGTCGGCAGGATCCCGCTGGGAGTCGGCGTCCACAGGCAGCACGTAATACTCGGGGAAGTACTTGCCGTTTTCCTCATAGGGAACCCGCCAAGTGTCGCTGTCCAGCTGCTGGTTGCTCATGTCCACATACCAGGGCTCCATATCTGCCCGGTGATCTTCATTGTTCACTGCCCGGCGGAAGAACTCCAGCTGGGCCTTGTAGCAGGTGTCCTTGCAGTCGGACAGGAACTGCCACAGGCCGTACATGCCGCTCTCCAGCAGGCGGACACTGGACTCGCCGCCAGAGGGGGTCTCAATGGTGAAACCCAGGGAGCCGCAGTTGAGCATGGCATAGCTGGGGGTGTAGTTGGTGCTCAGGTCGTCCCAGGCATCCCAGCCGGTTTCGGGGTCATAGCTGTCCCGCAGGGGGGTGTAATAGGTCTGGTATTTGGTCTCAAACTCGCCCTCGTGCTGGACCGACATGGTGGCCAGGGCGGCGTTGCCGAAGGCCTCGGCCCCCAGCATGAACTGCTCCACGAAGAGGTCATACTCCAGGTTGGGCTCGTGGGGCGGGGTGCAGGGCTCACACAGGAACTGGGCGGTGAAGCCGTGGAACTCGGCAAAGGCCACAGGGTTCCACTGGCTGATGACCCGGGCGATGTTCTGGGTCTCCACCTGGGTTTGGTTGGAGGCGTCCCGGTTCAGGTCAAAGCCGTTGCCGTTGGGGCGGGTGTTATAGGTCCGCCCGTCGGGGTTCTCGTCGGGGCAGACGATGATGATGAGGTTATCCAGGATCTCGTCCACCTTCAGCACCTTGTCCTCGCTAAAGGTATAGTACGCGCTGGCGTCGGTGCGGCCGTCGTTGCCGTTGCCATTGACAGTGGTGGCGCTGACCTTCAGGCCGAAGCCAGTGAAGTCGTAGTCAGTCTTCCCGTCGTCACTGGTCAGGGAGAAATCCACAATCTTGGGGTCATACATGTTCATATCCACCGTCTCACCGTTTACCAGGCCGGTGATGGTGTTCCAGGTTACGGTGTCCTCGGTGGCCAGGGTGCGCAGCAGGTTAAAGTGGGCATCCACACCGCCGGCCTCGTCGGGGTGGACGTTGTTGAGCATGATGGGAATCCGATAGTCCTTGCCGGCCTCAATCTCAGCCAGGACGGCCTCGGGATCGGTCATGGCCTTTTGATTCATGGTCTGGAAGTCCTGCACAGACTGGGCGCTGTCGGAGACCACAGCGTACCACTGGTCCCGGCCGTCGGTGCTCTTGCCGGCGGACTGGACGTCAAAGTACCGGCCCTTCTTTTCAGCCAGGGCCTTGATCTCCATCAGTTCGTCATAGATTTCGTCGTAGCGGACATTGCTCTCATAAACATTGATTTCCAGGTCAGTCGTGGCCACCACAGCCCCGGAGACCTCGGCGGCAAAGGTATAATTGCCGATAAATCCAGGCCACACATTCCGGGCATAGCGGAAGGTGTTGCTGCCGATGGCCTGGAGCGAGTTGGTGACCTCAGGCAGCTTGGCATCCTTCATATTGAAGAAGATGCCATGGCGGAAGGTCAAGGTCACTGTGGCGGTATCACCGGAAATGGCCACCTTCGGCGTTTCCAGGGTGAAATAGGGCTCTCCATCAGCGCCGTGCTGGTTGATGGTGCCCCAGCTCATCCAGTTTTCCAGATAGTCGCCGGTGTAGATGTTGGGATACAGGTCAGGATCCTGCACATCCACTTCGGCGCGGGTGAGTTTCCAGCGGATGCCGTTGGCCCAGGTCTGCCAAGCGTCCTGGGTCCAGCTGCGCTGCTCCGCAGAAACCGGTACTTTCAGGGTTGCCTCAAAGGTCTCTTCGCTCTGATCCAGACAGAGCAGGTCACTGCTCAGGGTAAGCTGGGCGCTTTTTCCCTGGGGTGTCTGGGCTCCTGCGGAGGTGACCAGGAGGGAGAGGACCATCACTACTGTGAGCAGCAGCGACAGCCCGCGTGAGGGAACACTTCTTTTCATCTCGTCTTTCCTTTCTAAATTCTTCCATGGGATTGGGTGCAAAGCCTCGCTCTATAACTTTAACACTTCAAAGCTATTATAAAATCCTCTCCCCGTCCCTGTCAATATTCTGCATAAATATTCACTTTTTCCTCCAAATTGACAAGAAAACAGGGGAGTTACTCGGGGACAATCTATCCAAACTGACAAACCCTTTCTGCCCCTTTGCAGCCCTTTGGCGCAGCTGCCCTTGCCTCCATTGGCAAGCCCCGGCATCCGGCCCCCTCCTCCCCGCTGTCCATCCGGCAAGAGAGGAGCCCTTTGAAAGGCAATAAATCTCTACAGCCCGTCCTTTTTCTGCCCCTTCCCGCATGAATTGTAGTTTCCCGCATAGGCTTGCAAAAGAAAGGACGGGATATTATGAAGCTCTTTTCCAAAAAACGCACCAGAAAACAGCGGGTCTTTCTCCTCCACAAACGTTACCTGGCCATTCCCGCCGCCCTCCTGACCATCTGCGCTCTGTGTCTGGTCACTACCCTGCCCACCTATGTCTCTGCTTCCACCACCCAGCGGCAGCTGCCCATCTACTGCGTCCAGCGGGACTATAAGGTCTGCGCGCTCTCCTTCGACGCCGCCTGGGGGAATGCTATTTTGCGGCAGGTTCTTTCTCCCCTGGCTTGCGCAACCGGAGTGCCCTGCCGTTTCCCTCTGGTTTTTCCCCTTGGCCAGAATAAACACTTTTTCGATTTGATGCATTAAATTTGTACAGTATTGCCGTCAAAATCCCTTGCTTCCCCAAAAACATATCAGTATAATAAGGAAATGCTAATTTCTTGCACCGGTCCCCTGCTTTCACCACCCATGCTCGGCCCCGTCTGCTGCAAGAACTCAGGCCCCAATGACACAGAAGGAGGAATGCGCCATGGCGTTTCCCTACAAAACAATGACACCGGCAGATTACGATTCCATTCGCTCCATAACCGCCCCGGAGCGCGTGCTCGTGGGGGATGAAATTCCCGAGACCTATTTCCATGATGAGATGCCCGAGTACGGCATCTTCCCCCCAGAGCTGTACGTGGAGGTTCTGAACAAGGAAGAAATCTCCGCCATCATGGCCTATGCCTACAAGGAGAATATCCCCGTCACCTGCCGGGGGGCGGGAACCGGCTTGGCCGGCGGCGCCACCTGTAAATACGGCGGCATCATGCTCTCAGTGATGCGCATGAACAAGATTGAACCCGTAGACAAAAAGAACCAGACCATCACCGCCGAGCCCGGTGCGCTGCTCCAAGATATCCAGGCTGCCGCTGCGGCAGAGGGCCTGTTCTATCCCCCGGACCCCGGAGAAAAGACCGCCTCCATCGGCGGCAATGTCAGCACCAACGCCGGCGGCATGAAGGCGGTGCGGTATGGCCTGACCCGGGATTTCGTGCGCTGCGTAGAGGCCGTTTTGCCCGATGGCTCCATCCTGAACTTCTCCTCCAACGTGGTGAAAAACACCACCGGCTATGATATTAAGGACCTGGTCATCGGCTCGGAGGGGACCCTTTGCATCCTCACAAAGGTCACCCTGAAGCTCATCCCCCAGCCTGTCTGCTCGGCCACCCTTGTCATCCCCTTCGCCACCCTGGAGGACTGCGCCGACATGGTCCCCAAGGTGCTGGCCCTGCCCTTTGTTCCCACCGCCATTGAGTTTTTGGAGCAGGAGCTGCTGGAGATTGTGGAGCGGACCATGGAGAAGGCCCTGCCGGTGAAGGAGGGGGCCGCCCTACTCATCGTCATGTATGACGCCGCCACCCAGGAAGAGCTGGACAAAGCTGTCCACCTGGCCGCCGCCGCTTCCCTGGACAATGGCGGGCTAGACTGCTTTGTGGCGGACACGCCAGAGCGCGCCGCCGCCGTGTGGTCCGTGCGGGGCTCCATTCTGGAGGCCATGAAGCTGGACTCCGTCTCCCAGGAGGAATGCGACGTGGTGGTTCCCCGGTCGGAGATTGCCCAGTATGTCAAGCAGGCCAAGCACATCGCCCAGCGCCACGGCCTGCGGGTGGAGCCCTGCGGCCACTGCGGCGACGGCAACATCCACACCGAGCTGCTGCGGGGCCCCGAGCAGAGCGACGAAGAATGGCACACCGCCACCCGGGCCGCCCTGACCGAGCTATACGCCCTGGCCAAAGAGCTGGGGGGACAGATGTCTGGCGAGCACGGCACCGGCAACGGGCGCCTGACCTATTTGAAAGAGTTTGTGGGGGATCGGATGATCCGTCTCTATAAAGCCGTCAAACTGGCCTTTGATGACAAGCTCATTTTGAACCCCGGCAAAATGATCGAGTTTAACGACTGATCCAAACTTCAAGCGAAAAGAGAGAGCACACCATGACAAAAAATCTTCCCTCCAAGGGGCAGGCCACAGCCATGCCCCTGGCCCTGGGCATTGCCTTTGTGGCCTTTACCACCCAATTTGGCGGGGGCTTTGCCTCCGGCGCACAGATTTACAGCTACTTTATCCGCTATGGAATCTGGTGCCTGATCTTCCCCGCCATTACCCAAGGCCTGTATGCCTTCTTTTTCTGGTATGGCATGCGCTATTCCTACCAGCACAAGGCCTTTGACTACCGCACTTTCTCGGACAAGTTCTATGGCAAAACCCGCTATGTCATGTCCAACCTCCACGAAATCTGCTATCTCATTATGATCTTCACCGCCTCCGCCGCAGCCTTTGCCACCGGCGGCTCCACCATCAACTCCCTGCTGAACATCCCCTATTTCCTGTGCACTTTACTCGTGGCGGTGTTCATCTTCCTGGTCACCATGTTTGGCACCAAGGTGGTTCGCAGAGCGGCCTCCACCCTCAGTGTCCTGATCCTTTTGGGCCTTCTGGTGGTGCTGGTGCCCAACATCATCGTCCAGCACGGCGCCATTGGCGATGCCATCCACCGGCTGGCCGGGGGCGAAATGTCCGTGCTGTCCAGCGGACAAACCGGCGCCGTGGGCCCGGCCCTTTGGATGGCCTTCCTGTATTTCCTGTTCCAGCTGGCCTCGGTCTCCGTCATGTACTCCCACATGGACGCCGTGACCGACAAGAAGGAGATTAACCGCGCCGCCATCTGGATGTTCGTGTGTAACTTCTGCGCCATGGAGTTGTCCATCATCGGCCTGCTGGCCGTGGCCTTTGTGCCCGCCCTGGCAGACGCCTCCGTCCCCATGCTGGTGCTGGTGCAAAGCGGCGTAGGCGCTAAGGTGCTCACCCCCATCATCTCCATTCTCATCATTTTGGGCGCCATCTCCACCGGCGTCAATATGATCTCCGGCATTGTGACCCGCTGCGTCAACGCCGTGGAGCGCCGCCAGACAGAGGAAGCCCGCCAAAAGGGCCATCTGGCCAGAAACGCGGTCTTTACCCTGATCTTCACCCTGATTTCCTTCGGCATCGCCCAGTTCGGCCTGATGGCAGTGGTGCAAAAGGGCTATGCTTACCTGGGTTACGCCAGCCTGATCGTGCTGTTCATCCCCATGGTCTTCCGAATTTTCCGGTATCGCTTCCAGGATATTTAACCCAAACAATGCAAATCCCCCAGCTCCCATAGGAGCTGGGGGATTTTGCAGGTTCTCTTTCCTGGGCCGACAGGGGTTTAGCGGGGATTCCGAATGGCGGCTTGGGCTGCGGCCAGCCGGGCGATGGGCACCCGGAAGGGGGAGCAGGACACGTAGTCCAGGCCCACATTGTGGCAGAACTCCACGGAGACGGGGTCGCCGCCGTGCTCGCCGCAGATGCCCAGGTGGATGTCCGGGCGGGTCTGGCGGCCCAGCTTCACGGCCATTTCCACCAGACGGCCAACGCCGCTCTGGTCCAGCCGGGCAAAGGGATCGTTCTCATAGATCTTCCGGTCGTAATAGGCATCCAGGAACTTGCCGGCGTCGTCCCGGGAGAAGCCGAAGGTCATCTGGGTCAGGTCATTGGTGCCGAAGGAGAAGAACTCGGCCTCCTTGGCGATCTCATCGGCGGTAAGGGCGGCCCGGGGGATCTCGATCATGGTGCCCACCAGGTATTTCATGTGGGAGCCCGCCTCGGCGATAAGCTGGTCGGCAACCTCTGCCACCACATTCTTGACATATCGCAGCTCCTTGCCCTCACCCACCAGGGGGATCATAATCTCGGGGACGATGGTCCAGTCAGGGTGCTTGGCCTGGACGTTCAAGGCGGCCTTGATGACAGCCTGGGTCTGCATGACGGCGATCTCAGGATAGGTGACGGTGAGACGGCAGCCGCGGTGGCCCATCATGGGGTTAAACTCGTGGAGGGAGGTGATGATGGCCTTGATCTCAGCCACAGACTTGCCCATGTCCTGAGCCAGCTGCTGGATGTCCTCCTCCTCAGTGGGCAGGAACTCATGGAGCGGGGGGTCCAGGAAGCGGACGGTCATGGGCCGGCCCTCCAGGGCCTCATACATGGCCTCGAAGTCCCCCTGCTGCATGGGCTCCAGCTTGGCCAGGGCAGCCTCTCGCTGCTCCACGGTATCGGAGCAAATCATCTGCCGGATGGCGGGGATGCGGTCCGCCTCGAAGAACATGTGCTCGGTGCGGCACAGACCGATGCCCTCGGCGCCGAACTTCACCGCCTGGGCGGTGTCCTGGGGGTTGTCGGCGTTGGTGCGCACCTTCAGGCTGCGGTACTTGTCGCACCAGGCCATGACCCGGCCAAACTCGCCGCCGATGGAGGCGTCCACCGTGGGAATGGCACCGTCGTAGATATTGCCGGTGGAGCCATCCAGGCTCAGCCAATCCCCCTCGTGATAGGTCTTGCCGGCCAGGGTAAACTCCTTGTTGTCTTCGTCCATCTTGATCTCGCCGCAGCCGGAGACACAGCACTTGCCCATGCCCCGGGCCACCACAGCAGCGTGGGAGGTCATGCCGCCCCGGACGGTGAGAATGCCCTGGGCGGCCTTCATGCCCTCAATGTCCTCGGGAGAGGTCTCCAGGCGGACCAGAACCACCTTTTCTCCCCGGGCGGCCCACTCCTTGGCGTCCTCAGCAGAGAACACGGCCTTGCCGGAGGCGGCGCCAGGAGAGGCGGGCAGAGCCTTGCCAATAACAGGGGTCTTCTTCAGGGCTTCGCTGTCAAACTGAGGGTGCAAGAGGGTGTCCAGAGAGCGGGGCTCGATCATGGACACAGCCTTTTTCTCGTCGATCATCCCCTCGTCCACCAGGTCGCAGGCGATCTTTAGGGCGGCGGCGGGGGTGCGCTTGCCGTTGCGGGTTTGGAGCATATAGAGTTTGCCGTTTTCCACGGTGAACTCCATGTCCTGCATGTCCCGATAGTGGTCCTCCAGGACCTGGCAGACCTCCACAAACTGCTGATAAGCCGCAGGGAACTTCTCTGCCATTTGGGCAATGGGCATGGGGGTGCGTACGCCGGCCACCACGTCCTCGCCCTGGGCGTTGGTCAAAAACTCGCCCATGAGCTTTTTCTCGCCCGTGGACGGGTTGCGGGTGAACGCCACACCTGTGCCGCAGTCCTCCCCCATGTTGCCAAAGGCCATGGACTGGACGTTGACAGCGGTGCCCCAAGAATAGGGGATGTCGTTATCCCGGCGGTAGACATTGGCCCGGGGGTTATCCCAGGAGCGGAAGACGGCCTTGATGGCCCCCATCAGCTGCTCCTTGGGGTCGGAAGGAAAGTCCACGCCGATCTTGGCCTTATACTCGGCCTTGAACTGGCCGGCCAGTTCCTTCAAATCCTCGGCGGTCAGGTCCACATCTTGGGTGACGCCTTTTTTCTCTTTCATTTCATCGATGAGCTGCTCAAAATATTTCTTGCCCACCTCCATGACAACGTCGGAGTACATCTGGATAAAGCGGCGGTAGCAGTCATAGGCCCAGCGGGGGTTGCCCGACTTTTTAGCCATGACCTCCACCACGTCCTCGTTCAGACCCAGGTTCAGAATGGTGTCCATCATGCCGGGCATAGAGGCCCGGGCGCCAGAGCGCACGGAGACCAACAGGGGGTTCTCCAGATCGCCAAATTTCTTGCCGGTAATCTCTTCCATTTTGACGATGTATTCCATAATCTGGGCCTGGATTTCGTCGTTGATCTTCTGGCCGTCCTCATAATACTGGGTGCAGGCCTCGGTGGTGATGGTGAAGCCCTGGGGCACCGGCAGACCAATGTTGGTCATCTCGGCCAGGTTGGCGCCTTTGCCGCCCAGCAGCTCCCGCATGTTGGCGTTGCCCTCGGAAAAAAGGTAAACGTACTTGTGAGACATTCCTATCAATCCTTTCTTTTCTCATATTCATGCCGGGGTTTGCCAAGAAAAAGACAGGGTCCAGATACTGTCTTTCTCTCCGCAAAATGATCGCCAGTTGGCGTGTTTCGCCCAGCATGTCCCCTCGCGGCATATTATACCTATTTGCACAAATTTTTGCAACCAAAACGCCGAGATTTTTGATAATTTTTCGGAAATTTTTCCAAATCCCGGAATCAGATACTTTCCCAGCCAGGGTCTCTGGCCGAGACAACTATACTATACAGGAAAAGACGGCAGGGTATTCCCTGCCGCCTTTTCTTTTTGGGGGGTTCTTTGAGAGACACTGTTTTCACGGTTTCTTTACGACACCGGCAAAACCAATGGTACGGGGAGATGGGGTGTGCTGGTTCACCTCCACGTTTAGGATCCCGATGGTGCCAGAGGCCTTGATCTCGTCCAGGGCGGGGATGATCTCCTCCACCTTGTGGAGCATCTTCCCCGTGCCATTCCAGATGGCCACCATCTTTTCATAGGGGAACATATCGGGCAGCAAATTGATGGGGTGGTGCCCGTGCTTGGCCAGATACTCGGGGAACTTGAGTTCCTGAGAGAGCTTAATCATGCCCCAGGCCGAGTCGTTGGCGATCACGCAGATGGTAGGGATTTTATAGCGCAGCAGGGTTTCCATATCCATGGCATGGAAGCCAAAGCTGCCGTCTCCCGTGACATACATAATGGGTTTTTTGTCCGCCGCCCAGGCGCCCAGGGCAAAGCCCGGCCCCATGCCGATGGTTCCGTTGATGCCAAAGCGGAGCATCTGGCCGGGATAGTGGGCGGTGTTATTATACTGCACCCACTGGGCGGTGTCACCGCCGTCGCAGATGATGTGCCAGTCCCTGCCGTTGGTCTCCAGCCAGTTCCGAATCTCCCAGGTCAGGCGGCCGATGTGCATGGGCTGGGTGGTGTTGTCCGTGCGGGCGTCGGTAAAGGGTTTCATGGCCACAGCTGTCAGCTCCCGGGCCCGGTTCACCCAAACCCCGTCTTCTCGAGGGGGCACCAGCTTTTTCACCGCCTCATACAGCTGCATAGCACCCACCCCACAGGAGGCCACGATGCCGGTATCGGCATCCCGGTTAAAGCCGATCATGGCCCGGTCCTCATGGACCTGGATCACTTTGGCCTCCCCATGGAAGACAGGGGGCTGGCCCCGGTTTAAGTGGTTGTGGTTGTAAACCCCCAGCTCCAGGATCACGTCCGCCTCTGCAGCAGCGGCTTCCCCCAGGTGGAAGAGCTCATTGCTGTCCTCGTCGGCAAACAGCCCGCGGACATAAGGCATTGAGGTGGTATAGACCGGCATCTTCAGGTAGTTGGCCAAAGCTTCCACATACTCCCCGTGGTTGGCAGAGTAACGGGCTGCCTCGCCCACCACCATCACCGGCCGTTTGGCCCTTGCCAGGAGGGCTGCCGCCTCTGCAATGTACTGGGGGTCCCCATAGATATCGCAAGTGGTCCGGGAGCTCTGGGGAACCTTCACCGTGTCCTCTTCCACAGAGGCCGCCACCACGTTCATGGGAATCTCTAAGTAAACCGGCCCCGGCGTGCCAGAAACCGCCGTGCGGAAGGCCTTGGACACATAGTCTGGCAGGCGCTCGGTGCTCAGGCAGCGCTTTGCGTCTTTGCACATTGCCGCCATACAGTCCAGGGTGTTCAAATCTTGGCAGGTGCCGCTGTCAAAGGTAGCCATCATGGCCCCGCCGCCGATGTGCACAATGGGGGTGCAGGCCTCCTTCGCCTCTCCCATGGATGTGGTCGCGTTGGTGACGCCGGGGCCCGCTGTAGTGATGATGACCCCGGGCTTACCGCTGACCCGGGCATAGGCGTCGGCGGCAAAGCCAGCTGTGTTCTCATGGCGAACCATGTATACCTCAATGCCCTCCTCCCGGCAGCCGTAAATGATATTCATAATATGGCCGCCGGAAAGGGCGAAGACACACTCCACACCTTCCTTTTTTAACTGTTTTGCGACTAACTGTCCACCGGTCAACATTGCCATAGTATCACTCTCCTCGTTGTTTTATCCTGCTTTGTCACGTTAGTCGAACCGTGTAAAAATCTCTTTCACATTTTCCTGGTGCATGGCCCGCTGGAAGGCATCCTCAATCTCCAGCAGGGAGCTTCGGTGGGAAATGATCTTCTCTGCCTTTTTCGCCAGTTCATTGTTGCTGGTGATCCACTGAACCGACCGCTCGAAGGAGTAGCCAGCATAGGCGCCAATGATCGTTTTGGAATTCCGCACCGTGTCGTCCAGGTCGAAGGTGGCAGGGGTGGAATAGATCCCGGCGCAGCACACCTTGCCCCGTTTTCGCACCAAAGACAGGTTTGTCTGGAGCAACGGCGAGGCCCCCACACACTCCAGCGCCACATCGGCGCCCTGGCCGTTGGTGAGATTTTTGATCTCCTGAACGATATCGCACTGGTCCCCCATGAAGGTATAGTCTGCTCCCAGCTCCTTGGCCAAGGCCAGCCGTTTCCCGTCTCGGGCAGTGCCGAAGATGGCGATCCTGCCCGCCCCAAGGGCCCGGGCGGCCAGCACGGCCACCAGCCCGATGGGCCCCGGCCCGGAGACCACCACAAAGTCTCCATAGTCAATGTCCGCGCGGATGGCACAGTTGGTTCCCACCCCCAAGGGTTCGATAATCGCCCCTTGTTCCCAGGTCATGTTGTCTGGCATGTGGACCACCTGGTCCTCATAGATGACGCAGTACTCTGCAAAGGCGCCGGCTTTGGTGGAGCCGCAGGTGGAGCGGTTGGTGCAGTTGTTTGGCTGGTGGTTGCGGCAGAACCAGCAGGTTCCGCAGGGATGGGAGGGCTTTGCCAAAATGCGGTCTCCCACCTTCACCGTTTTCACCTTCCGGCCCACTTCAACCACCTGGCCGGAAAACTCGTGTCCTAGGATCAGAGGAAGATACTTTTCCTTGTAATGCATGGTCTTTTCCCACAGGTAGGTATGGATATCACTGCCACACAAACCCGTTGCCATCACTTTGACCAGAACCTCCTCCTCCCCAATCTTTGGAATGGGTACGGTAATCAGCTCTATCCCCGGCTCAATTTTTGTTTTCGCGGCTGCTAGCATCATTTTTTCCATAACGATCCCCTCTGTAGAAGGGCGCCTGCACAGTGTCTGCCACTGGCAGGCGCCTTTCTGTTCACGTCATAAGCCTACATAGTCTGTCCCTCAATGGGGCACGCCACAGATGCTTTGGCATCAGGAGCCAAAGAGCTCTTCATACATGGCCCGGTCATCCAGGAGCATCTTGGTATAGGTCTCTCCGTCGATATACTCGGTAACCACTTTCAGCCGTTCACAGGTATCCAGGAAGGCCTGGTCCTGGGTTGCCTTGTTGAAGGCATCCAAGATAATGTCGATCTTATACTGTTCCGTGCCAGCGGGGAAGGCAAAGGCCCCATAAGAGCTATACGCCACGTCATAGCCCTGCTCAATGGCAGTGGGCACATCCGGAAGCGCGTCGGAACGGGTATCACAGGTGTTGGCAATGGCAGTCAGCTCTCCGCTCTCTACATAGGGGAGCAGGTCTCCGGCAGTGGAGGAGCCCAAATACACATGGCCGCCCAGCAAATTCTGCACGGTCTCTGCAGTGCCGTCGGTGGGGACCCAGGTAAAGTTCTGCCCGGCCAGCTCGCATAGGTCGCCCATAGCCAGGGGATGGGGATATCCGGCGCCGGCGCCCTTGATGCCATCGGGCTGGTTCTCTTTGGCCCAGGCGAAGAACTCATCCAGGTTGGTCACACCCAAGCTGGAGGGGACTGCCAGGGCATACTCATACTTAATCATGGTGCTGAAGATATCAAAGTCCTCCAGGGTATAGGACAAATCCATCTGGAAGGGCAGCAGACACAGGGCATTGTGGGTAACCATGCCAAAGGTGTAGCCATCGTTCTTGGAATTGGCCAGTTCGCTCATACCCACGGTACCAGAGCCGCCTTCCTTGTTCACCACGGTGACGGGCACGCCCAGTTCTTTTTCCATGGCGGCACACAGGGCGCGAGTGCTCAGGTCAGCAGGGCCGCCAGCAGACCAGTTTACAATGCAGGTGATGGCGCTCTTGGGGAAATCTTCTTGGCCGGCAGAGCCCCCATTGCTGTTGCCGCCATTGCCGCAGCCTGCCAAAACGCTGCAGACCAGGAGCAGGGCCAGAGTCAATGCAAATAAACGTCTCTTCATGGTGGTAACCTCTTTTCTTTCATATTTTTTGCCCAGGACGCCCAGGCAGAATCACAAACCTATGGGGTGCTTTGGTCGTCGGTTTTTAGCTTCTCTTTGTCCACCTGGACGGCAGCCGGATCGCCGGTTTCGGTGGGGTGCACCGCCTCCGGGTCGTGGGTCTCTGTCAGATCCTGCTCACAAGTGCCTTTCGGCGGAGTGTCTGAGGAGGCAGCGGTCTGCGAGGCCATATATTCCGCCTTCTCTCTCCGGGCAGACTTGATTCTGCTGCGCACAATGGTCACAATGGAGAAGACCACCACAGCCCACAAAACCCAGTCCAGGGGGCGCTGGAAAAAGACGTTGAAACTGCCGTCGGACATGGTCAGAGCCATGCGGGCATATTTTTCCAGCATTGGGGAGAGAATAAATCCCACCAGCATACAGGCCACTGGGTAGCCAAACTTCATCAGGATATACCCCACCACGGTGAAGATGAGCATAATCATAACATCTTCCAGGCTGGTATACAGGGCATACACACCCACCATACAGAACATGCACACGCAGGGGGTTATGATGTTTGGGGGGAGCTTACTGACCTGTTTGAACGCTTTCAGCATCACAAAGGTCATCACCAGCAGAATCAGGTTAGAGGCCAGCAGACCGATGTAGATGTTATAGACTGACTGGGGATCCTCCCGGAAGATCATGGGGCCAGGGGTCAAACCCTGGAGCATGAAGGCGCCCACCAGCAAAGCGGCAGTGACGTCGCCAGGAATTCCCATGGTCAGTAGGGGAATCATATTGGAGCCGCAGACTGCGTTGTTGGCGGCCTCGGGGCCTGCTACGCCCTCGATGACACCAGTGCCGAAGCG
Source organism: Evtepia sp. (assembly GCA_048184675.1). GTDB lineage: Bacteria > Bacillota > Clostridia > Oscillospirales > Oscillospiraceae > Evtepia. The sequence goes on along the minus strand of DBEYYM010000015.1, from coordinate 17,689 downwards.
CTCAGGGTGCTTGGAGCGGCGCTTGGCCGTGTCGTAGCCCAGCCAGGCGGCCAGGGTAGTTCCCAGGCCGGGGAGGGCACCGATGCCGGACCCAATGAGAGCCGACTGCAACCAAATGGGGAGGAGCCGCTTGACCTCTTTCCGGCTGAGCTTCTCATCCTCTGGCCCCTTGGGCGGCGGGAGCATCGAGGTTTGCTTGTGGGCCGGGGCCAGATTTTCCACCTGGATCATAATGGCCGACAGGGCCAAAAGGCCAATGAGCATCACCACCAGGTCAATGCCGCTGGAGAGCTTGACCACCCCGAAGGTCAGGCGGGAGCTGCCTTCCATGGGGTCAAAGCCCACAGTGCCCAGCAGCAGGCCCAGAGCACCGGCGGCCAGGCCCTTAAACACGTTTTCCCCAGAGGCAGAACCGATGATGGTCATGGCAAAGAGCATCAGGATGGTATACTCTGCAGGGCCAATCTCCAGGGCATACTTGGCAATGGGTTCGGCCACAAAGACCAGCAGGATGGTGGCAAACATACAGCCAAACATAGAGGAGAACAGAGCCGTTTTAATGGCCTTTGTGGCCTGGCCCTTCTGGGCCATGGCGTAGCCATCCATAACCGTGGCGCTTGCCGCCGTGGTACCCGGCGTGGCCAGCAAAATGGCGGAAACACTGCCGCCAAAGCAGCCTCCATTAAAGGCGCCCAGGCACATGACGATGGCCTGCGTGGGGGTGAGGTAGTAGGTAAAGGGAATCACCAAGGCGATGGCCATGGTGGCTGACAAGCCGGGGATGGCGCCCAAAATCAGGCCCACAGTGACGCCGCCCAGCAAGCAGACCAAAACGTCCGGTGAGATGACATTCACAACACCATTTGCTAACATTTCCAGCATCGTCTATCCCCCCTTCACGGCATGTACAGCTTGAGCCCGTAGGTAAACAGGCACCAAACCAGCGTCGGCATCACCAGGGAGACCCCGATGATCACCCATTTGTTTCGCTGCCCCAAAAACACCATAAGAATGGCCAGCATCACGGCATTGACCGGGATGTAAGGCACATGGTACATGGCCAGCGTGGCAACCAGCATGATTGCCAGAATAATCAGGATTCGGATGATTCCGGTTAAGTTAAACTCATATGTCTTTAGGCCATAGCCCCGGTTCCGGCGGCGGTATGCGCTGAACACCATGCCGATGGCCATTGCCATCAAAATGTAACAGTAGAGTGACGGCAGGGTTCTCGGGTTGGGAAAGACATCTGGGTTCATGGTTCGGATCTGGCTGTCAATGAAAAACACCCGGACGATCAGAGCCAAGACGAAAAACACCGCTCCGATGACGGCTTCGCCCTCGAACTCGGTCAGCCTCAGGACCAATTCATTGCGTTCGTTGCGCGAAAGATGTTTGGACTTCACGAATTTCTCCTCCTCTTCACAATCTATTTCGACGAGGGCTCGGAACCATCTGTTGTTGTCTCATCCACCTCCTTAGCTGGCAAACGGGGTTATCCTCTGTATATCTGAACGAGAGATAAAGCACAAAAACCAGTGTAAATTCAAAAATAACGTCCACGCCGGCGGCACACTCACAGGGAAATCCATTGTTGAGATTCCATCCTCCCTGTGCTATAATTTTTACAACATCTTCTTTATGATGTGGGGTGTCCGTTCGAATATGCGGGGAGCTCTTTCGTTATTTTTACTATACCATCTTCCTGTTCTCCCCGTCCATCTCAGCTTTTTGCACGAATCATCCACTTTTTTGCGTCATTTTGTTCCATAAGCTACACCGTCTTTTCTCGCCATCATGCCAATTCGCAAGGAGGGGACGTTTATGAACCTGCTTCACTTGGAATACTTTCGGGAAGTCGCCCGAAATGAGCACGTACAAAAAACTGGCGAACGACTTCACGTAAGCCCATCGGCCATCAGCGCCGGCATCCGCAGCCTGGAGCAGGAGCTGGGGGTCAACCTCTTCGACCGGGTGGGCCGGAACATGCGGCTGAACGAATTTGGCAAACAGTTCCTCCCCTATGTGGAGGAGGCCTTTGCCTGCCTGCAAAATGGGGTTGATGCCATCCACACCGCCCAGGGAACCCATCGCAAAAGCGTTCGCTTCTCCGTCCAAGACGGCGCCCTGTGGAACTATTTGCTCGCCCCTTTTAGCGCAAAATATCCGGACATCAACATCCGTCAGATTAGCCGGGAACCCGACCGCCAGGGAAAGCTCATGGACGAGGCCAACCTGGATTTTATTCTTACCGACCTGGACCTGGACAATAACACCCTAGAGTACTGCACCCTCTTTCAAGCCAATTTGGTGATTGGGGTCTCCAAAAAGCACCCCCTGGCCCAACGCCGAGATGAGCTGTTCAGCATTTTTGACTTCCAAGAAGATCTTTTCCTCCTCCGTCCCAAGTCTGACCTGTTCCAGCAGTATGTGGACCAGCTTTTGACTGAGATTGGGTTTCGCCCTTCCAAGGTCATGGTGATGGAATACATGCTGCGCTACCGTATGTTTCAGGAAGGGTCAGGGGTAATCATCACCACCCAGCGGGTGATGGATCGGGAGACTTCCATGCTTCCCGACGCAGTCTGCCTACAGATCAAGGAGTTTGCCGACTTTGTCTTGACCAAAAAACTCTACTGGAAGAAAAATGTTCCCCTCTCCCCCAGCGCTGTGATATTTAAGGAATATTTTCAGCGGGAGAGCATCTACAACGGCGGGCACAACCAACCATAGAGCTTCGAGGGCGCTGCCCACCCCAAGCCCTTCAAACACAAAAAATTGCACCCCCTGGGGTTCTGCGAGGGAAATGGTCATCCATTTCCCTTTTTTTATTGTCCGAAACAAGGCACACCCCCCTTTACTTTTATCAAGAATGATAATATAATTAAATATAAGAAAGGTGGTGTGACAATGGATCTCATCAAGGTGCTTTCCAACCCCATCCGAGTGCAGGTGGTTCAATATCTGCAGGCCTACGGGGCATCGACCACAAAACAGATTGCCGCCGCCCTGGACGATGTCCCCGCCCCCACGCTGTACCGGCACATTCACACTCTGTTGGAAGAAAAGGTCCTCCTGGTCCAGGAAGAGCGCAAGGTCAGGGGAAGCCTGGAGCGGCTGCTGGCCCTCAACAAAGAGGTCTTCACTGAGACCGAAAACAAGGATCTCTCCGAGACTGCCTATCAGTTTCTCATGGCGCTTTACGCCAAGTTCAAAACGTATAGCAACAAACCCGATGCAGACCCCAAAAGAGACCGCCTCAGCCTGCGCACCCGCATCCTGTCCCTCTCCGACGAGGAATTCGACCGCTTTCTCCAGGAGATGGCGGCTCTGATGGATCGGTATGAACAAGCGGCCTGGGTTCCCAACCGGAAGAAGCGGAGCATCTCCTTCCTTTCTTCCCCCGTGGAGGAGGAGGTACCATGAGCGATTTGATCCGAGAAGAACGGGTTTCCATCGCCGGCGCAGTTTCCATTGGCGCCACGGTGTCCTATCCCGAGAACACTGCCCCGTCCCCGGCAGTCGTGCTCATTATGGGCACGGGTAAAACCAACCGGGACGGAAACCAGCGGGGGTTCCACACAGATTTTTACCGGAGTTTGGCCCATGAATTCACCCGGCAAGGCTTCGTCTGCCTGCGCTATGACAAGCGCGGAACCTATGAAACCGGGGGCCAGTACACCACAGCAGGGCTAACGGATTTGACAGCGGATGCGTTGTCTGTGGTCCGGTACGCAAAGGGCCTGCCCCTTGTAAACAGCGAAAAGGTCCTCCTCTGCGGCCACAGCGAAGGGGCCATGATCGCCACCCTGGCCTCTGCCCAAGAAGCCCTGGCCGGGCTGTTGCTGCTAGGCGGCGCCGCTATGAGCCTGAAAGGGGCCCTGGACTATCAAAACCGCCGCCTTGCCGAGGAGGCCAAGGCAAGGAAGGGCCCTCTCGGCAATCTCCTTCGCCGGCAGGCCGCCAGCAACAAGGTGGATGCCCTGTTTCAAACCTGCGCTGAGACTCAGAAAGACCGTGTGTTTTTCAAGGGCGCCAGGCTGAACGCCAAATGGATCCGGGAGCACGGCGCCTATACTACAGAGGACTTTGTCTCACTTCTAAGCGCGTTTCCCAACCCCGTCCTGGCCATCACAGGCACTGCCGACCTGTCTGCGGATTATCGCTGCCTGGATGCCCTGGCTGGGCTTCCTCACATTCAGACCTACGCCCCCCAGGGCGTAAACCACATGCTGCGGTTGGTGGACGACAGCAACAGCATGCTGACCGTGCAGAAGCAGTACAAACGCCTGGCAAAGGCGCCTATCCCCCCAGAAACCGAACAGGTGATCCGGGCCTGGCTACACCAATTTCAGGATAAATAACCCCCGTAAAACCGCCCCGGACTTGGGCTGCCATTGCTGGCAGCCCAAGTCCTGTGTTTTCTTGCCAGGTGCCCCCTTCCTCGAATCGGGAAAAGGATACAGGCATGGATCCCTGCCCCTAGTCATATAGATAGAGAAAGGTTCAAAGGAAGGTGATTCCATGCACAATTCCCCGCAATCTCCAGCCTCTCCAAAGCAAAGTTCCCCCGGTCCTTTTTCCATTCAGCGGCAGTTTGACGGCTCCCAGCCCTGCCTGGACATGCTCCGCCGTCTGATTGCCGCCCATTGCGGGTAAGCCCCATGCTGGCGGGACGGCCAATGCCGCCTCGTCCCTTGACAGGAAAGGAGGGGTTGTCATGGGCTCCCCAAAGCCCGCCGGCAGCCGGGTTTGGCAGGCTGCCTTATACACCCGCCTGTCCCGGGAGGACGGCGATAAGTTGGAGAGCAACAGCATCGCCAACCAGCGGGCCATTCTGGAAGAAGTGATTGCCCGGGACCCCACCCTGTCTCTGGCCCAGGTCTATGTGGACGACGGCTGCACCGGCACCCACTTTCACCGCCCGGGCTTTCAGCAAATGCTCCGGGACATTGAGGCCGGGCAGATCGACTGCGTTATGGTCAAAGACCTCTCCCGGTTTGGCCGAGACTACCTCGACACCGGCCACTATCTGGAGCGTTGGCTGCCGGAGCACGGAGTCCGGTTCATCGCCGTGGGGGACGGCATCGACAGCGCCAAAGGCACCTATGACATGCTCCTCCCCTTCAAGAATGTCTTTAACGAGCAGTACGCCCGAGACATCTCCAAAAAGGTCCGCAGCGCCTTTCGGGCCAAGCAGGAACGAGGGCAGTTCATCGGGGCGTTTCCCTCCTATGGCTATCGGAAATGTCCCAGCGACCACAACAAGCTAGAGATTGACCCGGTGGCCGCCCAGGTGGTCCGCCGGGTATTCGGTCTTTTCGAGGCCGGCATGGGCAAGGTAAGCATCGCCAAAACCCTCAACGCCGAGGGCATTCCCTGCCCCAGCGAGTATAAAAAATGCAATGGCGACCGCTATCACAATGGCCAGCGCATAGACCGCACCACCTACTGGACTTACTCCACCATTCACCGCATGCTCCAAAACACCCTGTACACCGGCACCATGGAGCAGGGCCGGGCCCCTCGGGCCGGTATGCACGGCAAAGCCACCAAGTTGGACCCCAGCCAGTGGGTGGTGGTCCCCGCCACCCACGAGGCCATCATTCCCCCTGACCAGTGGGAACGGGTCCAGCGTCTTTTACAAAAAAAGGCCCGTCAGCTGACCTTTCGCCAAGAGGTCAGTCCATTCGCCGGCTTCCTAACCTGCGGCGACTGCGGCCGGGCGATGTGCAAAACCCGCAGCGGCGGGAACCTCCGCTACGGCTGCGGGTCCTATAAGCGATATGGTCCCACGGTCTGCTCCCCCCACACCGTGTCCCACGACCAACTGTGCGCCGTGATTCTGGCCGACTTAAATCGGGTTCTCACCGCTGTCCCAGATCTCAAAGCCCTGACAGCAGATGCCATTCCCCCTGCCCCCAAACGCGACCTATCCGGCGAGCGCAGCCGCATTGGGGCCGGCCTAGACCGCCTGTACCACCTGAAAAAAGCCGCCTATGAAGACTATCGGGAGGGACTGCTCGCCAAGGAGGATTACCTTCGCTATAAAGCCGACTATGAAGCCCAAGAGGATCACCTCTCCAAACAGCTGGCAGCCCTTGACCAGGTCAGGCTCACCAGCCCCCTGGATACCCCCTGGATCAAAGCCCTTCTCCGCCACGGCAAGCTTACCGAGCTGGACCGAGCCACCGTTGCTGAAACCATTGCGCAGATTCGGGTTTTTGAAGGAAACCGCCTGGAGATCACCTATCGTTTCTCTGACGACTTTCATCTCTTTCCCGAGACACCTCCTCCCAATACATAAACCCGGGCAGCATCCACTGGGAATGCTGCCCGGGTTTTCTTTCTAAGCGGGAGCGAGTGCCCCCAATGTTTCTTTACTCTGCGCTCTTCAAAGACTCCACCATGTCAATCTTCTTCATCTTTCGGTGGGCAATGAGGCTCACTGCCCCAGAGAAGGCAGCCGTCAGCAGCGCCGACCAAAGGTAGGCCATGGGATCCGTCTCCCGTCCAAACATCATCAGGTCAATTTCCACCGACTTCACCAACCACACATGGAGGAAATGGCCTCCCAGAATCCCCAGGGCGATGCCCACAATGGTCAGCACCACATTTTCCCGGTTTACATAAGCCGAGACCTCCCGGTCATAGAAGCCCAGCACCCGGATGGTAGCCAGCTCCCGGATCCGCTCAGTGATGTTGATGTTGCTCAGGTTGTACAGCACCACCATGGCCAGAGCCGCAGCCGACAAAATGACGATCACCACCACAAAGTCAATGCGCTCCATAGAGCTGAGGTAAGTATCCTTCGTGTTCAGCATACGGGTGGCAGAGACCACGCCGTTGAGATCCATGAGGTCTGTAAACACCTCGTCGCAAAGGGCCTCGTCGCTGCTGGTAAAGCTGAGCAGATAGGCGTTGGACTGATAGTCCTCCCCAAAGGCCTTTTCATAGTACGCCGGGGAGGCATAGATGAAGTGGGCCAGGTAGTGCTCCGTCACCGCCGCAATTCGGAGCTCCGCCCGGCTATCCCCGTCCACCGTAAAGGTGTCCCCGGGGCCCACATCCAGCAGCTCAGAGAGCTTCTGGTCGATGATGACCCCATCGTCGGGGATGGTCAGCGGTTCCCGGTCGCCCATGGTCCGCAGCTCCACAAAGTCTCCGATCTCAGCAGGATCCACCACTTCCAGGTAAACCGTTGTGGAGTAGGTGTCCGACTCAGCTGTCACGCTGCCCAGCCGGCAGGGCAGCGACGCCGTGATGTCTGGGTTTCCTGCAATGTGTTCCTCGATAACCTCCCGCTCACTCTCCAGCAGATTGTCGTTAACAGCCAGCTGGGCGGTGTAATGGTACAGGTCGTCATACTGGACACTCATGGTGGTCAGCAGAGAGGAGCGCAGCCCAAAGCCCGCAATAATCAGGGCCGTGCACCCGCCGATGCCGATCACGGTCATCCAGAAACGCTTCTGATACCGTAGCAGGTTACGGGTGGTCACCTTATGGTTAAAGCTCATGCGCCGCCACAGGGGGCGGATGTACTCCAGCAGGACCCGTTTTCCCGCCTTGGGTGCCCGGGGCCGCATGAGGCTGGCCGGTGTATCTGCCAGGGTGGCCAAGCACGCAGCCAAGGTGGCCACCGTGGTGCAAGCCACCGCTGCCAGCAGGGAAACGGTGCTGATATCCGGGTAGACAAACAGGTGGATATCCGGCACGTCATACATAATCTGATAGGCGGTGAAAATCATCTTCGGGAACAGGGTAAAGCCAAGGGCCAACCCCACAATCCCGCCCACCAGCGAGGGGAGCAATCCATAGCCCAGGTATTTCCCGGCGATACTCCACCGGGTGTATCCCAAGGCCTTCATGGTGCCAATTTGCATCCGCTGCTCTTCCACCATGCGGGTCATGGTGGTCAGGCACACCAGGGCAGCCACCATGAAAAACAGCACCGGGAACAGATCTGCCAGGTTCCCCATCCGGTCTGCATCCTGGCCAAACCCCAGGTAGCCGGGGTTGGAGTCTCTGGTTAGGATGTACCATTCGCAGTCGTCGATGTCGGCGATCTCCCGCCGGGCATCGGCCAGCTCCTGCTCGGCGTCGGCGATCTTTTCCTCGCTTTCGGCCTTGCCTTCGTTGTATTCCCGCAGGCCATCTTGATACTCTGCCAGGCCGCTGGCATATTGGCTCTCGCCGCTGCGGAGCTCTGCCTCCCCGTCGGCAATCTGGGCCTGGGCCTTGGCCACCTGGGTAGAAAGCTCGTCTTCTGCGTCGACTAGGTCTTTCGCACCCTTTTCATACTCTGCCCAGCCGTCATCCAGTTCCTTTCGGGCCTCTAGCAGTTTTTGCTCCGTGGCGGCCAGCTCTGCCTGTCCCTTGTCCAGTTCCTCCTTGCCCTCGTTTAGCTGCTGCTCCCCTTCTTCCAGCTGTGCTTTGGCCTGGTCCAGTTCCTTTTTGGCCTCGGCCAGTTGGGCCTGGCCGCTGGTATACTGGCTCCATCCCTCGTCCAGCTGGGCCCGGGCGGCTGTGAGCTGCCGGTAAGAGGCCTCCACTTGGCTGGCGTCGGCGGGCAGTTGGCTGCTGGCAGCCTTAAGTTGGGCCAGGGTCTCCCGGGCGGAAGCCCGGGTCATATTCTGCTGGGCCAGGGCAGCATCCATCTGGGCCAAGCCGCTGTTGGTCTGCTCCAGCTGCTGCTCCAGGGCTGCCAGGGTCCCCTGGGCCGTCTGCCGCTGGGTCTCCAGCTGGGCGAGCTGCTGCTCCAGGGCCGCTAAGGTCGCCGCATTGGCGTTCCCTTCCGTCCCCGGCTCTGCCTCGCCGTCCTCTGCCGGATCCGGCGCCGGCTGGGCGCCCCCGCCGGCTTCCAGCTGGGCGATCTGGGCCTTCACCCCAGCAATGGCGCTGTCCAGCTGCTGGATCTGCCCCTCCGCCTCGGCAATGCCGCTGGTCAGCTGATCCTGGGCGCTTTCCAGCTGGTCCAGGGTGGCAACGGTGGTCTCCAGCGCGGCAATCTGATTTTTCAGGTCAGACAGCACCCCATTGACGCTGGCATGAACCGGCCCGGCTCCGCCCTCGGCCACCAGGGCCTGTCCCAAGGCGTCGGAGGAGCCATAGCCCGTCCCCGCCAGGAGATATCCGCTGGCAAAGCTGTCAAACTGCTCCTTGCCAGCCTGGTACTCAGCCTCGCCCTGCTGCAGCTGGTTGTAAGACGCCGCCAGGCTTTCCTGCCCTGCCTGGTATTCCTGCAGGCCGGCCTCGTAGTCCTTCCAGCCGGCCTCCACCTTCTGGCGGTTTTCCTCGTATTGGGCCAGGGCGGCCTCATACTCCTTCCGGCCCTCTTGATATTGATCCAAGCCGCTGCTGTATGCCTTTTCGCCGTCCTCCAGCTCCCTTTTGGCATCGGCCAGGGTCTGCTTGCCGTTGGCGATCTCCTTCTGGGCATCGGCTGTCTCCTTGGCCAGCTTTTCCTTGGCCTCTCGGAGTTCTCCCCAGCCATCGTCCAGTTCCTTCCGGGCCGTGTCCAGCTCTTGCTTGGCGTCTTGGAGCTTATTCCAGGCGTCGGAGAGCTCTTTCTCCACATCTGCCTTCGCCTGGTCCAGCTCCGCCTGGGCGTCCTGGAGCTTTTCGTTGGCCTCCTGCACCAGAGAGTCCCGGCGCAGCTTGGCCCGTTCTTCCCCCAGCGGCTCCAGCCCCTCGGCCAGGCCGTCCACCACGGCGTCGTAGTCCTCATAAAACGCCGTCTCCTCTGCCGCCCCGTCGGTGGTGAGGTAAATGGCGGTGTAGTAATCCATCTGGAAGGCCTCCCGGGGCAGGTACACATAGGCCGCCACCTGACCGGTGCCCAAGGTGGAGGTTCCCCGCTGCACACTGATGTACAGCGGGCTAACCACCGTGCCCACAATCAGGAAGCTGTCCGTCCCCAGGGCATCCTCATAGCTGCCGGAGGTGAGCAGCTCCACCCGGTCTCCAATCTCCAGGTTCAGCCGGTCCAGCAGGACATCGTCCACCACACACTCCCAGGTTTCTTCCGGCATGCGGCCTTCGGTCAGGGTCAGCTGGTTGAGGCGCTGGGGCATAGAGTAGACCTTGGCCACAATATCCAGCTCCTCCGTGTGGGCAAAGGCGTCGATCACATAGGCGCCCTCCCCGTCGGCCACGCCGGGCTGCTGGCGCAGGGTGGTTAGATCCTCTTGGGTCAGCCCCAGGGTGGAGAGGACCTGAATATCCATAAAGGCCTGCTGGTCCAGGTATTCGTCACAAGTCCGCTTCATATCCGGCGCCGTGGATTTCAGCCCCGAGAAAAAGGCCACTGCCAAGGCCACCAAAATTAAAATGGAGAGAAACCGGCTGCGGGTGTTTCGAATTTCCCGCAGGAAGTCTTTTCGGATTGCCCTCACAGGCACCACCGCCTTTCTTCCTTCCCGTTTTTTCTGTGTTTCATGCTGCCGGCCTCACCATTCGATCTCTTCCACGGGCAGGGGGTGGGCGCAGAGGGTTTCCTCCGCCACCGTGCCGTTGCGGATGCGGATCACCCGGTCTGCCATGGGGGTCAGGGCGCTGTTGTGGGTGATGACGATGACGGTGGTCCCCTTTTGCCGGCAGGTGTCTTGCAGGAGCTTCAAAATCGCCTTTCCCGTCTGATAGTCCAGGGCGCCGGTGGGCTCGTCGCACAGCAGCAGCTTGGGGTTTTTGGCCAGGGCCCGGGCGATGGCCACCCGCTGCTGCTCGCCGCCGGAGAGCTGGGCCGGGAAATTGTTTTTCCGCTGGGACAGGCCCACCTCCTCCAGCACCATGGCCGCGTCCAGGGGGTTCCGGCAGATCTGGGAGGCCAGCTCCACGTTTTCCAGGGCCGTCAGGTTCTGCACCAGGTTATAAAACTGGAACACGAAGCCGATCTCATGCCGGCGGTACCCGGTCAGCTGCCGCTGGGAGTAGCTGCTGAGCTCCTCTCCGTCCACCGTAATGGTTCCGCCGGAGCAGGTGTCCATGCCCCCCAGCATGTTCAGCACGGTGGTTTTGCCCGCGCCGGAGGGGCCCACGATGACCACGAACTCCCCCTGCCGGATGGAAAAATTCACATCGTCCACCGCGCGGATGGTCACCTCGCCGGTCTGGTAGACCTTGGAAACATGCTCAAACGTGACAAAGCGATCCTTAGCCGTCATTTTCCATTACCTCCACACATCGGTCAATCAGGCCGATCAGGGCCAGGGTGTCCTCCTGGCCCAGGCCTGCGATCATCTGGTCAAAATACCGTTCCATCCGCGCCATCCGTTCCTGGATCAGGGCCACCCCTGCCTCTGTGATGGAAACCTGGATACGCCGCCGGTCCTGCTGGGAGTGCTCCATGGACAGCAAGCCCTTTCGGCCCAGGGAGTTTAGGGTGCCCGTCACCCGCGACCGGGACAGCTGGAGCTCCTGGCTCAGCTGGGAGGGATAGACGATCTCTTCCCGGTGGGCCAGCAAATAGTGCAGGGTTAAAAACTCCCCCTGCAAAAGCTCCCGCAGGGCCCCGAAGGCCTCCAGCTCGTAAATATTTTGCAGCGATGCGATCAGCTGTCTCCGCAATGGGTTCGATGACATGATGGTTCCCTCCCCGGAACATAGTACACACTATGAACTATTTATGCTATGTATTATATCTTCTCTTCAGACCAGTGGCAAGCCCAAAGGCGACGGAATCCGACTTTATTTACCATTTCTTTACATTCTTTAGTTGAGAAAGCCGCCCTGCCCCTGCCTTGGGCCCCAAGGGCCGCAAACTGGCATTCCCCTGGGGGAACGAGGACACCCAAACCCTCATTGACATCTTTGCCAAGTACAACGTGAAGGCCACCTTTTTTGTGGTGGGCGAGTGGGTGGATAAGTACCCCGAGTCGGTGAAGGCCCTGGCCGATGCAGGCCATGAGGTCATGGGCCACTCCAACAGCCACGCCCACTTCAACTCCCTTTCCGCCGACGAGATTGTGGCGGACATCAACGCCTGCAACGACAAGATTGAGAAGATCACCGGCATCCGCCCCACCCTGTTCCGGCCGCCCTTTGGGGAGTATGACGACCACGTCATTTCCACCGTTCGGGGCATGGGGCTGGAACCCATCCAGTGGGACGTGGAACCCTTGGCAGCATCTGCAAGGCACCTGCGGGCAAAGCAAAACAGGCCCCGGAGAAGCTTCTCCGGGGCCTGTCTGTTGCTATGGGGTCCACTTTCTTGGGGTTTGCGGGAGGTTACTGCACCACTTCACCGGGGTTGGGGGCGGCGTTGGCGTCGGCCCAGGCCTTTTCGAAGGCCTCCCAGTCGCGGACGGGGAGAAGCTTCTGCCAGATTTCGTACTTGGTCTGGGATTCGGTTTCCTCCGTCTTGGTGTGCATGGTGTACTCGTGGGAGTTGGTGGCCTCCTGCATGTCGGCGTAGTACCACTTGGTGGTGTCCATGTTATCGGGCCAGACCAGCATGTCCTCCAGCAGGTGATCCTTGTGGGGGTGGCGGTCGATGGTCCGGTTGACGATGGTCACGGCTTCGGCCCGGGTGATGAGTTTTTCGGGGCCGAAGGTGCCGTCGGGGTAGCCCTCAACCAGGCCCACGAAGCCGGCTTGGTTGATGTAGTCCTGGGCCCAGTGGCCGTTGATATCGGGGAAGAGGTCCTTGCCGTTGTACTCCACCTCGAAGAAGCGGACGGCGATGGTGGCGAACTCGGCCCGGGTGATGTTGCCGTCGGGACGGAAGGTGCCGTCTTCATAGCCCTTGAGGATGCCGAAGTTCGACAGGGTGCAGATGGCGTTGTTGTACCACTTGTCGATGGTCACATCGCTGTAGTCACAGGTCTGGCTCCAATAGGTGTTGCGCACCTCGTCGGTGAGTAGACGGAAGAAGATGGTGGCCACTTCGGCCCGGGTGATGTTGCCCTCGGGCTTCACGGGCTTCTTGGTCTGGTCATCGGTGGGCAGGCCGGTGTAGTAGTCCTCAGGGTAGCCGATGATGTAGGCAAAGTGGTCCTCGGTGTTCAGGGAGTCCGGGGGGGTCACCGGCTTGGCGGGGTCGGTGGGGTTCACGGGGTTCACGGGCGTGGGGGGATCGGTGACTGTCGTGGTGACCGGGGGGGTGGTTACTTCGATATTGTTTACCTTGCCCGTTGCCTCATTTGTCACAGTGCCAACGTCTCCGGCGGTTGTGGTGTAGATTGCGGTGATGGTTACGGTTTTGTTCGCTTCCAAAGAGTTGATTTTAACGATTCCATTCTCCACAGTCACTCCCGTAGGCAGATTGATGAAAGTTACCTTTCCCTGTGCACTAGACGTTAGAGTATCGGTTACGGTAATGTTTGTAAGCGGCTCAGTGCTGATGTTTTTAACGGTGATCGTGTACGTCAGCGTATTGCCTACCGTGGTTCGCGGTTTATCCACTGCCTTGCCAATGGTGAAGGGAGAGCGGGTGTTGGTGTAGGTCACAGTGTGTTTGTCTTCATGCTTGGCGATTGTGCCTTGGGCGGTATACGGTTGAGTGACTTTCAGCGTACTATTTTGCGTACTTGTTGCTGCTACCGTCGTGCTGTAGGCATCGTTTTTCTTCTCTGTGACCGTGTAGGAAGTACCAGTCGGCAGGCCTTGGATGGTCAGGGATTCGCCGTCGGCCAGGGTGAATGTTGTTTCTTTGGTTTGGTTGAAGTATTTACTTGTAGTGTTTCCATTTTCACTGTCGCTAACTGTAATCTGACTAATAGAATACTTTCCACCATTACTCTTAGAAATGGTCAATGTTCCTTTCTCTTGATCAGTGCTACCACTGGTGTTATCGCTATTCTCTTTAGAGATAACATAGGAAAAAGTACCAACCAAGGGATCTGTGTTCAGGTCCACGTTTGCATCGATCTTGTTCGTATAGGTAAAGTTCAGCGTGTAGTCAAACGGATCTTTATCCTTCCCCTCTGGCACTTGCACAATATTCTTTACCGTCAGATCTCCCTTGCCCTGGCTGGCCACGCGGACGGTGGTGCTGCCGCTGAAAAGCTTGGTGAGATCTGTATCCTTAAGATCAGTAATATTAGTATTGGCATTTCCTTTGTCTCTGTTTGCATCACGCTGCGTTACTTTGGCCCAAGTCCAGCCAGAAGCAGACACAAAGCCATAGGTTGATGGGGTAATAGAACCGTCGGCTGGTTCATACGTATACTGTAAGGGTACCTTTTCATTACCAATATCATATATTAGGCTTACTTTATCATTCGTCGGACTCCAGGATCCTAACGTATACGAGCCATTACCAGTAATTATACTCGTATTGCTCTGTTTCGTGGCCCAAATCTTTGTTAAGGTCTGGTCTACCTCACCAGAAGAGCCAAACTGAGCCATCGATGCCACCAGAGAGCCAACACCAACGACTGTGGAGACACCGTCCTTCACTCCCTGGTTCCCTGCATAAGCATGGACGCCATCATCGTCTACGATTACCATAATAATCTCATCATTTTTAAGGTACCCCTCTGGAGCCTTGGTTTCCACCAAATAATAGGTTCCATTGGGCATTCCAGAAAAATAGGCCGCACCCTTCAGTGTAAAGCGCGAGGGATTTGTGCTGTCCCCCTTCGTGGTATAGCTTCCATAATTAGGCACTTGCCCTTTTACTCGGTCCACAGTTGTGTCCGCATTAAAGGCCATATTCGTCGTATTTTCCGCTGGGGTGATAGTAAGCGCACCAGAGGTTGTGTTAAACTCCACCTTACTTGCATAGTCACTCTTATACAGCGTAAACACTGCTCCATTTACTGCGGTCCCCTGCTCGTCCAGATGCTGGGCAACGAGGTAATTACGGATATTCGGCACATAAAGCTTTGCAGAGAAATCTCTCTCAAAACTACTACCATCCACGCGCCAGGTATTATCTCCGGTTGCAGTATCAATGGTGGCTGCACTTGTATAGTAGTAAGCAATCGTATACTGGGTATCCTTCTTATCGTTGCCTAACATGTAATAGTACTTGGTAATATCCCCTGGTAATTCCTCAATAGTAGTTCTCCAGCCACCCTCAGAGGAAGGCTCAAACGGATAGTAAAAGTTCTCCTTCGCTTTTGCAAGTTCGCACAGCTTTGAAACATACCCTTGCGGGGTGTCAATTTCTTTGAAGTCATCGTCCTCAACTGTCCAACCATTGACTGCATCTCCGTGCACTGGCGCCCAATTGGCCTGCTGAACGATAGTACTATCCTCCGGCTTGCCCGAACCAACCCATTTCAGTACCACTGCAAACATAAAGCCGTCACCTTCTCCTAGCGTGGCAATACTAGAAGAAGTAGAACCACTACCACTCACACTGGAAATGCTACGGTTTGATGTCACTGCCAAAGATGGAACTGCATATGCGCCAGTCGTCCACTTGCTATCAGACAAAAGCACATACATTGGGTTTTTGTCTGTTCCCATTCTTTGGATGCGAAGAGGGATTTTATCCAATGTCCGATATCCAGTTAACGCCTCAGCATCTCTTCCTTTCTGATTCGCTTCCACCAGCGTCAGGGAAAGTGTCTGCTTTTCTTGATCAATTTTAGTTTCATTTTGTGCGTAAACATCCTGCAGGCTCAGCAAATGTCCTGCCCGGCTAAACCCCATATTGGAGGCGTAGACAAATTCAATTTCGCCGTTCTTATCTGTGGTGCCTGTTGCAATGAGGTTTTTCTCATTATCCTCACTTTGGGAATCTCCCACATACAGATTAAAGTCGACACCTTCAAGCGCTCTGCCATCTTGATCTGCCTTCACAAGATATGTGGGCTGCAGCTCTTCCATATTAAACTTCAGCTGCAAGTTGGATTCGCCACCACCCCGCTCCAAGTAGAAGAAGTCAAGGGTATGATAGGTATCGTCGGCGAAAGTCCCATTATTCGTTGTCCATTTCGTTAACTCAATCTGGTTTGCAGCTTGATATTTGCTATAAATGCTGACTGCTTGGCCACCGTTCACACTAAGGTTACCTGTGCTAAAGTCAATAGAAATGGACGCAGCATCATGGATCCCGCCCAAGTCGCCTACCAGCACACCATCGATGAAAATCCACACATCGTCGTCGCCAGTAAACTCAAATTTGATGGGCTTGTCATCTTTTGTCTTTCCCCCGTTTTTCTGAACAAACTGGGTGGACATATGCATGCCAAAGAAGTGGTTGAGGGTGCTGCTGTTAGAATCTGTAGTACTGTCAATTTTTTCAGCGCTATCAAAGGGGAAGAATTGGCCATTTCCTTTCGCGCTTCCGGCTCCGGTAACACCCCATGTGTCATATAGGGTAAATTCTTTTGTTTCTGTATTTAGTGATGCAAAGTTTTTCTGGCTATCGTAGGCGAAATAGCCATTCTCATCAATTTGAAGCAGGTTTTTTACATCTGAATATGCAGTTTTACCGTCAATAGAACTATCATCAAACAGGTAAGCCAAAGATTCATTCTCTCCTGTTTTACCAGAATTTACACCGGTGTCTTTTTCTGGAGTCAATACTGGATATCCTGTTTCTAATAATGTATTTTGTACAATTTCAGAACGTGGGCCCCCATTCGTACCTGTCCACACATTAATGTGACCGGTGCCTCCACCACTAGTTGTAAACTTCAAGGAATGTTCCTTATTAATTCCGCTGTCTGCGTTAGGGGACGTGGACAATGGCAGTTTATCATAATTTCCGCCATCCTCATTCGCGCTGTTAACCCAATAGTCAAACAGATCAATGGTGGTTCCGATCGGGGAGATACCTTTTACAGTACCTACCTTTTCCAGTGTGCAAAGGGCCTGCCATTCGTTGGGGTCCTGGGCGCCATTAGTAACTTTATAAGAGCCAAAGCCCTTCTCAGCCTTACTCTCAAATAAATTAATAGCAACACCAGTAGAGTCAGCTAATTTGTATAAGCCTGACTCATTATCTTTTGTAACGCTTATCTTGGATGCATTATTTTCATCATTGGAAAGTGTGACAGCAGTATTGCTTGTTCCAATTTTCAAATATTGTTTATTTGTATCTTCTCCTGTTGAAATATAGTACTGATCCCCGTTTGTAACTTCGCTACTTTCATTACTATCTTCAACTTTCTCAAACGTCCATTGTGTAATCATCTCTTCAATTGACTTTTTTTCTTTCTCATTCCAATAAGCTATATAATAAGATCCATCCTCTGCTTGCAATAAATTCACCTGCTGTCCAGCTCGGTTTTTATTTGCATCATTTTCATCGACTGAACTCGCGAGCATGGCCACCTTTGTGGCTCCATTCACAATCGCAAACGTCTTCCCGTCCAAATCCAAAGAATCCGACGCATCATTTCCGCCTTCTCCCTCAGCAAACGCCGTAGCAGGAAGCAAAGAAATCGCCATTACAAACGCCAATATTAGGCTCAAAAAACGCTTCTGACCTCGCATCATTCGATCCTCCTCATGCAAATCTTTTCTCTCTCTTGCAGCCCGGGTTCCAGGGGCCCTGCCCGGGGCTGCCGCTGGACAAAATAATTCTTTTGTCCCAAACCGGGCAACACGTTGGCTACATACCCCCCAAAATTTGACAAGACGAAGAGAGGTCATCAAGAGAAGAAGTTTTGATGGCCTCTTTTGCCCTGGATTTTTGCACAAATGGTCTTGAAATATTGGTGGATAGATGGTAAAATTACAACAAGAACCTGGAAGGGGCCGTGAAAATAGGGACAAAAGAATTATTTTGTCC
>DBEYYM010000014.1:0-2946 GCA_048184675.1 Evtepia sp. | reverse complement strand
GACCGCTTCTCCAAGACCTATCTCAACTGGATGGAAAACGTCCACGACTGGTGCATCTCCCGTCAGCTGTGGTGGGGCCACCAGATCCCCGTGTGGTACTGCGACGACTGCGGCCACATGACCGTCTCCCGCACCGACGCGGTGCAGTGCGAAAAGTGCGGCTCTGCCCACATCCAGCGGGACCCCGACGTGCTGGACACCTGGTTCTCCTCCGCCCTGTGGCCCTTCTCCACCCTGGGCTGGCCGGAAAGCACCGAGGACCTGGACTACTTCTACCCCACTGACGTGCTGGTCACCGGCTATGACATCATCTTCTTCTGGGTGGCCCGGATGATCTTCTCCGGCTGCGAGCAAACCAAGAAGACCCCCTTCCACACCGTCTTCATCCACGGCCTGGTCCGGGACGACCAGGGCCGGAAGATGTCCAAGTCCCTGGGCAACGGCATTGACCCCCTGCAGATCGCCGAGGACTACGGCGCCGACGCCCTGCGCTTTAACCTGGTCACCGGCAACTCCCCCGGCAACGACATGCGCTTCTTCACCGAGCGGTGCGAGGCCATGCGGAACTTTGCCAACAAGATCTGGAACGCCTCCCGCTTCCTGATGATGAACCTGACCATCGAGGAAAATGCCCTGCCTGAGAAGCTGGAGCTGGAGGACAAGTGGATCCTCTCCAAGCTCAACACCGTCATCGCCGAGGTCACAGAGAACATGGACCACTACGAGCTGGGTGTGGCCGCCCAGAAGATCTATGACTTCATCTGGGACACCTACTGCGACTGGTATATCGAGATGACCAAGGCCCGCCTTCAGGGCGACGACCCCGCCGCCAAGGAGCAGGCCCAGCGAGTGCTGTGCTACGTCCTCACCGACATTCTCAAGCTGCTGCACCCCTTCATGCCCTTCCTGACCGAGGAAATCTGGCAGGCCCTGCCCCACGAGGCCGGCTGCGAGAAGAAGTTCCTCATGCTCCAGGATTGGCCCCAGTATCGTGACGACCTGGCCTTCCCCCAGGAGGAGAAGGCAGTGGAAATGCTCATGGAGGCCGTGAAGGCCGTCCGTGCCCGCCGGTCGGAGATGAACGTGCCCCCCTCCAAGAAGGCCCACCTGACCATCGCCACCGCCGAGGAGGCCACCTTCACCGCCGGCATCCCCTTCCTCAAGCGCCTGGGCTATGCCAGTGAGGTCACCGTCACCAGCGCCGCCGGCTTGGAGAGCGAGGCCAAGGGCGTGGTTACTGTTGTCACCCACGCCGCCCGCATCGGCATGCCCCTGGCCGAGCTGGTGGACCTGGAAAAGGAAAAGGCCCGCATCGCCAAGGAGCTGAAAAAGAACCGGGGCGAGCTGGAGAAGCTGAACAACAAGCTCTCCAACCCCGGCTTCCTGTCCAAGGCCCCCGAAAACGTGGTAAACGCCGAGAAGGAGCGGGCAGAAAAGCTAACCGCCCTCATCGCCCAGCTGGAGGAGCAGGAGGCTTCCCTGTAAGCCGGTCTCGCCCCCTGTCTCGGGGCGAACATATGCACATTACACAAAAAGAGAGTGGATATCCTCCACTCTCTTTTTATATCTTGACAGTGCCCCCCCCGATCCGATACAGTAAAAGAAGAAATTTTTCAAAAAATTTTTGGATTTCTTGTAAGAAAAGGCATCTCTCAATGGTTATATCAGTAGGAGCGTGGATCTACAATGCTAATGGTACTGCTGGCCTCTCTGGAAAATGAGGATCAACAGCGCATACTGACATCCTTTTACCTGGCCTATAATGATAGGCTTTTCCGGTATGCCCTGTCCATTTCGGGTGGCGCCGCCCTGGCAGAAGAGGTTCTCAGCGCCGCGTGGATCAAGTGCGTGGAACAGATCGAAACCTTTCTCTCTGTTCCCACGGAAAAGCGAATTTATTGGATGACCGTGGTGGTCAAAAACACCGCCTTGACCATGAAAAAGCGGGAGGGCCGCCACGATTCCATGGATCCCACCGCGTGGGATCCGGTCGCTTCCGACGACCAGGATCCCCAGCATGCCCAGGATCACCTGGACATTGTAAAGACCATCCGCTCCATGCCGGAGCAGTACCGGACCATCCTGGAACTGAGATTCCTGCAGGAATGGAACAGCCAACAAATTGCTGATTCCATGGGCCTGACCGTCGCAGCGGTCAACACCCGCATCAGCCGGGGCCGGAAACTGCTCCAGAAAAAATTGATTGAGGAGGGGTACCACTTATGAAAGAGCAGCCCTCTGAACTGCAGCTGATTCGCCGTGCCCTGCTCCAGGCTGCCGCAGAGGAATATCAGGAAGCCTTGGATGCCGTCCCAGAGGCGCCTCCCTTTTCCGCCAAGTACCGCCGGTGGGAGAAAAAATTCCTGCGCAATCCCACCGCCGTTCTTCGGGCCGCTCCCCAGTTTCACCGGCCCCAATGGCAGCGCACCCTCCGCACAGTGGCCTGCTTCCTGGTCGCGTTGTCTGTGGCCTTCGGATCGATTATGGCAGCCAGCCCCACAGCAAGGGCAGCGGTGATCCGGTGGCTCACCCGGGAAGAACCTGACCATATCGCCTATGATTTTGAGGGGAGAATTCCCAATGAACCCCTTGGTCTCTGGGAGCCGGCTTACCTGCCAGAGGGATATTGGCAAGATGAAATTATCGATTTTGATGTAACCAAAATAATTCGTTATGAAACAACAGATCCTGATATGGAGATCGAATTCAGCTATCAATGGATTGCAAATGGGATAGGCGAAAACTTGGACAATGAATATCACACCATCACGAATGTCCGTGTCAACGGGCTGCCAGGACAATTGTTTATTGCCGACCCAACCACCAACCATGAAAACATGTTGCTGTGGTTCGACGAAGAGAACAACCGCTCCTTCTTACTCATCTCCCATCTTCCCTGTGATACCTTGCTGGACATCGCAGAGAGTGTATATCGGGCCAACAAAT
>DBEYYM010000013.1:0-7825 GCA_048184675.1 Evtepia sp. | reverse complement strand
TTTCAAATTTTTATCATTTAAAATAGTTAAATTGTCAATTTATTTCTTGATAGTGCCTATGTTATACTAATCGCCGTAACGAGCAATGTGATGAGCATGTAAGTCCAGTTCTCATCACGTTGCGCGTTATTTTTTTGTCATTGTGTTAGTTTACGCTAATTAAAGTTAGCAAACACTTACTTTAGAAACACAAAGAACAGAACGAGGAGAAACCATGATGAAACGGTACGGTTCCACCATTTTTCTATCCATCTTGCTGCTGATCCTGTCAGTGTGGTCACTGTTCATTGGGGTCTTGGATGTGAATATTTCTGGGCTGCTCAGCGGAGATATCTCCCAAATCCAGACCTTCCTGATCTCCAGACTGCCCCGCCTGCTGGCCATCCTATGTACCGGAATTGGCATGAGCGTAGCAGGTCTTATCATGCAGCAGCTGTGCATGAATAAATTTGTCTCGCCGACGACAGGCGCCACCATCTCCTCTTCTCAGTTTGGCATTCTGATGGCACTGCTGTTCATGCCCCAGTCCACGCTGTGGGGACGGGCCTTGTTTGCCTTCCTGTTCGCCATTCTGGGCACTTGGATTTTCGTCTGGTTTATTCAGCGCATCCAGTTTAAGGACGTGGTGATGGTTCCTCTGGTGGGCATTATGTTTGGCTACGTGATTAACGGTGTCACCAACTATTTTGCCTTTAAGTACAACATGAGCCAGGCCCTGTCCACCTGGTTGGTGGGGCATTTCTCCACGGTGCTCCGGGGCCGGTATGAGCTGGTTTATCTGGTGGTACCCCTGGTGATCCTGGCCTTTGCCTTCGCCAATCACTTTAACATCGTGGGAATGGGCAGAGACTTCTCGAAAAACCTTGGCGTGCATTACAACTTCGTTCTCCTTTTGGGTCTGAGCATTGCAGCCATGATTACGGCCTCGGTGGTGGTGGTGGTAGGTTCCATCTCTTACATTGGCCTCATCGTCCCCAACTTAGTCTCTATGTTCAAAGGGGACAAGATCCGCGGCACACTGGCAGATACTGCTCTGTTCGGTGCAGTCTTTGTTTTGGTGTGCGATATGCTTGGTCGGGTGGTCATCTTCCCCTATGAACTTCCCATTGAGCTGATTATCGGCATCGTGGGCAGTATCATCTTCATCGGGATGCTCCTCTACCGGCTGAATCACGGCCGCAAAGCCGTCCACCTGGATGATTTCCGCAAGAAACGGTCCCTTTCCGCCGTTTCCGCTGGGAAGGGAGGCGAGACGAAATGAATCACGCAGCTGTTCGTGCCAACCAGCAGAAACTGATCATTCTGTCCGTTCTTATCTTGCTGTGTGCCATTGGTTTTATGCTCTTCGGTGTGGATTTTGGCAATGCTAAGCTATTTCACTATGCCATGAAACTGCGCACCCCCAAGCTCATCGTTATGATTATCACGGCCTTCGCCATTGGCGCCGCCTCCATCGTCTTCCAGTCTATTATCAACAACGTCATCGTCACCCCCTGCCTGCTGGGGATGAACGCCCTGTATTCCCTGATTCACACAGCAGTGGTTTTTGTGGCGGGATCCAGCAGCATTCTGGCGGTCAACAGCAACCTGGCGTTTGCAGTGGACTTGGTGCTGATGGGAATCATCGCCACGGTGATTTACAGCTATCTCTTTGAAAAGACCCACCACAATGTTCTGTATATTCTACTCATTGGTACCGTGCTCACCTCCTTCTTCTCCAGCATCCAGAATACTCTGACCCGCATTATGGACCCCAATGAGTATGATAACCTCCTGGCAACCCTGGTGGCCAGCTTTGAGAACATTAACTCTGAGGTCATTGTGGCCTCCTTAATTGTCTTGGCCGCAGTTATCTTTGTCCTGCGCAAGGAGCTGGCTGTGCTGGACGTCATCACACTGGGTAAGGACCAAGCCATTAACCTGGGCGTAGATTACAACCGCTGTGTCCGCCGCCTGCTGCTGGGGGTCACCCTGTTCATCGCCGTGGCCACCGCTATGGTTGGTCCCATTTCCTTCCTAGGTCTAATTATCGCCAACCTTTCCCGGCAGTTTCTAAAAACCTACCGCCACACACAGCTGGTCCTTGGCTCCACCCTGTTTGGCATGGTGGTTCTCATTGGGGGAGAGCTCATCGTGGAGCGGTACTATCACTACGTCATTCCCATTAGCGTCTTCATCAGCGTGTTCGGTGGAATCTATTTCCTCTATCTTCTTCTTTCTTCCAGCAGGAGGGCATAAACGATGGATGTAAAACAGTTAACCAAAAAATATGACGGGAAAACCGTGGTGGATTCCGTCAGCTTTACCATTCCCAAGGGAAAGGTAACCTCTCTTATTGGCCCCAACGGCGCGGGCAAATCCACGGTTATGGGGATCATCTCCCGGCTGATCGCCCGGGATGAAGGTACTGTCAATTTTGAAAACCAAGATATTTCCAAGTGGAAGAGCAAAGATCTGGCCAAACGACTGTCCATTTTAACCCAAAGCAACAACATCCAGATGAAACTGACCGTGCGAGAGCTGGTTACCTTCGGGCGTTTCCCATACTCCAGCGGCCACAACACGGCAGAGGATGAGGCCATCATTGACCGGGCCATTGACTACATGGAGCTGAGAGACTTCCAGGACCAGTTCATCGACGAACTCTCCGGCGGCCAGCGTCAGCGGGCTTATATCGCCATGGTCATCGCCCAGGACACAGAGTATGTCCTACTGGATGAGCCCACCAACAACCTGGATATTTACCACGCATCCAACATGATGAAAATTGTCCGTCGGCTCTGCGATGAACTGGGCAAGACGGTGATTTTGGTGCTGCACGAGATCAACTACGCAGCATTCTATTCTGACTATATCTGTGCCTTTGTCAATGGAAAGATCGCGAAGTTTGGCACAGTAGAGGAGGTGATAACCAAAGAGAATCTGTCCTCGATTTACAACGTAGACTTTGAAATCATGGAAATCGAGGGCAAACCGTTGTCAATCTACTATTGAGCGACCCCCATTATTTTCAGTACTTTTTTGAAAAGGAGTAAGTCACACCATGAAAAAATTATTGTCTTTGATTCTTGCTGCAACAATGGCCCTGAGCTTGGCCGCCTGCGGAGGCAACACCTCCGAGGAAAGCACCACCGAAGATACGCCGGAAACCATTACCATTTCTGCCCTGGACGCCAACGGCGAGCCCGCAGAAGTAACCGTTCCCTATGATCCCCAGCGTGTCGCAATTCTGGACTTCGCTGCTCTGGACGCCATTGACAATTTGGGCCTGGGTGACCGCGTGGTCGGTACCGCAACCACCACCTTGGATTACCTGATGTCCTATACCGAGAAGGAAGATGTCACTCTTCTGGGCACCATTAAGGAAGCTGACCTGGAAGCCGTTATGGCCTGCGAGCCCGACATCATTTTCATCGGCGGCCGCCTGAGCGCCTATTATGACGAGCTGGCTGAGATCGCTCCCGTGGTCTATCTGGCCACTACCACCGAAGAGGGCGTGGTAGAAAGCACCCGCCGCATCGCTACCACCATCGCCTCCATCTTCGGCATGGAAGACGAGATTGCAGAAAAGATGGTTGACTTTGATTCTCGCATCGAGGCTCTGGCAGCTGCAGCCGAGGGCAAAACTGCCGTCGTTGGCATGTGCACCAGCGGCAGCTTTAACGTGCTGGGTGATGACGGCCGTTGCTCCATCATCGGCAAAGAGGTTGGATTTACGAACCTGAGCAATGATATTGTTGCTGAAAATGGTCAAGGTGGCCAAGGCGGTCATGGTGGTCAGGGTGGCCAGGGCGGCCAGGATGCCCAGAACGCTCAGGGTGGCCAGGAAGGCCAAGGTAACCGCGGTGGCCAGGGCGGCCAAGGTGGTCAGGAAGGCCAGGGTGGTACCTCTACCCACGGTAACGAGGCTTCCTTTGAGCTGATTGTCTCCCTCGCCCCCGATTACATCTTCGTTATGGACCGTGACTCCGCCATCGGCACCGAGGGTGCCCAGCTGGCCCAGGAGATCATGGAAAATGAGCTGGTGATGAGCACTGACGCTTACAAGAATGGTAACCTGGTCATTCTGGAGCATTCCAACGCTTGGTACACCGCAGAAGGTGGCATCACTGCACTGGATCTGATGCTCTCCGACCTGGAGGGTGCTCTGCTGAAGTAATATAAACGAACAGCGAAACCATCCAATGGAATGCGCTTCCTTTTCTTTGAGAAAAGGAAGCGCATTCCTGCCTCCCTTTACAATGACAGCTTAGCAATGGAGAAACGTTATATGTGGAAATATGTAAAACGATATCTTCACTTTGGCGCTCTGGCAGCGCTATTTATGGTGGGTGAAGTCCTAATGGATTTGATCCAGCCCGGGCTGATGGCCCGGATTGTAGATGAAGGAATCTTAGGCCTTTCTACCCAGGGCACTGGCGACCCTCATTTTATTCTGACCATGGGGTTGGCCATGGTTGGTTTGGTGCTCTTTGGCGGCCTTTGCGGCTCTTGTAACAATGTCTTTGTGCACATAACCGGACAGAGCATCGGCAACGAGATCCGCAAGGACTGTTTTCGCGCCATTCTATCGTTTTCCTTTCCGCAAATGGATCGATTTGGAACAGGTTCTCTGGTCACTCGGGTAACCAATGACATCACTCAAGTGCAAAACTTTGTGGCCCAATTTGTCCGGGGTATGATCCGTACTTCCATGCTGATGGTGGGCAGCCTGTTCTTTCTGTACCGTCTCCATCCCCCCTTTGGCCGTATTGTGCTGTGTGCCTTTCCTTTGATTTTGGGCTGCATGCTTTTCTGCCTGTGGAAGGCAAGCCCCTTGCTGACCAAACTCCAGACCCGGCTGGATGAGATCAACAGCCTTCTCCAGGAGGACGTATCTGGCATCCGCATCATCAAAGCCTGTGTGCGGGAGAGCTATGAAAAGCTCCGCTTCGGAAAGGCCAACGACAAACTTATTAAAACCCAACTCCAGGTGCTTGTAATCTTCGCGTTTATGAACCCGGTGATGAACACCCTGATGTACACTGTGGTTGTGCTTCTTCTGCTGTCTGGTTCCCATGAAGTGAGTGCAGGCCTAACCACCCCCGGCACCATCATGGCCGCCATTACATACACCACTCAGCTTCTCAACGGAATCCTGATGCTGGTGATGCTGTTTCAGACCATCTCCAAAGGGGTAACCTCTTGGCGGCGGGTAAAAGAGATTCTGACCAGCCAGCCAGAAATGGAGGACGGTACCCTGGACGGCGAGACCCCCGTGCATGGCACCGTCCAGTTTGAGAATGTCTCCTTTGCCTATCCCGGCAGGGAGCAGACTGTTCTTCGTCATATCAATCTCACCATTCATCCCGGGGAAACCATCGCCATTCTAGGGGCCACGGGATGCGGAAAAACAGCTCTAGTCAGCCTGATTCCCAGGTTTTATGACACAACGGAGGGGCGGGTTCTGGTAGACGGTGTGGACGTGCGAGACTATCAGCAGCAAGCCTTACGGCGCAAAGTCTCCATCTCCTTACAAAAAAGTGAGCTTTTCACCACCACTATTCGGGAAAACATCGCCTGGGGCGATCCTGAGGCAAAGGAGAAGGCCATCCTCCAAGCAGCTGAAATTGCCCAGGCAGACAGCTTCATCCGGGCAACCCCCAACGGCTATGAGACCCCAGTGGCCGAACGGGGGATGAGCCTATCCGGAGGACAAAAACAGCGGGTTTCCATTGCCAGAGCCATTTTGAAGCCGGCAGAAATCTTAATTTTTGACGACGCTACCAGCGCCCTAGACCTGAAAACAGAAGCAGATCTATATGCTGCCTTAAACCAGGCCCGTCCAGGCAGCACCAAGATCATCATTGCCCAGCGCATTGCCTCGGTTCGTCAAGCAGACCGTATCGCCGTTCTCAACAACGGAACCATAGAAGCCTGTGGAACACATAGGGAACTGCTAGAAACCTGCCAAACCTACCGAGATATCTATGACTCCCAAATCGGAGAGGAGGGAGCTGACCATGCAAAGCAGTAAAATCTCTGAGCGGAGCATCCCCGGCATGAACCGCCATGCCCGCTTTGTAGAGGCTGAGCACGCAGAAAATGTAAGGGGCACCCTAAAACGAATTGTCACCTATTTCCTGCGGGAAAAAGGGCTGGTCTTTGGCATGCTGGCAGTGGTCCTTTTGGGTACCCTTTGCGGTGTTTATGCCCCCAGCCTGCAGAGCAGAGCCATCGATGTCATTGCCGGCACCGCCCAGGGAACCTTATCCCAACTCCTACTGGTCATGCTGGGCGCGTATTTTCTTTACGGCATCAGCCAGCTGGTTCAAAACCTAATCAGCGCCCATCTGAGCCAGCGCATCGTAAAGCGAATGCGAGAGGAACTGTTTGGAAAAATTGTGGAGCTACCAGTGCAGTATCTGGACACCCACTCCCACGGTGACGTGATGAGTCGCATGACCAATGATATCGAAAATATCTCCACCACCGTTTCTCAGTCCCTGCCGTCTCTGTTTTCTGGTGTGTTGACCATCATCGGCACCGTGGCCATGATGGTTTGGTTTTGCTGGCAGTTGGCCCTTCTTAGCTGCGCCACCGTGCTTTTCACGGTTCTTGCCACAAAACTCTTATCGAAAAAAGTGAGGACCTTCTCCCGCCGCCGCCAGCAGCTCTTGGGCCACCTCAACGGCACTGTGGAAGAAATGGTTTCTGGCTACCGCACGGTGGTAGCCTACAACCATCAGGCGCACACCACAGAGGAATTCTGCACCACCTCAGATGCCCTCACCAAAGCCGGGATCCGAACAGATAGTTTTAGTGGCGTCATGGGACCTGTGATGAACTGCATCGGCAACCTTGGTTTTGTGATTATCACCGTCTTTGGCGGCTACTTTGCCCTAAAAGGTCTGATCTCCGTGGGCGGGATCTCTGCCTTTATCGTCTATGCCAAGCAGTTTAGCCGGCCCATCAACGAGATTGCTCAGATCTATGGCCAGCTCCAAACGGCCATTGCCGGCGCAGAACGGGTCTTTGCCGTTCTGGACGAGGACAGCGAAGAAACAGCAGGGGAGCCTTTGTCCGAAGAGGAACGCGCAGAGGTGACCTTCCAGAACGTCACCTTTTCCTATCATCCAGGCCATCCTGTGCTCCACGATTTTACCCTGACCGTGCCCGCCGGAAAGAAGGTGGCCCTGGTGGGGGCCACGGGCAGCGGGAAAACCACCGTCGCCAATCTTCTTATGGGGTTTTACCCTTTGGATCACGGCTCCATTTTGGTCAATCAGCAGAACATTGCCACAGTGTCCCGGGACAGCCTGCGAAAGCAGGTGTCTATTGTACTTCAGGACACCATTCTCTTCACCGATACCATCCGAAAAAATCTGACCTATGGCAATGCAAACGCCACAGAGGCGCAGCTCCAAAGGGCCATCGAAATGAGCCACTGCCAAGAACTAATCCAGTTGCTGCCACAAGGCTATGACACCCTTTTAACAGGCTCTGGCGGGACCCTCAGCCAAGGCCAGCGGCAGCTTCTCGCCATCGCCCGGGCCTTTGTGTCTGATCCCAAAATATTGATTCTGGACGAGGCCACCTCCAACGTGGACACTAGAACGGAGCGAGCCATCCAAGACGCCATGGCCCTGGTGATGAAAGACCGCACCAGCATCATCATTGCCCACCGGCTCTCTACCATTCGAGATGCAGATCTTATTGTGGTTATGGACCAGGGCCACATTGTGGAAATGGGCGATCACAACCATTTGTTGGCCCAAAAGGGCACCTACTACACGCTATATATGACCCAGTATGCGGGATTTTCCACCTGATACGTCCTTTCATC
>DBEYYM010000012.1:0-7416 GCA_048184675.1 Evtepia sp. | reverse complement strand
AAACCTCAGCTGCTTCCTCATAAGCAGGAGAGAATTGATCCTTGTCCTAGAACACTGCCCCAGCGCCCACGACCATGACAGACAGCATCATGGCAAAGCAAAGCACCAGGCTCAGAACCTTCTTCTGAGGGAACCCCTTGATATACAAGGGGTTCCCCAAAAATTTCCCACAGTTTTCCCACCCAATTCCCACCGAACTTTCCTCCTCTCCCTCGCAAATCTCCGCGCAAAAAAGGCCCCCGGCACGCAACCTTGCGTGCCGGGGGATGTGTTTCTGGGGCGGACCATCAGGAGGGCGCGTCGGCGAGGTTCAAACCACCTGCCGGTGGGGGCGCGGCGCTTGGCGAATGGGCCGGGGCCGATAACGGGTGGCCCAGAGGTTGGCGGCCCAGGCGGGGGCCAGAAGGGTGGCCTCCTCCGCGTGGGTGGAGAGCCACGCCCAGAAGGTGGGGCCCAGGATCACGTCGGCGGTGGCGGTATAGTAGGATTCTTCCGCCGTCAGCTCTGCCGAGGGGCCCAGGCGATCTAAGACCTCCCCGGTCAAAGCGGGGCAGAACCCCAGGCAAATCCGTTCCCGCCGGTTGGGCTCCACGCCGAAGGGGGTGGCAGTCCACAGGGCGGGATCTGGATCCGGCCCCTGGGTGGGCATGCCGGTGACCAGCACCTGGGTCATGCGGTCGGGCCGGAAAAGGGCCAGATGCTTGGCGCGATGGTCCCACCCCAGCAGGTGATACCCATCTTCCCACCACAGCAGCCCCTTGGGGCTTACCACCTGAGCAGTGCCTGTGGTCACGGGCTGCCGGTCAACGCCATAGTCAAAGGGGACAAAGCTCAGCGCCCGCTTGGTCTGGATGGCGGTATGGATGCGATCCAGCACCCGCCGGACCTCTTCGGGGTCCCCCGCCGTCCGGGGGGACAGACACACAGGCCGCCGAAGCTGCTCCCGCTGGGTCTGGGGAAACAGAGCCGCCAGCTTGTCCAGCAGGGTTTGCCGCAGGGCCGCTGGAAGCCAGCGATAGACCGTCACCGCGTCGATCACAGCCTGCAGCTCCCCAAGGCTCATAGGCCGCCCTGAGGCATACCAGCCGCCGGATTTCCCGGGCCGGTATTCCACGGGAAACCCTTGCTTGTTCATGGCTGCCAGATCCCGGTAAATGCTTTTGCGCTCAGCGGGAACCCCTTCCACCTGCAGGCGCTGGATGATCTGACGCATGGTCAGGGGGTGTTTTTCGTCGGTCTCCTCGTAAAGGATGCGGGTGAGACATAGGGTGCGGTCTCTCTGGTCGGTGTGTTTGCCCATGGCAGTCCCTCCTTGTGGTTGATGAAACCATTATAGAACATCTGTTCTACTTTTTCAAGAGGGAGATTTTCCTTGGGTCCTCAACTTGGGTCTCATTCCCACCCTTTCCAGGTGTCTGGCTGATAACCCACGGTGGCCTGCTTCCCGTTGCGGACGATGGGAGTTTTCAGCAGAGAGGGGTTTTCCAAGAGCTTGTCCACCTTGTCTTGGTCATAGGCCAAGTATTGGAGCAGGGCGGCGTCGGGGTGCTTGGGGTCAATCAGGTCCTCCAGCTTCACCGACCGGAGAACCGAGGTTAACTCCCCCTTGCTGATGCCATATTTGTTCAGGTCGATGGCCTGGAACTTCACCCGGCGCTCCTTAAAATAGCGCTGGGCTTTCTTGGTGTCGAAGCACTTGGACTTGCCGAAAATCTGAATATTCATAGGTACCTCCCGGGAACGATGTTTTCTTAAGCTTACCACATCCCGGCGCAAAAACCCAGGTCTTCAGAAAAATAGGTATACTTTTTCCAGAAATGGTGATATACTACTACCAATGGTATAAAATAGCTGGATGCTATTTTTCTTTTTGATTTGGGCCCCGGAAGAAAACCCCCTTCCCCGGTCCCCCGTGCTTTGCACGCCCCCGCCGCCCCTCCGGGCGCGGGCCCGTTGTGAAATCGCCGCACTGCGGCATCAGATAAATGACCCCCAGCAGACCACCAACCAAATATGTAGGGCAAGGGAAACCGGACAAAACCCTTCGCGGGACAGGGCGAATGGGTGCGCCAGGTGTTTCCCTCTTCTTTCTATCCCTATTTTTGGTGGCTTCGGGAAATTAAGAACAAAAGGAGTTACTATGGCAGAAAAACTGAAAATCATTCCCTTGGGCGGGCTGAACGAGATCGGCAAGAATCTCACCGTCTATGAGTATGGCAACGACATCATCATCGTGGACGTGGGCATGGGCTTCCCGGACGACGATATGTACGGCATTGACGTGGTCATCCCCGACGTCAGCTACCTGATTAAGCACAAGGACAAGATCCGTGGCATCTTTCTCACCCACGGCCACGAGGACCACATCGGGGCCCTGCCCTATGTGCTGCGGTCCTTCAACGCCCCCATCTACGCCACCCGGATGACCCTGGGTCTGGTGCGCCTAAAATTAGAGGAGCACAAGCTGCTGGACACCACCGAGCTAATCACCTGCGAGGCCGGGGACATCATCCAGGCCGGGAAATTCTCCGTGGAGTTCATCCACGCCAACCATTCCATTGCCGACGCCGTCAGCTTCGCCATCAAGAGCCCGGTGGGCGTCATCGTCCACACCGGGGACTTTAAGATCGACCCCACCCCCATCAAGGGAAAAATCATGGACCTGACCCGCCTGGGCCAGCTGGGCAAGGAAGGGGTCCTGGCCATGCTGGCCGACTCCACCAACGTGGAGCGCCCCGGCCACACCCGGTCAGAGCGCGCCGTGGGCGCCAGCTTCGACGAGCTCTTTAAGGGCTGCAAGGAGCGCATCATCGTCACCACCTTCGCCTCCAACGTGGACCGGATCCAGCAGATCATCAACGTCGCCGCCCGCTACGGCCGCAAGGTGGCCGTCACCGGCCGGAGCATGGAGAACTCCATGCGGGTGGCCACCGAGCTGGGCTACACAGAGATTCCCCAGGGGATCCTGGTGGACATCAACCACATTAAGTCCCTGCCAAAGGACAAGATCTGCATCATCACCACCGGCAGCCAGGGGGAGGCCATGTCCGCCCTCTTCCGCATCGCCTTTTCCACCCACAAGCAGGTGGATATCCAGGCTGGGGACCGGGTCATCATCTCCGCCTCGGCCATTCCCGGCAACGAGAACGCGGTCAATAACATCATCAACGAGCTCTATCGGAAAAAGGCCGAGGTGGTCAGCGAGAACGCCGGTGCCCTCCACGTCTCCGGCCACGCCTGCCAGGACGAGCTGAAAATCATCCACGCCCTGGTCCGGCCCAAGTTCTTCATCCCCGTCCACGGGGAGCAGCGCCACCTCCAGACCCACGCCAAAGTGGCCCAGGAGATGGGCACCCCGCCGGAAAACATCATCATCAGCGACGTGGGCCGGATCATCGAACTCACCCCCCACTCCGCCCAGCTGGGCGGCACCGTCCCCTCCGGCCGGGTCTTTGTGGATGGCTACGGCGTGGGCGACGTGGGCAGCGTGGTCCTCCGGGACCGCCGCCATCTGGCCCAGGACGGCATGATCGTGGTGATGGCCACCCTCTCCGGCGAGAGCGGGGAGCTGGTCTCCGGCCCCGATATCATCACCCGCGGGTTTGTCTACGTAAAGGAGTCTGAGAGCCTCATGGAGGAGCTCCGGGAGGTGGCGCTGGAGGTGCTGGAAACCTGCCAGGCCCGCAGCATCACCGACTGGGCCACCATCAAGTCGGCCATGAAGGGCGAAATGTCCCGCTATCTCTATAAAAAGACCAAACGCGACCCCATGATCCTCCCTGTCATCATGGAGGTGTGAGCGCCCCAGGGGCGCGGTGCCACAGGGCAGCGGAGAGACATACAAAAAATCCAGATCACCCAAAAGGAGGGAGCCGACAACCGGCTCCCTCCTTTTTCCATGGGGCGAAGGCCCTCCATCTGCATACCCTAAAGGGCCGCAGACGATCGCCTTCCGAAGAAAACGGAACAAAGGCAACGCATTGTTTCGCCGGCGCTGCCAGTGAAAAAATGCCTCTCAGCGCACAAGTGTGCAGCCCCTCCGGGACCGTGCACACAGGGAGCTGTAAGCCGCAACATTGAGAGCCCAGCGAAGGGGGTCTCAATGTTCAGAGTGTTACTCCTGCCCGCTCAGACCCTGCTCGTAGGACTGGATCATCTTCTTGACCATCTGGCCGCCGATAGAACCGGCCTCACGGGTGGTCATGGAGCCATTGTAGCCCTTCTTCAGGTCCACGCCAACCTCGTTGGCAGCTTCCATCTTAAACTTGTCCATGGCGGCACGCGCCTCGGGGACCATAATCTTGCTGCTGCTAGAAGACTTATTGCTAGCCATAACAAAGTTCTCCTTTGATTCATTTTGAAATTTGAGTTTACGAGATCAATAGAACGCTTTTGTGTCGTTCTGGACCTTATGATGGCCAATTTGGGAGGCGTTATGCGGGGGTGGGGATTTGTAAAATTCGGTAAAAAAGGGACCCCCGGCCCTATGGGCCGGGGGATCCTTTTTGCTGTCATACTATTCTCAAAAAGAGGAATTATCCATAGACAGTGATGATGTTAGAAGTTGCAATAACGGTATCACCAGTTGTAGCAACTGCTCTCATCTCATATGCAATAGAATTGCCACCATTTGTGAAAGTAACAGCGTAGGTATGCGGCTCTGCGGTAGTTCCTTTACCAGAGCTATAAGCCATGGCAGAAACAGTTTCCCATGCAGTGCTGCCTGCGGCACGACGCTGCAGAGTAATGACTGTCTTGTTAGTAACAGCAGAGGTAGAGCCCTTTACCAGCTTAGCAGTGTATGTAGTAGACACATTACTCAGGGTAAGGGTATCACTGGTGGCGGGAGTCACACCGCTGTTAGTGCCGCTATCAGCAACATCAGAAATGTACACGGCGGTGGCCAGATAAGCGTTGGTGCCAGCGATCGTGACAGAGGGATTGTAAATCACGTAGATCTGCTTGTCGCTCATGTCAGCGTTCCAAGCTCCGGTGACGGGGTTCAGGCCGACTACATTGTAGCGAGTACCGTTGACCTCAAGCACCTGGCCGTCCCAGGAAGCATTGTCAACCTGATTATACCAAGCGGAGATATACAAGTCGGTATAAGCGGCGTTGCCGTTGACAAAGGTGCTGGTGCCGCTCAGGCTCCGATTATTGGACAGCACAGAGTTGCTGTTGCAGACGTTGGTCACAACGCCGTTGGTGTAGTCAACCGCGAACATACGGTTCACATTGCTGGTAGTGCTGCTGGTCTTGTAGCTGGGAACGAGCAGGTCGATCAAGTCATCTGTACCGTCCATAGCGTTGGCAATCTTGATGTTCTCGCTGTACACGCCGTCCACATAGCCCTTGACCACATAGTAGTCAACAACATTGCTGCCGTCAGTCTTCAGAACAGCATGGACCTCGTCGGAGGTCAGATAGATCAGGCCGGAGGTCTTGGCGCTGTCGGGTGCGCCGGTGACATAGACGTACTCAGCAACGCCGTCGCCATTCTGGTCTACGTAGTCCACAATAGCAGTGCTGGTGGTATAGTTGGCAATGTTTTCATAGCCTGTGACCACCGTATAACTGACAGTGGAGCCATCGACAGTCTGCACCAGATACACGGTGTTGCTGTTAGTCTTGATGGAAGAAGCAGTATTACTGGTGCTGCTGGTAGCCTTCTGTCCAGTGATAACAGCCACGCCAGTCTTGATGGTGGCGGAAGTCAGCTCATTCAGCTCGGTAACGGTCACACCGGAATTGGTGTAGTTGTGGCCGTTCTTGTCATTGTCTGTGAATACCTGTTCCACAGCCACGGTGCCGTCAGCGGCGGTGGCAATGCGGTACAGGTGCTTGCCAGCATCGGCATTTTCATCTGTTCTGGTGGAGATAACACCATTATCAAAAGAGGGTGCCTTGTTAGTAGTCAGGTAAGTCAGATCCACACCATCAATGGAAGTAACGGTCTTCTGTACGGTGGTGCCGTCCATGTAGCGGATGAGAGCCACGGCCTCGCCAGCGCCCAGCACCGTGTCGTTGCGCCACTGAATGGCCTCGATGATACCATAATCATAGATGGTAGCAATGTCGACCACACCAATCAGGTTGCCATAGCTGTCGAAGAACCATCTGTGGTTGGTGGTCTCCTTGCCAGCCTGGTCCAGTTCGAACCACTTTGCGTCAGCGTAAGTAGTGCCGTTGACGGTGTGCTTAGCAGCGTTGCCCCAGATATCGGTCTGAGCACCGTCCAGGGACTTAGCCAGGCCGTTGATCTCGATCAGAGTGGCCTCCTTGACGGCAGCAGGAGTGTTATGAGTGGTATCTTTCCCCTCAACCTGGATATCTTTCACCGTCACATCACCAGAAGAAGCGTTGTTGTTATTGGTGTAAGCATTCACCAGAACATAGTCGCCCTTGCTGTAGGTGTAGTTGGTAGAACCATTGGTCTGAGATACATACTCGGCAGGAGTAGTAGTATCGGTAGCAGCCTTGGTATAAACAGCCAGGGTAATCTGAGAAGGAGTCTTCAGGTGGCCAGCAGCGTCATAGGTAGCATCCTTGACGGCAACAACCTGAGCCAGGAAGGTGTCAATGACCACGATGCGGTCAGAATAGACCTCGGTCACAGTGCCCTGACCGCCCAGAGTCTGCACGGTGTCGGTGGGCTGAACAATATACTTAGATGCATTGACCGCACCATTGGTGTACAGAGTGTAGGTCTTGTCCTTGTCCAGATCCACATCGGAAGCAATCTGGCACTCGGTCACAGCGGTGGTGTACTTAGCCACAGGCTGGGGCTGGGAGACGACGGTCTGCTTGTCGCCGGTGTTGTAGGTCCAGCCGGTGCCGCCGGGACGGCCCCAAACATCGTCGCCAAAGGTGGCTGCTTTCAGATCAAAGACCTTTTCACCCAGGGTGGTGTGGGGCTTAACAGCATTGTAGCCGAAAGCATTGGTGTACTTCACCATGTCAACATTAGCGATGGTCTGGAAGATCAGCTCAGCAACCAGCTCACGGGAAGCAGCATTGCCCAGGAGCTCATCCTTCACGTTCTTCAGGATGCCCAGCTCCTTAGCGGTGGAAGCGGTCTTGATGGCCCAAGCATCGCCAGTGAACTCGTTGTTCTGGTCATAACCAACTGCACGCAGGATCATAGCCAGAACTTCATAGCCGGTGACGTTGTCGTTGGGGTTGAATTTCCCAGCGTGACCCTTAATCAGCTCAGCATTGGCGCAGTAATTCACATAGCCAGCGAACCAATCGGAAGTCTTCACGTCGTCAAACTTGTTGTACTTGGCATAAATGCCAGTCTGAGTATCGTTCACGTCGCCGGTCACGATACGATAGATAATGGTAGCAGTCTCCGCACGGGTAATGTCACCCTTGGGATTGAAATAGCTCCCATTATCATAGCCTTGCAGCACTTTC
>DBEYYM010000011.1:0-7949 GCA_048184675.1 Evtepia sp. | reverse complement strand
CCCATATCCCCAGCAAAATCCCCAGGGGACGGAGCAACAAAAGAGAGGGCTTGTCTTCTTTTAGAGCGTCGATGGCTTTCCCGATCAGGATATAGGCCACCCACACCGGCAGGATGTTGATGGTGCCCAACGTCACATTGATATAAAGGAAAAAATATCCCCAGCCAACCAGGTTCACTGCATGGGCAAAATTATTCCGCTCCACTGGCTGGCACCTCCTTTAGGATGAGTGTTTCTTTGGCCGTGCCATTCCAAAAAATCCGGGCGGCAAATGTCCTCATGGAACAGTCAAGGGCGTTCGTTCCGCCGCCGCTCTCTATGGTTCCACCCCAATGGGAAGGAATTTCCTCGTTGGCCCAAAGCCCCGCAGAACCGTTTCCGAAGGCATTTACCTCGCTCATGTCAGCGCGCTCTTCTATCTCTGAGAAATCTGGCGTACTCTCCCCTTCTGGCATCCATACTATCTGAACGCCTGCAGAAGCAAGGGCTTGCTTTTCCTCTGCGCTGCCGCCAAAGGTATACTGGACCCACTGGGTTGTATACCAGTTCGTAAATTCTGCTGAAAGATTTGGCACGGGGTTGAAGGAGGAATTTTCCCCCAGAAGAACAAAATCATTTTCTTGCGAGCCCCTGCTTGCAATCCAATAGGTGGTTTGCAGGTCCATCTCCACCGTACCGCTGGCACCGGATGCTTGATAACACTGATCCGGCGTCAGGAAGGGATAGCCATATTGAGGGGCCAGGAGAACCGTCGGGTCCGAGGTTCCGATGTAGACCCTCTCCTGGCCAACCGGCTCCACCACGTAACCATCCTCTTCATAAACCCGGACAGGGTAGGCTACGATCCCTTGGCCGCCTGCCGCCTCGTCGCTGTAAAGATTGGCGTGGCACAGCAAAAGGGCGGTGACGCTGCCGTCCTGGGCCTCTTGGAGGTGGCAGACGCCATAGGTTTTCTCCGTCAAAGAATACGCCATCCGTTCTTCTCTCCCCGGTCCGTCCAGTTGAATGGCGTCCGTCAGGGTGTACACCGTAACCGGAGTCTCCTCCCCATCCACGCAGAAAATTTGTCCGTTCTCCCGGATACGGTCCTCCAGGGCTGCCCGCTGGGCCAACGGGGATGCTATCATCAGATACATGTCATTGTTCTCGATCAGCCCCTTAGCATAGGTGTCCAGCGCCCCGGCCACCGTGGTGCAGCGGGTCAAACGGGCGGTGGAAATTCTCTCCTCTGTGGAGGACAGCAGAATGTGGTCGCCGGCGAGATCCGGTCCTGCCACCCCCACCAGGCAGGCGGACAAGAGAATCACCGTCACACAGATGGAGGCCAGGGCCATGCCTTTGGGATAGGCCCGAAAGCGGACAATGGCCTCGATCCGCCGGGCAATGTTCTTCCCGCCGTTGGAGACACAGGTGGTGCCGGGCGCCCGGGAATATTGGTCGTTGGCCATGGCCAGGAGGGAGACGCCATACTGCCGCCGCTCTTCCCCTTCCAGACGCTCCAGCACCCGCTGGTCGCAGAGGGATTCCAGGTCGTTGCCCACCCGGTTCAAAAACAGATGCACCAGGGGATTGCACCAGTGGAGCGCCCGGCAGAGACACCAAAACACATTTTGCAGGGCATCGTGATACTTCACATGGAGCAGCTCATGGAGGAGCACATGGTCATCCTGGGCCTCATCCCGGGGCAAGGCCAGCACCGGGCGGAAAACTCCGCAGACCATGGGAGACGGCAGGCCGGGCAGTACCACCGCCTGGCAAGGGGCAAGCCCATACCGCGCCCCCACAGAGGCGATCTGCATCTGGACCCGTTGTGAGGCCGGAGACCCCCACCGCAAAAGGCGCCGCAGCCGAAGGTAGGACACCAGGTACCGCACCAAAAACGCCACCACGCCGGCCACATACACCAGGAACAGCCAGTCCGTAATACTGGCCGGCCGGCCAGACAGCCAGGGGATGGGCGCCACCACGTGGATCGCCTGATAAAACGAGGTATAGGCAGAGGATAACCCCAGTTCCCCCAGACTCTTCCAGGTCTCCACCCAAACGGGCAGGGGCAGCAGGGCATAGTTTCCGCCGGCAGACACCGGCAGCAATACCCGAAGGGCCAGCACAGACCACACAAAATACTGCCAGCGGGGGGTCAGCTTATCCTTCAGGATTTCTTTTACCACGAGAAGGAGCAGGCCCACCAGGGTGACAGAGAGGGTTTGTAGCAGAAAACCCCATAGGTTTGTCATCTCACACCTCCATCTCATCCAGGAGCTTCCGCAGGCGGTCCCGCTCCTGGGGCGTGATGTGGCTTTCTTTCAAAAAGGCGGCGATGAGATCTCCGGCCGCGCCGCCGTAAACCCTGTCCAGAAGCTGGTTGCGCTCCTGGCGGGCGCAGTCCTCCCGGTTTACCGCTGCCCCATAGCGGTGGGGCTCCTGGTCCCGGAGAATGGTCACCAGGCCTTTGGCCTCCATGCGGGTGAGATAGGTGTGCACAGTGTTCCGCCGCCAGTGGTGCACAGGGGCCAGGGCGGAGACGATCTCTCCCAGGGCAAGGCCCTCGCCTGCCCAGAGGACGTCCAATATGGCCCATTCGTTTTCCGTTAATTTTACCATCGTTCTATTCCCCTTTCGTTGAAATGTCTTGCAGGATCAGGGTCTCCACTGGCTTGCCACCCCACCAGATTTGGGCGGCAAATTCCATCCGGCTGTATTGGCTTGGCGAATATCTCTGCCAGCCGGTTACGGAAATCTCTCCGGTCCAACCTTTTGTTTTAACCGCGCTGACGGCGTTCCCCTTGGTCCCTCCAAACTCCGATCCCCAACTGCTGCTGCCAAGGCGCATTTCATTGAGGAATGACGGCATAAGACCCCTCTTTTTCTTGTTGGCCACTTGTAGGCCCACTTCATAGAGATCCTGCTCTTCCTCCTGGGGCGGGTGAAACGCACAGGTCGTAAGACTGCCCTCGGCAACACTGGAAAAGGACCCATGGGGATTGGGGATGGGATTGAGCACAGTTCCTTCGCCTCCAAAAATGGAGGCAAATTCCGTCTGGGGTGTTCCCTGCTCAACGGTATAGATAGACATCGTCTGCTTGGTTACCGTGCCGTATTCTCCCACAGCCTGCTGCACGAATCCGGCGGGCCAGAGTTCCAAATCGCCGTAATACATCCCCCATTTTGCGGTAACACCTAGATACAACTGACCCGGACCAGTGCGCTCCACCACCCAACCATCCTCCTTGGCCAGGCGGACCTCAAATCGAGCCACGCCCGGCAGGTTCGACAGGTCATTCCGCCAGCCCATCAGCTCCGGAGACGGAAAATCTTGCAGGTTTTTGACCAAAAACACAAGCTGAGCTGTCATGGCGCCATCTGGCTCTTCCCGGAGATTGTGGACCACATAGTTTTCCACATGGTCGATCAGTGAGATATCCGCCACCCTTCCTGTAAATGGAACCTGACCAGTATCACCGCCTTCCTCCATGTCATAAACCGCAAGGGCCGTGCCGGCCTCCACTGGCGCCGGCGACTTTCCCTGGGCCAATGCCAGGGAGATTTCCCGCTCCAGCGCAGACCGCGTTTCCGCCGGAGAGGCGATTGCCAGGTAGCAGGCTTCGCCGGTCATCATCCCCTTGGCATAGGTATCCAGCGCCCCGGCCACGGTGGAGCAGCGGGTCAGACGAAGGGCAGCCAAGGCCTGCGCCTTGTCCCAATTACTGGCCTGGGGCCAGCTTTCTACCGGCTTCACCGTCTGAGGGGCGGTTCCCATGATGGCGGCTCCCAGCAGGACAACCACGACGCACACGGAGGCCAGGGCCATGCCCCTGGGATATCGCTTAAAGCGTGCAATGGCCTCGATCCGCCGGCGGATGTTCCGGCCACCGTTGGAGATAGAGGTCGTCCCGGGGGCTCTGGGGTACCGGTCGTTCGCCATGGTCAGCAGAGAGAGCCCATAACGCCGACGCTCCTCTCCTTCCAGTCGCTCCAGCACCCGCTGATCACAGAGGGATTCCAGGTCATTGCCCACCCGGTCCAGCATGAGCTGGACCAGTGGGTTACACCAATGGAGCGCCCGGCAGAAGCACCAAAAGAGATTCTGCAGCGCGTCAAAGTACTTGATGTGGAGCAGCTCATGGAGCAGAACATGGTTGTCAGGGGGTTCCCCCTCCGGCAGGGCCAGGAGGGGGTGGAACACCCCGCAGACCATGGGCGAGGGCAGGCCGGGCAGCACCACTACGGGGCAAACCCTTCCGTGATGCCGCACCCCAATCTGCTGGACTTTTTGCAGGATGGCGTCTGGAGCCGGTGTCCCCTGCCGAAGCAGACGCCGCAGCCGGAGATAGCTCCACAGATATCGGGCCAAAGCCACAGCCACACCGGCGGCATAAAGAAGGAACAGCCAGTCGGTCACACTCACAGGCCGTCCTTTGAGCCAAGGGATGGGCGCAGTCACCGCTATTGCCTCATAAAAGGAGGCATATGCCGAGAAAAGGTTCCGTTCCACCAAATTTTTCAGGGTCTCCACCCAAAGCGGCAGAGGAAGCAGAATGAATTTTCCCGTGACAGGCGCCGGGACCAGAACTCGGACCGCCAAAACCACCCACACAAAAGAGTGCCACCGGGGAGTCAGCTTGTCCTTCAGCAGCCATTTGACCAGCAGCAGAAGGCTGCCAATCAGGGTCACATAAAGGGTTTGTAGGAAAAATTCCCATAAATTGGTCATGGCGCGCCTCCCTTTGTACTACACTTGTAGAACTCTTTCGAGTCCATTGTACTACATCTGTAGAACTCGGTCAATGATTTTCTTGTACAATTTACTGCGCCTATGTTATTATGAGAAAAACGCGAAAGGACGGAGCTGCTATGTATGAACTGATTCAAGTGGGCCCAAAGAGCTATTACATCAATGCCCCCGTGAAGATGGGCTTTTATCTAGCTGAGGAAAATCAGGCCTACCTGATTGACAGCGGAAACGACAAGGACGCCGGCCGAAAGGTCCGCCAGATTTTGGAGAAGCAGGGTTGGAACCTCAAGGCCATCCTAAATACCCACTCCAACGCGGACCACATTGGGGGCAACAAATACCTCCAAAAACAGACCGGCTGCGCCATTTATGCCCCAGGTATTGACTGTGCCTTTACCCGGCATCCCTTGCTGGAGCCCTCTTTCCTCTACGGCGGCTTTCCACCCAAAGATCTGCGGCATAAGTTTCTGATGGCCCAGGAAAGCCCAGCGGAGTATTTGACAGATCGCGTTCTGCCCAAGGGGCTAACCTCTATTCCCCTGCCCGGCCATTTCTTTGACATGGTGGGGTTCGCAACCGACGACGGGGTCATCTATCTGGCCGATTGCCTATCCAGCAAAGAGACCCTGGAAAAATATCAGATTGGCGTGATTTACGACGTGGGTGCCTATTTGGAAACCCTGGAAATGGTCAAAGGGCTTCAGGCCAAGTGCTTTGTCCCCGCCCACGCCCAGGCCACAGAGGACATCGCCCCCTTGGCCCAGTACAACATTGACAAAACCCATGAAGTGGCAGACAAGATCCTCGCTTTCTGCCAGGAACCCATTGGCTTTGAGGCCCTGCTGCAAAAGCTCTTTACCGCCTATGACCTCACCATGGATTTTTCCCAGTATGTTCTGGTGGGCAGCACCGTGCGCTCCTATTTGGCCTGGCTAAAGGACAAGGGAGAGCTTACCGTAGATTTTTCCACCCGGATGCCACTGTGGTCCCGGGGATAAAACGTCCAATGGCTCACCAGAAAAGGATATCTCAGAAAACCCCCCCTTCGATTGACAGCAAGGCGGCATAAAGGAGCGGCAGCAAAAAGCTGCCGCTCCTTCGTTGACTCCCCCCCACAGGTCAATTTGAGTGTTGCTTAGTCGCCCTTGGGACCTGATCCAGCGTTTGTAGCCCCCCTTTGCGCAGCTGAAAGACCACATCTGCCGCTCTCGCCAAAAGGGCAGAATGGGTGACCACAACGATGCACCGGTTGGCTTTATGGGCGGCCTCCTGCAAACATGCAAGGATGGTTTTTGCGGTGTCCTCGTCCAGGCTGCCGGTGGGCTCGTCCGCCAGAATGATTTGGGCCTGGCTGGCAAGGGCCCGGGCAATGGCAACACGTTGCTGCTGGCCGCCAGATAGTTTCCGCACGTTGCGCCGGGCCTCTTCCGGCGTAATGCCCAGCCGCTCCAAAATCGGCAGCGGCGGCAGCCGGGAGGTCATGGCCACATTTTCCATGGGGGTGAGATAGTCGATCAAATTATCGTTCTGGAAGATAAACGCCACCTGTGTCCGCCGGTGCCTGGCAAGGCCGGTTTGCGCAATGTCTTCTCCCTGGCACAGCACTTGCCCCTTTGTGGGGCTATCCAACCCGCCCAGCAGGGAGAGCAGGGTTGTTTTCCCGCAGCCAGAGGGGCCGAGGATGGCATATAGTTTCCCCCGCTCCAGGTGGACGTTGATCCCTTTTAACACGTTCTTCTTACGATCGTAGCTGTAGTACACGTCTTTTGCCTCTAAGATACTCATGGGGAACCCCCTCCTTCATCAGCTCATCTGGGACACAATTTCCCGTGGTTTTCGTTGGAAAACGGGCAAAGCCGCTATCAGGACCGTCCCGCAGATAATGGCGGTCCCGCCACCATACATGGTGCCAATCGCCCTGGGAGACAGGGATACTTCAATCTTTGTCAGGCCCTGGTTCCCCGCAAACTGCGGGGCAAAATCGTCAGAGGTTCCAAGGTATATGCCGTCTTTGGCCGTGCTGGTTTCAGGCGATGCCGTCCCCTGCGCCTGGTCAGACAGGGTGTAATCCAAAAGCTGGCTGCCCACCGTTTGGGCCACAAAGTGGCTGGTGACAGTAGAAAGCGGAAAAGCTATCAGGGCAATCAGCAGAATCTCTGCCAGGTACTGCGCTGCAATATTCCACTTGG
Organism: Evtepia sp.; assembly: GCA_048184675.1. Taxonomy (GTDB): domain Bacteria; phylum Bacillota; class Clostridia; order Oscillospirales; family Oscillospiraceae; genus Evtepia. The sequence continues at coordinate 1,025 of DBEYYM010000011.1, read as the reverse complement.
ACAGCCCCAGCGCCAGCAGCACACCGCTCTCATGCATCCGCCCCCTAATCCGGCTGGACAGCACCAGATAGAGAATGACTGCACCCACTAGCAAGACCAAAACGATGAGCACCGACACCAACCGATTCATGTTGGAAAGGGGCTCCATCACCGCCTCCACATTGCTGTTATCCACATGGACCACAAACGCTGCAGGGTCCACCTCTGGCAGGTTCTTTACCTCCTCCACCACCTGTTCCAGTTGGCCAGGATCCCTCACATAGAACGCAATCTTCTCATAGCTTTCCGCTCCAATATCCGGACGGGCTGCCCGGACAACCTCTAGCGTGGTAAAAACTGCGTTGTCCATGGACCAGTTGGATAATGAGGTGGTGCTTTTTGCGGTTGCTCGAAACAGCCCAACAATGGTGACGTTGACACAGGTATCCTCTGCACGATACCCCATCATAGACGCCTTAAACGAAGACATCCGAAGGGTCATTTGATCCCCCACCTGCAGGCCGTTGCGCTGGGCCAGCGCTTCACTGATCAGAACGGCCCGCTCCTCCTTCTCGGTAACATGCCGGCCCTGGGTAAGGGCCAGATAGCCGCCCTTAAAATAACTGTCGTAGGCTGTGTTTGTGCTTGCATAGGTCGATACAGTGGCGTTAAAGTCCCCATAGCCTGCCAACAGGCTGCTGGTGTCGCTTCCGTCTGTTTCAGATTCGATCAGCTCCAGCACCTCACCATCTTTATAGGTGGGGACGGTATAACTGGTGTAGGTGGCGTTGTAGCCGGCAATTCCCGTTACCTTGCTCTGGATGGACTCCGCCAGCTCCACTGTGAGAGGTGCACCCCCGTAATAGGCGCTGGATCCATACTGGCCCACCTCTGTAGAGACCCACTGGTCCGGGTCGCTGGTGTTCTGCTGCAAGGTAAACACCCCGCCCAAAGCCTGGCGGACATTGAGCTGGGCAGTCTGGGTGGCCCCCTGGATTGCAGTTCCTGAAAGGGTTAAGGTTGCAACCACCAGCAGAAGCAGCAGC
>DBEYYM010000010.1:0-3032 GCA_048184675.1 Evtepia sp. | reverse complement strand
CGTCCATGGGGATCTCGGCCTTCACCGCGTGGTCCCGCATGGCGGTGGCGCAGCCGGCGATCTCGTCGGTGGTCTCGGCCCGGGCGCTCTTGGTGGATAGGGCGGCCAGGAAGGCGGCGTTCTGGGTGGCGGAGGTCTCGCCGCTCATAATCTCGTTCATAACGGTGTAGGCTTCGTCATAGGTCAGGTCTTCTTTGTTTACGATTTTCAGAATGGCTTCTTTGATCATGGTGGGGATCTCCTTATTTAATATGGATGAAATTATTCAGCATGGCCTTTCCCTCCGGGGTCATAATGGACTCGGGGTGGAACTGCACGCCGTAAATGGGGTAGTCTGTGTGCTGAACGGCCATGACCTCCCCATCCTGGGTGACAGCGGTGATTTTCAGGCAGCTGGGGATGGTGTCGGGGTCGGCGGCCAGGGAGTGATACCGGGCCACGGGGGTGCGCTGGGGCAGGCCGGCAAAGAGGGGAGAGGTGGTGTCCAGCTCCGCCTGGGACTGCTTGCCGTGCATGAGCTCTTTGGCATAGGTCACCGTGGCCCCAAAGGCGGCGCAGATAGCCTGGTGGCCCAGGCAGACCCCCAACAGGGGGATCTCTTTGCCCAGGGTTTGGGCGGCCTGGATGATGATCCCTGCCTCCTCCGGCCGGCCGGGGCCGGGGGAGAGGATAATGCGGTCCGGGGCCAGGGTCCGGATTTCCTCTACCGTCATCTCGTCGTTGCGGATGACCTTGATATCGGGGCTGAGCTCCCCGATGAGCTGATAGAGATTGTAGGAAAAGCTGTCGTAATTATCGATGAGTAAGGTCATACCTCTTCCTCCTCTGCCAGGCGCAGGGCGCTGACCACGGCCTGGGCTTTGTTGATGCACTCTTGGAACTCGGTCTCGGGCACGGAGTCGGCCACAATGCCGGCGCCGCTGCGGATGAAGACCTTGCCGTTTTTCTTATAGGCGATGCGGATGGCGATGCAGGTGTCCATGTTGCCGGTGAAGTCGATGTAGCCGATGGCCCCGCCGTAGATGCCCCGCTTGTTGTTTTCCAGCTCCCCAATGAGCTGGCAGGCCCGGATTTTCGGGGCCCCGGACAGGGTGCCGGCGGGGAGGACGGCGCTGACGGCGTCCAGGGCGTCAAACTCCGCCCGGATCTCCCCCCGCACCGTGGAGCCGATGTGCATCACGTGGGAGTAGCGCTCGATGGAGTGGAGCTTTTCCACCTGCACGGTGCCAAACTGGCTGATCTTTCCCAGGTCGTTCCGGCCCAGGTCCACCAGCATGTTGTGCTCGGCCAGCTCCTTCTGGTCGGCCAGGAGCTCGGCTTCCAGGGCCTTGTCCTCGGCCTCGGTTTTTCCCCGGGGCCGGGTGCCCGCCAGGGGGAAGGTGTGCAGAACGCCGTTTTCCAGCTTCACCAGGGTCTCGGGGGAGGCCCCGGCCACCTCCACGTCGGTGCCGGAGAAATAGAACATATAGGGGGAGGGGTTCATGGTGCGCAGAATCCGATAGGTGTTCAGCAGGCTCCCCTCAAAGGGGGCGCTCAGGCGGTTGGAGAGGACGATTTGGAAAATATCCCCCTCCCGGATGTAGTGCTTGGCCCGCTCCACCATGGCGCAGTAGGCGGCCTTGTCAAAGAGAGGGGTGACCTCCCCCAGCAGGTGGCCGCCGGGCTCGTGCTTTTTCTCCCCGGTTTTCAGCAGGTGGCAGAGCTGCTCCAGTTCCAGGATGGCTTTGTTATAGCCGGTTTCGGGGTCCTCCAGGGACATATTGGCGATGAGGACGATCTTCTGCCGGAAGTTGTCAAAGGCAATGACCTTGTCAAAGAGCATTAGGTCCACGTCTTTGAAGCCCTCGCTGTCCTGGGCGTTGGTGCGCACGGTGGGCTCGCTGTAGCCCAGGTAATCGTAGGAAAAATACCCCACAAGCCCCCCGGTGAAGGAGGGGAGGTAGTCGAAGCGGGGGCTCTTGTAATCGGCCAGGATCTGCCGCAGAAAGGCAGAGGGGTCTTCGGTTTTGAATTTCAGGTTGCCGGCCCGCATTTCCCCGTCGATGCAGGTGATCTCCAGCTTGGGGTCAAAGCCCAGGAAGGTGTACCGGCCCCATTTTTCCCGCTCCGCCACAGACTCGAGCATGTAGCAGTGGGTGGAGATGTTTTTCAAAATTTTCATGGCCTCAATGGGCGTGCAAATGTCGGAGAGGATCTCGCAGCTGACCGGCAGCACGTTATACTGCCCGGTGGCGGCAATGGCTTTGACCTCCTCCAGGGTGGGTGAAAATCGCATGTTCCTTACCTCCTAAAAATACTCCCTTGGTGCGCCCTGCCAAAGAAAGGGTCTCGCCGGTGCGGGGGCTTTCTGGGCCCCGTGGCCCCCTTCCTGGGCCACGGCGGGGCGAGACGGGTTTGGTTGCAGGGCAATAAAAAAATCCTTGACAGAACCAAAACTCTGTCAAGGACGAATAAATCACTTATCCGCGGTGCCACCTTGCATTCACGGTGATGAGCCGTGCTCTTAGCGGGATACCAACATATCCCCGGCAACTGACGTATGCCCCCACGTCGCAGAATACTCCCCGAAGGATTTCAGGTTTGACTGCGCCCTCAGCGGCCCATTTGACGACTTGTTTCTTACCCGGCTCTCAGCATCCCGGGCTCTCTGGAAAGGCATCATCGCCGTTATCCCCGCTTCAACGGTTTCGTATATTAAGTTATCAAAAAGTATAGCATCAGATGCCTATCTTGTCAATAGGAATTCGGACCTGGTTTTTGGGGAAGGGGGGCGGGGGCGGTTGTGCAGATTGGCAAACCTTCTTGGCGCATTGACAAGAAAAGATTTCTGCTTTGACGGTTTGTCACCTGTGCCCAGGGCAGAGGACAGGAGCTGCCGCCTAGATGGGGGCTGGCGGGCGCAGCCTTTTGCGGCGGCGTAAACGGCGCGGTTTTTGTTGCAAACGGCACGGCCTGGGGGTGGGGGACATAGTATACTAAAATTGTATGGATATATTATTGAGACGGCTTTGCGCAAAGCCGTCCCTGGGCAC
>DBEYYM010000009.1:0-4577 GCA_048184675.1 Evtepia sp. | reverse complement strand
CTCTGTGTCTGCCGGCAGTCAGTGAGCGCGCTGTTCAAACAGCGGGGCTGACCCACCAGGACTATGCCTTGATTTGTGAGGAATCCCAGCCCTATACCATCCGGTTCAAAACTGTGGAGTGGTGGGAGAGCTGCAAACATTGGTTCTGTGGAGAGGAATGAAGGAAAGTTCTTGCGCAGGGCGCCCTTGCTATGGTAAACTAAACAAAGATTGATACTGACAGGAGAGGAGTGTTTCCATGAGATTTACTTGGACCACCATCCGCGTCCGGGACCTGGACAAGAGCCTGGCTTTTTACCATGACCTGCTGGGGCTGCCTGTCCAGGAGCGCTTCGGCCCTCCCGGCCATGAAATCGCCATGCTGGGCCCTGAAGAGGGCACCAAGCTGGAGCTGCTCTGTGAGAGGGAACCTCTGCCCGAGTCCCCCGCTCCTTGCCTTTCCATGGGCTTTGCCCCGGAGAATATGGGCCAGCTGCTGGCTGACCTGAAGAAGGCAGGGATCCCCGTTTCCCCACCCATGTCCCCCAACCCCACCTTGCGGTTCTACTTCATTCAGGACCCCGATGGCTACGCCGTCCAACTGGTGGAAGAACTGGCTCCCTAACCACAAGTCTATCGAAAGAAGGCACAGGTGCTCTCACCTGTGCCTTTTGGTTTGCCCCGCCTCTTGACAATGTCGAATATCGAGAATATAATAGAGGCAGAATTATCGATATTCGAGAATAGGGGGTGACGCCATGCCCCGGGCAAAATTTCAAACCCTCACCGAGCAGATGTACTACATCCTCCTGTGCCTGCATCAGGAGTGCTACGGCATGGACATCATGGACCAGATCCCCACCATGACCGGGGGCCGGGTCAAAGTGGGCTCAGGGACCCTGTACAACCTGCTGGAGCAGTTTACAGAGGCGGGGATGATCCGCCAGACCAAGGCCGAGGGCCGCCGCCGCTGCTACATCCTGACGGAAAAGGGGCGGCAAACCCTGGAGGAGGAGTACTGCCGCCTCCAAGCCCAGGCCGCCGACTTCCGCCGGGTATTTGGAGAGGAGGCCCATCCATGAAGAAGACCAGACGATTCTACCCCAAGGCCAGCCTGGATGATTTTCAGGGGCTGGAAACCTGGCTGGAGGAAAAGGCCCAAGAGGGCTGGCTGCTGGACCAGATCGGCGGCGGCCTGGGCTGGCGCTTCCGGCGGGAAGAGCTGCGGAAAACAGTGACCTATTCCGTGGTGTGCTATCCCAAGGCCTCTGCCCTGGACCCAGAGCCCAGCCAAGAGCAGCTGACCTTTCAGGACTTCTGTGCCCACGCCGGGTGGACGCTGGCGGGGACTATGGGGGAGATCCATGTGTTTTACAGCCAGGAGGAGTCCCCCACGCCCATCGAGACAGAGCCTACCCTGGAGCTGGAAAACATCCGCCAGACCATGGAGAAAAACCCGTGGTTCCGCCGCCAGTGGAGCCTGCTTGCGGATCTTGTTTTGCTGGGGCTCTTCCTGGCAGGGATCCAAACCAACCCCATCGGCATCTGTGGGGATCCCTTATGGCTTTTCGTTGGCGCCTGCTATCTGGTGGCGGTGCTGTTTCAGCTGACCGACGCGGTAAGCGACAGACGCTGGTACCGCCAGGCCAAAGGGCGGGCGGAGCGGGGAGAGAACCTGCCGCCCCGGGGGAAGAGGACCTACACCCGCCTTTACGCCTGTGTCAGCGTTGTGATTCTGGCGGTGGGGGCAGTGCTGTTTTATCAGGCGGGGCTGATTCAATTTGTGCTTTTGACGGGTCTGGGTTTTGTCGCCTTGGTCGTAGTCTTGTATCAGATGATGGCAAGCATGAAGCGGGAAAAGACCCCGGCAAGGCGAACGGAGACGGTGACCTGTGTCGCCGGCGTGGTGCTGGGGCTGGTGCTGCTTTCCACCATTGTCTTGGTCACGGCCGCTGACCGCCAGCGGGACCCGGCACCCAGTTTGCCGGAGGAGGGGACCTATTTAGAAAACCTGGACCCTGAGCAACTGCCCCTGACCCTGGGCGACCTGGGGGCCGGCAGCGGAGGCGGTGCCACCAACAGCTTAACCCGCCAGGGCACGGTCCTGCTGTCCACGGAAGAGATTTGCCAGGCGGGGGACGGGTACAGGTTAGAGTACACAGTGCTCCAGGTGAAATTCCCCCTTTTGACCACCCCCTGCCGCCGGCAAATGCTCCGGGACCACCCGGAGGGGGCCGCTTACTGCGCCGAGGATCCCGGGCCGTGGCAAGCGGAGGAAGCCTACCGCCTGTGGAGCCAGGACCGGCCGGAGAACACCTATCTGCTCTTCTGGGATGGCCTGATCCTGGAGATGACCACAGACTGGGCACTGACACCCCAGCAGATGGAGACGGTAGGCCAGCGCTTTTCAAGGGCCTGAGGGCCGGCCCCTTTACCGATGCTCAGTGGGCGTACCACAGAAAAAACCGTGCCGGTTGACAACGGTTGTCAGCCGGCACGGTTGGGTGTTATAATAGCTAAAATCGCCTCACTCCCCCAGCCAGGCCAAAATAGGCTTGAGGGCGTCAAAGTCGATGGCGTCCACCGACTTGCCATAGCTGTCCAGCATGGCCTGGGCGTCGGCGCTCCGGGTGGGCTGGGACTGGCGCCGGAGCATGGCGCAGAAGGCCTTCAGCATCATCCGGTGCTGGAAGGAAAGAATCTGGTAATCGATGGCCCCCGGCAGATGGACATGGGCTGCCCGAGCAAAGATGCCGGGAGAGAGCTCTTTGGCCAGAGACTTTCGAATGATGGCCAGCCCCTCCTCACTGTCTGGCGAGGTGAGACCCACTGTGGCCACCAGCAGCCGGAAGGGATGGTCGGTGGGCAGCTTGGTGACGGTCTTTGCCAGGCCCAAGGTCTTGCCGGCGTAGAGGCCGCCGATGTAAACGATGGTGTCGTAGCTTCCCAGGTCCTTCACCTGGTCATAGGGCAGGGCGGGCAGGCCCGTCCGCACCTCCAGGGCCTGGGCGTACTGCAGGGCTGCGCCGTATTGGCTGCCATAGAGAATGATGCCGTTCATAGAAGTTCCTCCTTCTTAGTTTGAGCCAGGGCCATAAGCTCCTGCTCCCCAGCGATTTCGCCGGGGTAGGGGTAGGTCCGGGCGACGGATGCAAAGGTGTCCAGGATGGCGGCTCCTTTTTCTGGGTTTTCCTCTGCCAGCAGGGCCCGGATGTACTGGGTCCGCAGGACGGCCGGATAGGCCTTCATCCCCTTGGCCAGCTTTTGGTAGCCGGGGGTGTCCAGGGGCCGGAGGGCTTCGGGGCCCGCCCCGGCCAGCAGGCGGCAGGAGACCAGGTCGCAGGTCATGAGAAACCGGTGCAGGTCCAGCAGGGCGTTGTCGCCGGCCAGATAGGCCTCCATGGTCCGGGCCGCCTGGTCCAGCTGGTGCTGATCCATCAGGCGGTTGCAGGCCAGGGCGGCAATGGCGGCGGTGAGGGGGTCTCCCATCTCTGCCTCGGTGGGGAGAGTGAACCAGTCCTGGGGCATCTCCCGCAGCCGCTTGCCCCGGGTGAGCTCCCCGTTAATGGCCAGCTGAAGCCAGAACGCCCGCCGGGCCGCCGGGTGCTTGCGCAGGGCAAAGGCATTGTACCCGTCGTTGGCCACCACCCCTGAGGAGATGGGGATGCCATTTTGCAGGGCCCCCACCAGCCCGGTGACCACCATGAGCCAGCACAGCAGCCAGCCCAAGGAGGCCTGGGCAAAGAGGAGGGAAAGCCCCCCAAAGACCAGGGCCACAATGAGGTTCATCAGGGAGCCCCCCAGGTTATAGAGGAAGAGGGGAAAGCTTCCCTCCACAGGATCAGGGGGAAAGAGCAGGCACTGGCCTGCGGTGCCCGGCAGGTGATACTTCCCCCGTCGGATACCCTGATCGGTTTTCACCCAGATGAGGCTGCCCACCCGGAAGGAAGCGAACCGATAGCCCGTGGCCAGGCCGAAGAGAAGGTGGCCGGTTTCGTGGAGAAGAATCTGCAGCAGGTAGGCCGCCAGCAAAAGGACCAGGGATCCCACCCAGAACAAAGTCCCCCGGCCTTCGGCGGCCCATGCCATGAGATATCCGGCTGCCCCACCCAGGAGAACATAGAGAAGAAATACAAACACCAGATAACCCACAGGAGTGCGGGTGCGCTTTTTCTGTTTCATAGGAGCCTCCCGGAACGCGTTATCTACATTCTTCAGTGTACCATAGATCCCCATAAAATACCAGGAGAAATGAGAGGAGGCCTGCCTATGCGCCGGCTGACCCTGCCCATTGGAGCAGACCAGGAAGGAAAACCTGTCAACACCCTCCTCCGCCGGGAGCTGGCGCTGTCCGCCGCCAGTGTCCGCCGGGCCAAGGCCCTGGCCGACGGCATTTTGCTGGACGGCCAGCCTGTGTTCACCAACGCCATCGCCCACCGGGGACAGACCCTCACCGTGGCCGTGGGGGATGCCGCCGGCAGCGACCAGATTGCTCCGGTGCCCGGTCCCTTGACCATTGTCTATGAGGACGAAGACCTGCTGGTGGCAGATAAGGCGGGGGGCGTCCCCGTCCACCCCAGCCAGGGCCACCACGGGGA
>DBEYYM010000008.1:0-21070 GCA_048184675.1 Evtepia sp. | reverse complement strand
TCTTTTTCTATTTTAGCACGAAGATGCCAACCGGGCAAGGGTCAATGGAGGCGGGCGTCTTCATCCCCTTCAAAGAAAATTCCCAGGGAGCCGGGGCCGGCATGGCTGCCGTTGGTGGGGTCGAAGAAGGTGATGATGAGCTCCTTGGGGGGATTGTTCCGACGGACCAGCTCCGCCAGGGTCTCGGCGTCCTGGCGGCAGTTGCCGTGGGCGATGAAGACGGTCTGGTCCCCAGGATAGCGGACCAGCTGGTCATACTTTTCTGCCAGGGCCCGGATGGACTGGGCCCGGCCCCGGACCTTGCCGTTCATCACGATGTGGCCGTGCTCATCCCCCTTGCACATGGGCTTAATGTTGAGAACCGTACCCAGCAGGGCTTTGGCTCCGGAAATCCGGCCGCCGCGGCTGATATAAAACAGGTCGTCCACGGTGAAATAGTGGGCGATCCGAGGGCGGAGGGCCAGGATGGTGTCGGCAGTTTCGTCCAGGCTCATGCCCTTCTCCCGCAGGGTAAAGGCCCGCAGCACCAGCAGGGCCTCGCCCAGGGTGGAGGAAAAGGAGTCCACGGTTCGGATCTTCCGGCCGGGAAAGTCCTCCATCAGCTGCTCTGCGGCGATGCAGGAGGACTGATAGGAAGAGCTGATGCCCGAAGAGGCGCTGACAAAAAGGATGTCTAACCCCGAGGAGAGCAGGGGGGTCATATACTCCACGAAACGCTGGGGAGGAATCATAGAGGTGGAGACCTCCGCCTTCTGCTTCATGGCCTGATAAAAGCCGACGATGTCACAGCCCTCGGGAGCCAGGCAGGTGTGTTCGGTTCCGTTCACATAGTAGGACAGGGGGATGACCACCAGTCCCTTTTGGGCGATTTGGTTTACGGGCAGGCCCGCCAGAGAATCGGTAACAATGGCAAAAGACATAATTTTTGCCTCCTCGATACATGATGTTTAATATTAGATTAACAGGAGATAGTAATTATGTCAAGGGATATTTGGAACGATCTATTCTTGTTTTGCAGAAAAGCTAAAAAATGGAACCCAAGAGCGAGGAGGCAACCCGAGGCGGGGCTTCGTCAAATGGACAAAATGGCGAGGAAGCGGATTCCTGGGTTGCGCTATTTTGGTGAAGATGATAAAATAGGCCCAAAGAAAGAAAAAGCGCGAAGGCCATCCGTTTTGCACGGGCTGAGGGCTGAAAAAGATCGGCCACCAGAAAAAACGAGCAGCCAGCGGTCCGCAGTTTCTTTTTTTGATCGACGGGAATCTGTTGCATAGAATGGGAAGCTGTTGTATAGACAGAAAGAAGTCCCAAACGCCATGATGCAAGGAGGAAACAGTATGAACTTCAAAACCACGCAGGAACAGGAAGAACTCCGGGCAAAGATTCGAGCCTTTGCGGAAACTGAGATCAAACCCTATACGTTTCTTTGGGATAAGGAAAACATCTTCCCCAGAGAAGTGGTGACCAAGATGGCCGAAAACGGCTGGATGGGCATTCCCTTCCCCAAAGAGTATGGCGGCGCAGGATTGGACGCCACCAGCTATGCCATTGCAGTGGAGGAGCTGTCCCGGGTGGATGGCGGCACCGGTGTCATCCTCTCGGCCCATGTCTCTCTGGGTTCATGGCCCATTTTTGCCTTCGGCACAGAGGAACAGAAGCAGAAATACCTGGTGCCCCTGGCCAAGGGGGAGAAGATCGGTGCTTTCGGCCTCACCGAGCCCAACGCAGGCTCAGACTCTGGCGGCACCGAGACCACGGCCGTGCTCCAGGGGGACCATTACCTTCTCAACGGAGAGAAAATCTTTATCACCAACGGCGGCGAGGCCGACACCTATGTGGTCTTCGCGGTAACCACCCCGGATATTGGCACCAAGGGCATCAGCGCCTTTATTGTGGAAAAAGGATGGGAGGGCTTTACCTTTGGCGACCATTATGACAAGCTGGGCATTCGCTCCTCTGCCACGGCCCAGCTGCTGTTTAACGACGTGAAGGTCCCCAAGGAAAACCTGCTGGGGAAAGAGGGACAGGGCTTTAAGATCGCCATGGCCACCTTAGACGGCGGCCGCATCGGCATTGCCTCCCAGGCCCTGGGCATTTCCCAGGGGGCCTTTGAAAGCGCGGTGGAGTATGCCAAGGAGCGGGTCCAGTTTGGAAAGCCCATCGCCTTCCAGCAGGCCATCTCCTTTAAGATCGCCGACATGGCCACCAAGCTGCGATGTGCCCGGCTGTTGGTTTACTCTGCCGCTGAGCTGAAAGAGAACCACGAGCCTTATGGCCTGGAGTCCGCCATGGCCAAGCAGTACGCCTCCGACATGGCCCTAGAGATCACCAATGACGCCCTCCAAATTTTTGGCGGCACCGGCTACCTCAAGGGCATGGACGTGGAGCGGATGTATCGAGACGCCAAAATCACCACCATCTACGAGGGGACCAACGAGATCCAGCGGGTGGTCATTTCCTCCCACATTCTGGGCAAGCCCCCCAAGGAGGCCGGCCCGGTGCTCAAGAAGGCCGGCCCGGTCACCGGCGCCCGGAAGAAGATGATCCTGAAGGAGGGCTCTGCCCAGGAGCGGGTGGACGCCTTGGTGGAAAGCCTGAAAAAGGACGGCTACGACTTCTCCGTGGGCATCCCCATGGACACCCCCATTACCAAAGCCGAGCGGGTGGTCAGCGCCGGCAAGGGCATCGGGGCCAAGGAGAACATGAAGCTCATCGAGGATCTGGCCCATGCCGCCGGCGCAGCAGTGGGTTCCTCCCGTCCCGTGGCGGAAACCCTGCGCTATGTGCCCATCAACCGCTATGTGGGCATGTCCGGCCAGAAGTTTATGGGCAACCTGTACATCGCCTGCGGCATTTCCGGCGCCATTCAGCACCTGAAGGGCATTAAGGATGCCACCACCATTGTGGCCATCAATAAGAACGCCAACGCGCCCATTTTCAAAAACTGTGACTATGGCATTGTGGGCGACGTGATGGAAATTTTGCCCCTGCTCACTGCCGCTCTGGGCACGGAGGAGAAGCAGCCCGCGCCGCCCATGAAGAAAATGAAGCGGGCCACCCCCAAGAAGGAGCGCCCGCCTTACAAGACCTACGTGTGCAGCGGCTGCGGCTATGAATACGACCCCACGGTGGGGGATCCCGACGGCGATGTGGCCCCCGGCACCACCTTTGAGAAGCTGCCTGAGGACTGGGTCTGCCCGGAATGTGCCGAGAGCAAGGAGCACTTCATCGAAAGCTAATGGCCTGCTGACATTGCGCACGGCCCTATTTTACAACTAATTTCCTTTCAAAGGAGGATTTGATGATGCATTGCGTGAGAATGGTTACAGAGGACCTTTACTGGGTGGGCGCCAACGACCACCGGCTGGCCCTCTTTGAAAATATCCACCCCATCCCCAAGGGGGTGTCCTATAACTCCTATCTGCTGCTGGATGAACAGACCGTCCTCTTTGATACCATCGACTGGTCCGCCTGCCGCCAGCTGCTGGAGAACATCCAGTATCTGCTCCAGGGCAGAGACCTGGATGTGTTGGTCATCAACCACATGGAGCCCGACCACGGGGCCTCCATTGAGGAGATCTTGCTGCGCTACCCCAAGGTGAAGATCATCAGCACCGAGAAGTCCTTTATGCTCATGCGCCAGTTTGGCTTCCAGATTGACGGCCATGAGCTGGTAGAAGTGAAGGAAGGGGATACCCAGACCTTTGGCAAGCACACGGTGACCTTTGTGGCTGCTCCCATGGTCCACTGGCCCGAGGCCATGGTCACCTTTGACGTGACCAACGGTGTCCTTTTCGCCGCCGATGCCTTTGGCTCTTTCATTGCCCTGGACGGCAAGCTCTTTGCCGATGAGGTGAATTTCGACCGGGATTGGATTGACGAGGCCCGCCGGTATTACACCAACATTGTGGGCAAGTATGGGCCCCACGTTCAGCTGCTGCTGAAAAAGGCCGCAGGGATTTTGGATCAGATCAAGTATATCTGTCCCCTTCACGGCCCGGTGTGGCGGGGGGATCTGGGGTACATTCTGGATAAGTACCAGCACTGGAGCACCTATGAGCCTGAGGAAAAGGCAGTGATGATCGCCTACGCCTCTATGTATGGCAACACGGAGTCCGCTGCCCAGGCCCTGGCCGCTAAGCTGGCCGAGCGGGGGGTTACCAACACGGTGCTTTACGACGTGTCCAACACCCACGTATCCTACCTGATCTCCGAGACCTTCCGGGTCAGTCATATCGTGCTGGCTTCGGTGACCTATAACCTGGGCATCTATCCCGTCATGCACAACTATCTGATGGATATGAAGGCCCTGAACCTGCAAAACCGTACCTTTGCCATTGTGGAGAACGGCTCCTGGGCCTGTAAGTCCGGGGATCTAATGCAGAAGTTCCTGGATGAGGAGCTGAAATGTATGACCGTTCTCAATGAACGCCTGTCCCTGGCCTCCGCCCTGAAAGCGGATAAGGAGGATGAGCTCAACGCCCTGGCAGATGCCATTGTGGATAACCTGAGAGAGGCCTAAGGAAACGGAACCCCGGGGAAGGATGTGCCCTGTCCAAAGCGAAAAAACCGCCCGAACGCAGCTGCGTTCGGGCGGTTTTTTCGGTTCAAATTTTTTGGACGGGGAGAGGACGGCAGGGGGTCAGCGCCAGATCTTCTTGGCCTGGGGGTCCTTTTCCAGCCAGATTTCCCGCAGCAGCTCCAGCTCTTCGGTGTGGTCCTCCTGGGGATCTTCGTAGGAGAGGGGCTCCAGCACGGAAAAGTCCATGGCGTCCGGGCCGAATTGGTCCCATAGGGCCTGCATTCTCCGGTTGGGGTGGCCGCCCATGGAGAGCTTGAAGTGGTTGCTGTTATAGTCCTTGGGAATGTCCTGGGAGGCGCCCAGGAAGGCCTCTCCAGTGGCCGCCCACCGGAAACAGATCACGCCCATCTCCGGCTTGCGGGCTTGGTAGGCGGCCCGCAGTTCTTTTTTTCGTTTGAGATCCATTGTGGTTCACCTCGCCCCTTACCATAGTGGAAAAGGGAGGGAAAGTCAATCTACCCTTGGTAGAGAGGGGGATTACTGCTGGTTGGCTTCCAGGTACTGGGTATACAGCTCCATGGCGACGGCGGTGTATTCGCTGCCGTATTTCTGAAGCATTTCCTCAGTGGCAAACTGGGCCAGGGTCTCCTGGGTGGCGGTGCAAATGGGGGTCCAAGTGGCGTCCTGCTGACCGTTGTCTTGGTAGTGAAGGAGCAGAAAACGCTGGCCGTCACAGGCGTAGGCGGCGCGTGCTTCGTCGTAGCGAAGGTCAGTGGACTCTGAGGCCAGCCCTGTCTGGAGGAGATCCTCCCGGTCGCCGGACACCAATAGGGTATAGTCCAGGCTGTACATGGCCACGCCGCTGTCGTTGTTGGCGGTGCCGGTGTCCACCGGGGTCAGGCCGTTGATCTCTGCGGCGATGACGGTGCAGTCCAGCCCCGAGGCCGCCCAAGTCAGGTGGTAGGTGTCTGCCTGTTGGAGGATAACAGACTCTGCGTAAGCGTAGACGCCGTTGGGGACTTCGTAGGAGAGGGAAGAGGAGAGGGCAAGCTCCCTCTGGGTTTTTCCACTTTGGTACTGATTGTACCGCTCCGCCGCGCAGGCGGTATACTTGTCGCCATACTGGTTGAGCATGTCAAGGGTGCTGTAATCCTGATTCAGGGTTCTTTCATAGGTGAGGCCTGCCTCCTGCCAGGTGGTTTGACCGTCCGTATCCTGCCAATAGAGCAGCAGATAGATCTGGTAGTCGCCGGTGCTCTGGGTGATCCAGGTCTCCCCGTCCACGGTCTCTTTCTGGACGAAGGTCAGCATTTCGTCCTTGAGGGTCCCCTTCACCAGCAGGCGGTATTCCAGGCGGTACAGTTCGATGCCGTCATTCAGGCCTGCCACCCCGGTGGGGATGGGGGTCAGGGCGGTGATCTTGGCGCCAGCAATGGAGGCGTTGGGGTTCAACTGCTGGAAGCTCTCCTGATAGCTGTCAATTTGGGAGGTCATAAGGCGCTCTGCATAGGTCACTGCGGCCTCGGGGACCTCATCGGCAAAGGCGTGCTCAATGGGAATCTCTCCCCCGGCGGCCCTGCCGGAGAAGGTGCAGCCCACGGCGATGACGGCGACAAGAAGGACGGCCACGACGGTGCACACCTTCATCTTGGGCTTTTGGGCGATCAAGGAGATTCGCTCCCGGATGGCCCGGGCGCTGCCGGTCATGGTGGTGGCGGTGACAAGGGGATTTGTGGGCTTCTGGCAGGTCATGCCAATGAGCGTCCTGCCGTAGGCGGCCCGTTCCGCTTCGCCCAGGTAGCGGATGGTGTCTGCATCGCAGGCGGTCTCCCCGTCCTGGCGGGAGAGGATGGCGGCCCACCAGACCAGGGGGTTATACCAGTGCAGAGCAGTGCACAGCCCCCGCAGAATGGCCCAGCAGTGGTCTCCATGGTGAAAATGGACGGTTTCGTGGGCGATGACATGCTTCAGGATCGCGGGCTCTTTCAGGGCCTCTGGGGTTACATAGATGGCTGGGTGGAAGAGACCGAAGAGGCAGGGGGTGTCGATGGCATCGGTCACATAAACAGGGAGGTCGGCGTGGACATCGTCCACGGGCCGCCTAGACCGCCGCAGGCTACGGGCAAAGAAAAGGTTGGAGGCCCCGAAGCACAGGCAAACGCCAAAGACTCCCGCCAGCCAAAGAAGGGTCAGCCCCTGGACCAGAGGGTGCTGGGCGGTGGAATCCTGGGGCAGCGGGCTTGTGGCCGAGGCGCCGGGGATGGCCTCCAGGGCTTCCGTTCCAGCGGCCGGTTCCTGGCTGTCTGCAGGCAGGGTGCTGGGCTGGCTGAATTGGGTGTCTGCAGTGACGGAGGCGGCCTGTTCCGGCACCACATTCATAACAGAGAAGGCGGTCTCCCCAAAGCTCACGGGAATGAGCAGGCGGAGCAGGACCACGGCCCACAGGGTGTATTGCAGCCGGGGGCTGATGCGCCCCCGCAGGGCGTACCGCAGCAAGATCACTGCGGCGATTAAAACAGAAGAACTAATGATCCATGTCATCATCGCGATTTCCCTCCAATTCTTGTAATAGAGCGTACAATGCGTCAATTTCTTTCTGGGGGAGGGCCTGCTTTTTGGTCAGGGAGCTCACCATAAGGCTGAGGCTGCCCTGATAGACCCGGCCCAAAAAGTCCTCGGTTTCCTGCAAAATGGCGTCCTCCCGAGAGATGAGAGGGCGGAAGGTTTTTAGGCCGTGGGCTGTGTCGCTGGCTACGGCCCCTTTCCCCTCCAGCCGGCGCAGCAGGGTGAGGGTCGTGCTGCGGCTCCAGCCCATCTGGGCTTCCAGCTGCTGGGTGGTTTCCCGTCCAGTGGCTGGGCCGTGGGTCCAGAGCACCTCCATCACGTGCCACTCCGAGGGAGAGAGGTTGATGTGGTTGGGTATCATGGTAAATTCCCTCCTTGTTTACTTTTGTAAACACATCATAGCATAGGTGATTACACTTGTCAACAGATTTTTGAAAAAAGTGCCGCACCATGCTCCGGCAGGAGCATGATGCGGCACACAAGGGAGGAAGATTACGGTGTATCTATTCCGGCGGGTTTTTTCACCCACAACAGGGAGATAAGGAGCAGGGCCAGGGAGCCCACGGCCATCCAGAGGAAAGAGACGTTCAGACCGTGGATGAGCGCCCGCTGGCCATAAGAGACAGCAGACTGCTCACTCACTGTGGTCATAATGCCCACAAAGACCGCCGAACCAATGGACCCGGCGATGGTGCGCAGAGAAGTCAGCAGGGAGGAGGCGTCTGCCACTTTCTTTTGGGGCACGCTGCTGGTGCCCCAGGTCAGCAGGGGCATCATCAGGCTGCCGATGGAAAGGTTTCGGAGCACGTTGAGCCCGGCGGCCACCCAGAGAGGGGTCTCCAGAGTGAGACAAAACATGCCCAGGTTGCTGACGGCCAGGGCAGCAGCCCCTGCAATAAACAGGGGCTTGATCCCTACTTTGTCATACAGCTTTCCGGCAAAGGGGCTGACCACGGCGGTGGCCAGGGACCCAGGCAAGGTGACCAAGCCGGAGACCACGGCAGAGTAGCCCATAACGCTCTGCACGTACAGCGGCATCATCACAGAGGAACCCATCATCACCAGATAGAGGACCATGCTGGAGAGTACGCTTACAGAATAGTCCCAGTAATCCAGAATCTTCAGATCCAGGAAGGGCTTTTCCAAGGTGCCCTGGCGGAGAACAAAGAGGACGCAAAACACCAAGCCCAACCCCAGCGGGAGCCCGGTTTGCAGGCTGAGCAGGCCATAGGTGGTGAGGTTCCCAATGCCCAGGGTGACGCCGCCAAAGGCGAAGATACTTTGCACGAAGGAAAAGAAGTCAAAGGTTTTGTCCTGGAGCTCCAGCACATTTTCAAAGACGAAACCGGAGATCACAAAGGAGGCCGCCATGATGACCAGAACCAGATAGAAGATGGATTTCCACCCAAAAGCGTCGATCATCAGCCCGGCAATGGTGGGGGCGATGATGGGAGCCGCAGTGGTGGCCAGGCCATAGGTGCCCATCATGGCCCCCCTGTTTTCGGCAGGATATACGGTGAGAATGACCACTTGGGCTGCGGACATCAGAATTCCGTTGCCGCAGGCCTGGAGAACCCGGCCCACCATCATAATCCCGAAGTTTCCGGCAAAAATGCTCAGCAGCAGCCCCACGATAAAGAGGCCGATCCCGGACATATATAGCCGTTTGGTGGGAAACCGCGTGATGAGAAAGGCGGTCAGCGGCATAACCACCCCCATGGCCAGGGAGTAGCCACTGGTAACCCACTGACCTGTGGAGGTGGTGACCCCGAAATCATCGATCAGGTTGGGCAGCGCCGTGGTCATGGCGGTTGCCAGGGTGGAGGAAGCGATGCCGGAGACCACCAGATTCAAAAAGATCAGAGACCGCTTCCGGTGGAAGCGTTCTGTCAGTGCGTCAGACACCATGGGGGCCCTCCATTCTGTGCCATACCTTCCGGTTGATGTTATCCGTTATCTGCTGCAGGGTCTGCTCCGTGGCAGCCAGCGCAGCGGGGGAAATCCCTGCGCTGAGGGTTTGGTAAAACTCGGCATGAATCTCTTTGATCCGCCTGGCAGCGGGAAGGGCTTTCTCTGTCAAGTACAGGTGCTTGACCCGCCGGTCCTGCTGGTCGCCGACCACCCGGAGATACCCAATTTCAGTGAGCTTTTTGATAATTTTGGTCAGGGTGGCTTTGTCCACCCGGATGTACTCCACCATCTCCTGAGGGGAGGCGCCGGGGTGGTCATACAGGTATTCCACGTAAAACTGCTGGCCCCAGCCAATCTCAAACTCGGCCAGGCCGCGGTCATAGTACATTTTCATAAGCCGGTCGAAAATAGAGATGCAGCGGCCTAAGTTGGAAAAAGAATCGTTCATGGCAGTGCTCCTTGTCTGCTTTGGGGGATTGATCAGCATTACTGTATCACAAAAAAGTAGCGTCCGCAACTATTTGGGAATAAAATTTTCTTACCGGAAGCCCCGGATGCTGCACTTTGGGCAAGCGAGACCCGCGAAGGGAGCATAAGAAAACATCCCGAATGCATTTGCATTCGGGATGCTTGGTGTAGGTAAGCAATCCAAATCGGAACCAGTTTTCTGGTCAGCCAACGCCGCCTTTAAGTCATCAAAAGTAATGGTGTCCGTTCCGTCCTTGTAGTTGAAAGTAATCACCATTTTGTCATCATACAGGAAAATTGCGTTGACAAAAGTATCAATCAACATCCTTCTGTGGGACTTCTGGCGCACATCCAGCTTGCGGAAGCAGTGGAGCCAGAAGGTCATAAACTCGGCGCTGACCTTGGGCTTTGCCAGCTTCTCACAGGCAATCTTGGTTTCCAGTTCCTCCTTGGCGGCTTCCAGCTCTTCCAGACGGCCCTTCGTGGACTTGGTAAGAATACCTTGCTGGATGGCGTTCAGTAGGTTTTGAATAGCTGTGTCTGTCTCCCGCAGCTGTTGTTCATACAAGGGCAGGTTCACATTCTCCCTGTCCTGCAAATCCATCAGCATGGACACAATGGCCTCAATGGCAGTATCGTCCATCACTATCTTCATGGTTTCGCTGACCACCAAATCCTCAATCCATTCCTTCTTGACGGACTTCTTGTGGCACTCGGTACGCTTCTTTTTCACGGACACGCACTTGTAGTAGTGGTGGACATTCCCCGTGTGGCTGGTGCCGCTTTCACCGCAAAGATAGGCCCCGCAGTAGCCGCGGAACAGCTTGGTTGTCAGCAGGTAATCGTCCTCGGCCTTGTGGCGGGCCGGGGCTTTTTTGTTCTTCGCAAGCTTCTCCTGCACGCGGTCAAAGAGGTCTTGGGGAACAATGGAAGAAATACCGCCCGGAACCACAATATCCCGGTAGGTGTACTCGCCGATATAGCGGCGGTTGTTCAGAAGGTGCTGGACGCTGTTGTAGGTCATCTTCTGGCCCCGTGTATTCTTCACGCCCTGCTCGTTGAGCCAATCCCGTATCTGTGTTATGGTGGCCCCCTCGTCGTAACGCTGGAACGTCTCCCGCACAAAGGGAGCGGTCAGCGGGTCAAGCTGGAAAAACTGCTCGCTGCCGATCTGATAGCCGATAGGCAGGGTGCCGCCGTTGTATTTGGATTTCAGTGCGTTCTCCGTCATGCCTCGAACAACCTTCTCGGACAAGTCGGCGGAGTAGTATTTGGCGTACCCTTCCAGCACGCTTTCCAGAATGATACCCTCGGCCCCGTCGGAAATAACCTCGGTGGCGGATACCACCTTGACCCCGTTCTTTTTCAGCGTGGCTTTGTATCGGGCGCTGTCGTAGCGGTTGCGGGCAAACCTATCCAGCTTCCAGACGAGTATCATATCGAACAGACGCTTGCCGCTGTCCTTAATCATATTCTGAAACTCCGGGCGGTTGTCGGTCTTGGCGGAAAAGGCCCGGTCTATGTAGTGGCTTAGGATGGTGATACCGTTCTTCTCGGCAAAGGTGGTGTACTCCCGGATTTGGCCTTCGATGCTTTCCTCCCACTGGTTGTCGGAGGAATAGCGGGCGTAGATAACAGCCTTCATTCGGTGTCCGCCTCCTTCTGTTTATCAACGAATCCCCGTGTGAATATTTGGTTTATGGCATTAAAGATATCTACTTCGTCATATCCAACTTGTTTGAAAAGCATGCAATAATTCAACCATTCTAAGATGATAACATCCAAAATGATATTGTCTTTAAGGTCTCTTTCTATATCTCCATGTGCATAAGCATTCCGTTGATATTGTAATTCATTAGCAATTTGAGAATACTGTGCAACATCCATGTTATTGATTAAATATAGCTGCTTTATAAATGGTTCCAAAATTGAACTACAATCCGTGAGGGCGTACTGTATTCTTTCTGATAGATTGCGGTCAACGTGGCCTACTATTTTTTGATATAGTTTTACTTCACCCTTCTTTTTTGAATTATATGATTTTGCTTGAGGCAAGTTTTCCAATGCTTCCAGAATATCTGTTTTAACCTCTTGTCTGTATTTTGACAAGGGCAGATTGCCATAAGTTTGCTTAAACGTCCATTCAAAAGCTGCTGTAATTAGTATTGTTCTTGCAACTGTTATCTGCCTTCCGTCTCTTTTTGTCTCCGGAATGTGTTCAACATACACGCGTCCATCTGCAATTGCCTGAATTAACTCAGAAAAATGGGGTTCGAGTGTATGATGTTTTACTGTTTTTTCCCAAACCTTTTTATCTTCCACTGTGGTGCAATCGCTATACAACGGATGGAATACTCCCATTGGGCACCTAAGTCCATCTTCGTTAAACCCATAAAGTTCAACAACATCCATTTTAATATTCTGTCTATAGCAGAGGATACAAAAAAGCCGTTTTACAACAGCATATAAATCAAGGATAAAATCAACCTTTGCCGTTTTTTCAAATGCAAAAGATAATTGACTGTGTAACTCAAGTGGAATGGTTGAACTCCATCGCAACACTTGTATAATACCAAGCTCTCCGACAATAGGTATGCCGTTGCAGGTAAATGAAACCTCCTTTTTTGTTTCCTCATATGGGAGCGTCTCAATGATTTGCGCTTTATCATCTGCCAAGCGACGTTTCATCCCAGCGTTAAGATTAAAGAAATAATTAAGCTCATCAAAAGCAAAACACATTTTGTCCGGAATAAATGCTCGGTCTTTGTTCAGTCCAGTAATATAATAATAGACTCTTAATGTTGTTGACGTCCAAAGGATGGGACTATTATCGTCAAATGGGTACTCATCAACGAAGAACACAATAAGAGCGCTTGTTTCTGTGCTCGAAGCAATCAGATATATATTGGACGACATAATTCCAAAATCTGTTGCCCCACTTAATGGGAGGGAGTTTGCGCTATATATTGTTAGGCTTTGATCTTCAAATACATAGGGGAACCGTCTGCCTTTGTTAGGTGCCTCGATAAATCCATTCATTTACCATTTGCCTCCGATAACATGCGAACCAGAGTTTTCTTCAACCGTTCATTCATGGGTGAAGCCGGGTCAAAACACATCTCCACAAACTGCTTCATATCCTTATCTTCTTCAAGGATTTTTGGCTTGAACTCATACAGTTTGCCTTGTGGCTTGTCGGTGCGGCAGCAGAGATAGTCCAGCGACACATCAAAGTAATCCGCATACCAAATCAATACTTTAATCGGGGCGGCGGAGTATCCCGTTTCATAGCGGTTGATGGTGGCCTGTGGGATACCCGCAATCTTTCCAAACTTGGCTTGGGAAAGGCCGATACCCTCCCGGAGAGTCCTCAATCTTGCGCCGATTTCGTTCATTTTCCTCGCCTCCTGTCTTACTCACATTATATCAAAATATGCCGTCCATGCCAATTCATATTTTGGGTTGACAGGTGGATTGATTGTGAGTGAACCCCCCCGTCCCCAAAATCCAAAAGGGGCGGGCAAGCACCCTTGGGGCTTGCCCGCCTTGATTACCATAAAGCAAGACCGGGCCGGGCGGTCAATGGCGGCGCACAAGGTGCGCCGTTCATCTTGACCATTGACGGCCCCACCCGGGGTTGCTATCTCCACCATAAAAAGGAAACCATCTATTGCTTATGTGAGTTTCTCTTTCAATGATTGTTTTAGTTTTATCAGATCAGGACTGCACAGCAACGGAAGAATAGCTACCAACTGTTCCGGGGCTAAATCCCACCATCGAAAACGGAGAAGAAGGTCTTTCAGTTCGTCATCAAAACGGTCTTTAATAAACTTTGCAGGATTGCCACCGTAAACTGTGTAGGGAGGAACATTCTTAACTACAACGGAATAAGCGGCAATGATTGCTCCATCACCGATTTTCACACCGGGCATAATAATGCTCTCTCGTCCAATCCAGACATCGTTTCCGATAATTGTATCGCCTTTGTAAGGAAGTTGCTCCATGTGCGGCAGCGTATTTTCACTCCATGCACCACCGAATACATTAAATGGGTATGTTGTTGCACTACTAATACGATGATTTGCTGCCCCCATAATGAACTTGGTGCCAGAAGCAAGCTGACAGAACTTGCCTATAATTAGTTTGTCACCAAATTCTGGGTAGTTGAAAAGTACATTGTTCTTTTCAAAGCCTGTTGGGTCGCTCGTATCATCATAATAGCTATAATCTCCAACTGTAATATTGGGGGCTGTGATGACATTCTTGATAAAGCAAGAGGTTTTGTATTCGTTTGGAAAGACCGTATTAGGGTCTGGAATATTAGTCATGAACTTAAAGTCCTTTCTTGTTTTTATATCACATCCTTTCTACGGAACATACTTGTGGCAACCGCCCGTTTCTTTCGTATTTCTTTCATCATGATATACCTCTATATTTGTGCTTATCGCTCTTGATTAAATGGAATAATAGCATACTCATCTTTAATGCTCAAGTCCACTATATGATTTCCCCAAAATTCTCTTTGGGATTATAGAACAAAAGGTATATACTTATGACGTAAGTAAGTAGAGATGTTCAAAATCACTCAAAGAAAGGAGGTCAATTTTATGTTCGTCACCTACAAGTTTCCCTACGACACCCCGCTTCGCTATCTGCCTCTTGTGTATATGCTCCCCTATGATTTGCTTATCCGTTGCCCCACCCTCCGCAGGCTGTCCCACAGCATGGGGGCGCTGAACACCCCGGAGTGGGCCGAGGTCATCCAAAGCCAGCAGTTTTTGAACGAGGTCATGGACGCTGTTGCGTCTCTGGCTTTCCCCCACTTCAGCTTCGGCGGCTGGAAAGAGCATTACACAGGCTATTCCCCGGTGTGGCGCTTGGCCTACGCCCTGCTCCTGTGGGCCAAGGGCGTGGAGCGTGTGCGGGGCTGGGGCGTACAGGCCCTGTTCAATCTGCCGCCCAACTTCGAGATACCGTTCTTTGACCCGGACGATGTGAAAGCAGTAATGAATCAGGTTGTTCAGCAGACCATCGAGGAACAGGGCTGGGGGCCAATGCTGGAAGTGATACGGGAAATGCCCTGCGACGAGGATTTTATGAAGTGGGACACCAATGTCCGCAGGGACTTCCTCCGCAAGTGGTATCATACCCGCTCCAAGCGGGTGCAGACCGTTTCGCTGGAGGAATGTATGGAGGACGAGGACAGCGGTATTCACTCCCTGCCTGACCCGGCGGGGGACTTCACGGGGCAGGTGGAGGGGGAGGACTTCTGCCAGCGGTTCAAGGTCACCCTGTCCCCAAAGGACATGGCAATTTTGGAACTGCGGGTGGAGGGATACGGCTATCAGGAGATCGCGGACAGGTTGGGGTATAAAACCCACAGCGCCGTGGTCAAGCGCATGGAGGCCATCAAGAAGCGGTTTATCCAGTACGAGAAGGAAACGGGGCGGTAAAGCCACGCAAGCCAGGAGCGGCGGGCGTGGCTTTTTTGCGCCCAAAAGCGAACAAGGGAGGTGTTTGAAATGTACGCATTTAGAGGGTGAAAAGCCCCTGTTTGCAAGGCTTTCAGGCCCCGGAACAGAGGGAACCTGTGTCTTATCATTCCCACCCCCGGAAACGGGGAAATGCTGCTAACAAGGAGGTACAATGGCACAAAAGGCACAGCACGCAATCCTACGCTTCGCCAAGCACAAGGCGGGGCCTGCCGGGGCGCTGGAGGCCCACCACGAGCGCACCAAGGAGCAGTACGCCAGCAACCCGGACATTGACACCAGCAGGAGCAAGGACAACATTCACATCATCCAACCCGCCCAGCGGTACAGGCGGGAGATTGACAACCGGATCAAGGCGGCGGGGTGCCGCACCCGGAAGAACAGCACCATGTTCGTGGACACCCTCATCACCGCAAGCCCGGAGTTTTTCACAGGCAGGAGCCAGAAGGAGATACAAGCCTACTTCACCGAGGCCGTGGCCTTTATGGAGAAGAAGGTGGGCCGGGGGAACATCTTTTCCGCCGTGGTACACCTGGACGAGAAAACGCCCCACCTCCACCTGTGCTTCACCCCCATCACGGAGGACGGGCGGCTGTCCGCCAAGGAGATTTTGGGCAACCGGGCGCAGCTCTCCCAATGGCAGGACGAGTTCCACGCCCACATGAAAAAGGCGTTCCCCGTCTTCAAGCGGGGCGAGAGCGCCCTTGTCACCAAGCGCAAGCACATCCCCACCTGGCTGTTCAAGCAGTCCATAGACCTGACCCGCCAGCAGAAGGCCATAGAAAAGGCCATTTCGGAAATCGGGGTGCTGAACGCCGGGAAGAAGCGGGACGAGGTGTTGGAGATGGTGGGGCCATACTTCTCACGGCTGGAAAGCCACCTGGGGCAGATGAAAAAGTACCAGGCCACCATCGACTATCTGACGCAGGAGAACGAGGGTCTGCGGGAAAAGGCCAATGACGAAAAGAGTATCCAGAAACAGATGGAGGTACTTATGCTGAAAAAGGAAAACGAGCAGCTTCGGCGGTTTGTGAACAGCATACCGCCAGAGGTCAGGCAGGCGTTAAAAGAAAAACAGCGGGGGCAGAAGCGCCCCAAGGACTACCAGCGGTAAGGCCGCACAGCACCTTGAAAATTGAATACAGACGACGGAGGTACATTTGAGCAGACGCAAGAAACTGATCAACAACACCGACATCCCCCAGCACCAGATCGAAGCGATTGCCCGGTGTATCATGCCTGACATATTGGCTTTTTACGAGAGCGAGGAAGGCCAGCGGGAATTTGCCGAATGGAAGAAGCGGCGGGAAGGGTCGAGGCAGGAGGACAAGAAGGAATAAGGACAAAAGGGCGGGCGCAGCCGTTTGCACGGTGCGCCCGCCCTTTTTGCGTTTAGGGGGCCTGTTTCTTTTTCCGTGGGCCTCTCGGCTTGGAGGTCGGCTTGTGCCGCACCCCGTTGCAGAAGTAGGTGCTTTCGTAGCGGTCAAAGAAAAGCAATAATCCGAACCCATCACTGATCGGAAATAGGTTCGGATTATATTGGTTTGGTGCCGGTGACCGGACTCGAACCGGTACGGTGTCGCCACCGGTGGATTTTGAGTCCACTACGTCTACCAATTCCATCACACCGGCGTGGAATCGAAATTGCAATTTATTATACAACAGGATCTTGCCCTTGGCAAGAGTTTTTCCGGGGGAAATTTCAAAATTGACCTGGCCAGGGGACGGTGAGAAAGGAGGGTGGCCCAGATCGGCAGCGTTTCTCGCGGACTGGGAAGGGAAAGGAAACGTCCTGTCCCTTCTTTGGTTTTTTCTGGGATAAATTTTCAAAGAAATCATAGGAAATCCGGCGCAAATGTGGTATGATGAAATACTGAAAAGAATTCAGAGAATCGGCTGCCCGTTTGTGGGGGCGGCCGGAAAAAGGAGGGTCTCCATGGGAAAACGGGTGCTGGGCTGCCTGGCGATGGTGCTTTGTCTGCTCGGGCTGGGGGGCTGCGTATTTGGCAGTGTAGACGAGATGTACGCCCTGCCCAAATCCTCGGAGGCGTATGTGAACCTCCAGGCCAAGATCAACCAGGAAAAGGGGAACGCAGAATACATTGCCCCTCTGAGTGGGGAAAACTGCCAAACCATCCAGCTGGTGGATGTGGACGGCGATGGCCTGCAGGAAGCCGTGGCCTTTTTCCGGGATGTCACCTCGGAGGCGCCCTTGAAAATCGTGTTCTTCCGCCAGGATAACCGGGGAGAGTATCAGGTGTTCACCCGCATTGAAGGGGTGGGCAGCGAGATTGAGTCCATCGAGTACCTGGACCTGGGCGGCACCGGCGGCACCGATATCCTGGTCAGCTGGCAGGTAAGCGGCTCGGTCCACTCCCTGGTGGGGTATACCCTGAACGACGGCCAGCCGGTGGAGATCATGCGAAGCGGCTATAGCCGGTATTTGACGGCAGATCTGGATAGCGACGGCCAGCAGGAAGTGATCCTGTCCCAGACGGAAAGCGGCGCGGGCACCCACCTGCGCATTGAGTATTACGACTGTCGGGATGGACGGATGGAGATGACCTCGGTGGTCCCCCTGTCCGAAGGCGCCACTGGGGTCAACAGCTGGAATGACGGCCAGCTGGCAGGGGAGGTCCCCGCCCTGTTCGTGACATCTTTCTGTGGCAGCAAAGATGTGCTGGTTACCGATGTGTTTTGCCTGGAGGAAGGGAAAACGCTGAAAAATATCACCCTGCAGCCGGAAAAGCGCCGCAGTGAAAACACGGTGCTCTATTCCGCCGGCGTTCAGCCGGAGGACATTGACCGGGACGGGGCCATGGAGGTCCCTGTGGCCCAGGAGGTGCCCTCTTATGGGGAGAGCTCGGTGGAGAAGTTTTGGTGGTTTCGCTGGATGCGCTACCGTGCCGACGGCACCCGGGACCTGGCCATGACAACCTACCACAGCGGGGACGGATGGTACCTGGAGATTCCAGAGAGCTGGACGGGAGACTTTTCCATGAGCTGCCAAGAAAGCGCCACTGTGGGGGTGCGAACGATAACCTTTGCCCTGGGGGTGGAGGGGGAAGAGGCGGCAGAGAGCGAGGTAAAACCCTTCCTGCAGATTTACTGCCTGACAGGCAGTGACCGAACCCGGCAGGCCCGGCAGGAAAACCGCTTTATCCTCCACGCCGACGCCACCACCATCTACGCGGCGGAATTTTTGGACAGCGACTGGGACTGCGGCCTGACCCAGGAGACCCTGAAAGCCTGCTTCCATGCCGAGTTAGACAGCTGGAACACCATCAGCTGAGGCCACGAGCCAAACACCCAGGGAGGGAGCCCATGTGAGAAACCTATCCGTTTATTTGTGCTACCTGCTGCGGCACCACCCGGAGGAGGCCGACCTAACAATGGACCGCCACGGCTGGGTGGCTGTGGAGGAGCTCATCCGCGGGGTTAAAGCACACAGCAAATACCATCTGGACCGGGCGAAGCTAGAGGAGATTGTGGCCCAGGACAGCAAGGGACGCTATCGCTTTAACGAGGCCCACAGCCGGATCAAGTGCTGCCAGGGCCACTCCATCCCCTGGGTGGAACCTGAGCTGGCCTATGGCCCGCCGCCCCCTTATTTGTACCACGGCACCTCCACAGCGGCGCTGCAGAAAATTGAGGCCAGCGGCGCCATTGAGAAAATGGCCCGCCATGGGGTCCACCTGCAGCCCACAGAGGAAGCAGCCTGGCAGTCTGGCCGGCGCTGGCATATGACCCCTGTGGTGCTCAAAATTGACGCCTGTGCCATGGCCGGGGCGGGCTTCGCCTTTGGCATGGCTGAGAACGGAGTCTGGTGCACCGATCGGGTCCCAACCCGCTATATTTGCGACAGGCTATATTACCCCACTGGGGGATAACGGACCGGGGCCCCTTGGCCCGTTTCCAGCTGCAAGACGAAGTCATTCCCTTTGGCCGCCCGGCACAGCGGGCCCCAAAATGCACGTTACACGTTAAAGGAGTTAAGAAAATGAAAAAGATTCTGGTTTTGGAGGACGAGGCCAACATCCGCAGCTTTGTTGTAATCAATCTCAACCGAGCTGGCTACGAAACCATTGAGGCCGGCACCGGGGAGGAGGCGCTGGAGCAGCTCCGGCTAAACCCTGATGTGCGGGTGGCGCTGCTGGACATCATGCTTCCTGACATGGACGGCTTTGAGGTCTGCCGCCGGATCCGGGCAGGCAACTCCAAGATCGGCATTATTATGCTCACCGCCCGCACCCAGGAGATGGACAAAGTCACCGGCTTTATGACCGGAGCAGACGACTATGTGACCAAGCCCTTTTCCCCGGCGGAGCTCACCGCCCGCATCGACGCCCTTTACCGGCGCATCGGCGGGGACATGATGGACGACGGAGAGATCCAGCAGCCCCCCTTTGTGCTGAACACCCGCAAGCGCACCCTGGAGAAAAACGGCCAGCGGGTGAAGCTGACCCAGGTGGAATACGCCATTATGAAAATGTTTATGGAAAACCCCGGCAAGGCCCTCTCCCGGGAGGAGATCCTCAAGTTTGTCTGGGGGGAGAACTACTTGGGTGAGCTGAAAATCGTAGACGTAAACATCCGCCGCCTGCGGGTGAAGATCGAGGATGAGCCCACCAGCCCTGCCTTCATCACCACCATCTGGGGCTACGGCTCCAAGTGGGAATTTTAACAAACTGGCACGGGGGAGGCAGATCACCTATGAGTTCGTTTCCAAAGGTCAAGGGCATCCGCCAGCGGTGGCTGCTCAACAGCGTCAGCATCATGGTGATGATCCTGGCGGTGGTTGTGGTGGCTTTCTCCTTGTTTACCAAGAATTACTACGACAGCAGTATCCTGACGGACATGGAGAGCAAGGCCCGCATCGCGACCAGCTTTTTCAGCAGCTATGCCAGCAGCGATAACAGCAGCGGTGACTATCTCACCGCTGCCCAAGACTATGTCAGCTCCTTTGAGGACGGCACCCACATTGAGCTGCAGTTTCTCAACCCCGCCGGCAAGGTCATCTATTCCTCCAACGGCCTGACCCTGTCGGGCACCATGCCGGGGACGGGGGACATTGTCCAGCTGCAGAATAACCAGACCATTTCCTCCTGGAAGGGGACCTCCAGCCAGACCGGGGAACGGATCACCGCCGTCTCCGCCCCCCTGCTGTATAACGGGGAGCTGGTGGGGATCATGCGCTATGTGACCTCCATGCGCCTGGTGGACCGGCAGGTGGTGATCCTCACCCTGGTGGCGGTGATCATCTCCGTGAGCATCCTGATCCTGGTCTATATCTCCAACATCTACTTTGTCCGCTCCATTGTGGACCCGGTGAAAAACATCACCGGCATCGCCCGGCGGATCGCCGGAGGGAGCTACGGTATCCAGGTGGAGAAAAAGTTTGATGACGAGGTGGGCGACCTGACCGACGCCATCAATGACATGTCCATGCGCATCAAGCAGGCCGAGAGCATGAAGTCCGAATTTATCTCCTCGGTTTCCCACGAGCTGCGCACGCCCCTTACCGCCATCACCGGCTGGGCCGAGACCATTATGAGCGGCGAGGCCCGGGACGAGGGGGACGTGCGCAAGGGCATGGGCATCATTGCCAGCGAGGCCCGCCGGCTGTCGGGTATGGTGGAGGAGCTGCTGGAGTTCTCCCGCATTGAGGACGGCCGCTTCACCCTGTCGGTGGAGCCCATGGACATCAAGGCCGAGCTGGAGGACGCCGTTTACACCTATCACGAGTTTTTGGCCGCCGAGGGGATCGCCGTCTATCACACCGACTGCGAGGAGGAGTTCCCTCCCATCCCCGGGGACCCGGACCGGCTGCGGCAGGTTTTCTGCAACCTGCTGGACAACGCCGCCAAGCACGGCGGGGCGGGCAAACGCATCGACACGGCCATCTTCCCCGAGGATGGGGACGTGGTCATCACCGTCCGGGACTACGGCCCCGGCATCCCGCCGGAGGAACTGCCCAACGTGAAGTACAAGTTTTACAAGGGAAGCTCCACCGCCCGGGGCAGCGGCATCGGCCTGGCGGTGTGCGAGGAGATCGTCACCCGCCACGAGGGGACCCTCACCATCGGCAACGCGGAGGGGGGCGGCTGTCTGG
>DBEYYM010000007.1:0-23275 GCA_048184675.1 Evtepia sp. | reverse complement strand
TTGTTATTATCATTATGTACCCAGCCGCCTGCGCGGCTGGGCTTCTTCTTTTTGGGGGCTGTTAATAGGCGGGTGTGCCATACCCGTAAATCTCATAGTATCCCACGGGGTAGCTGTTCTGACGCACAGAGTCGCCAGAGTTGCCCTCCACCGTGTAGACGCGGCCATTCTCCACCTTCTCCACAATCCCCACATGGTCGGAAGAACCGTCCTGGCCTCCATCATCCCAGTCGAAAAAGATGATGTCGCCGGGGCGCGGCTCATAGCTGTTATCCTGCCACAGCCCGCGCTCCTTAAACCACGGGACGCCTTGGGACGCACAGGCTGCAAACTTTGGAATAACACCAGCGTCGATATAGCCGCACTCATTGGCACACCAGCTCACAAAGCAGGCGCACCATTCCACACGGCTGCCAAAGCCGTACCAGCTCCAATAGGGCGCACCGCCTGTGTTCCCCACCTGAGAGAGCGCCACGGTGACGATCTCGCCGTCGCCTCCGGTAATGCCGTAAAGCACCTGGCTCCAGAGGGAATTGTTCTCATCGGCCAGAAGCTCCGCCATCTGTTCCCGCTGATCTTCGTGAAAGCTGAACTGATCGGCCATTTCCTCCGCCGTCTTGTGGCTGACGGTGATATACAGATAGGTGCGGGTGACGGTGACTTCCGTTTCTACGATGTTCCCGTTCCCATCGTCTGAGGTTTCAATGATGGTTTCCGTCTGGGTAGAGGTGCTGGATGAGATTTCATTCATCTGCCAGAAAATATCCTTTAAGAGCTGCTTTTTGGAATCGTCCATGGTGGCCACTTCCTGGGCAGCGTCCGGGTCGGTGGTGATCTTGACGGCATACACCGCAAGCACCTCTTTCCAAACCGCCCGGCTGCCGGACATCTCCAGCACATCGTAGGTGTGGGAAGTTTTGATTTCCTCCAGCTTTTCCTCGTACTCGGCGTTGATCTCCTGCACCGCAGTCTGCATGGTCTGCCCGGTGCCGGAATCCTCCCCGGAAAAGAAAATCCCAAAGCAGGAGCCGACAATCATACCAATGAGGCAGATCACAATAATCACCAGCACCGCAACCCAGCCGCCCGCAGCGATGGCCGCAATCAGCGCCTTCGTTGCCGCTATGATGGCTTTCACCGCCGCGATGGTGGCCTTGACCGCCACCTTTGCCGCAGTCACAGCCGCTTTCGCCGCAACGCGGGCAGCATGGGCGGCAGCTCTGGCGGCCCTGGCTGTGGCCTGGGCTGTTTTTTGAGCCGTTTTTGCTGCTTGCTGGGCAGTCTTGATACTGGCTTTGGCTGTCTTTTCCGCCGTCTTGATGGATTTGCTGGCGGTTTTCACCGTCCCTTTGGCGGTAGAGGACGCCTGCTTGATGGTCTTGCGGCTCCTGTCCACTGTTTTAATGCTTTTCTTGCCCCGATCCAGGGTCTTGACAGCCCCGCGCTCCTGCCGGATGGTTTTCACCGGCTCCGAAAGACGGTCTGCGGCCTGTCTGGTCTGCCTTGCCGCCTGCTTCTCCGCTTGTTTTTTAGGCTGTTCGGCTGCGGCCTTGCGCTTCTGGATTTTTTCTTTGACCTTGGAAATGTTCTCTTTGGTGGTCTTAACCCCTTTGCGGCCCTGCTTGTCAAATTGGTGGACAGCTTCACGGGCCGTATTTTCAACCCCGGAAGAAATGCGGTCGGACGCATACTCGCCGGGGGAGCCTTCCTCTGCATACAGGCCATGCTCGCCCTTGTCTTTGGTGCGGATATATGCTTCCTTCATCCGCTCCGAAGCAACCGCAGATTTATCAATCGCCTTGATCGTCTTTTCTGCAACACTCTTTGTCTTAATGCCCTTGCCCATAGGCTTCACCTCCTTCCCAGGGTGGGCGCGCCCTTATGCGTCAAGCAGCTTTGCCACCACAACCATCCTGCCGTTTGTCCGGGAATATTCGCAGGTGGAAAGGGTGATGAGCTTGTCGCCGTATTCCGCACTCACGCCCGTATCATAAAGGGCCAGCGCCTTGCACTCGGCAATATACGCCTCAAAAGCCTCGGCGTTTTCCGCCTGGACAAAGTGGTAATACTTGAACCCCTCCCCGGAATAGGCCACCGTCTTAAAGGCGGCGATCACCTCATACTCGCCAAAGCTGTCCAGCGTGTCAAAATGGATGGTCTTGTGTTCCCGGTAGAAATCCTCGCTTTCATACCTGCACAGGTCGGAGAACATCGAGCCGTTGCTCATGTGGTGGCCGTACAGCACCAGGTTGTCGGAAATGCCAACATCGCAGTTTTCGGCCAGATAAGGCACCCCATAGCTGCTGTACGATTTGTCAAAGGCGTGCTTGAGGTAAAAATCCGGGCTGTCCTTGGTCTGCATGACAGGGTAATCAATCCGGGTGCCGGGGATGGAAACCCAGCCCACCAGGTCGCTGTTCTGGGCGTACACGTCCGCGTATTTTTCAAAGGCTGTGAGTGCCTCCGGCTCCTGGGCCGGGCTGCCTTCCACCGTCAAAGTGGGCAGCTCCACATCTTCCTTGACCAGCTCCGCCACCTCGTCAAAGGCTTCGGCGCTCTGCTTTTGGTCGAGATATTCACGGGCCAGCATGGCCCCGGAGAAAAGGAAAAGGGCGGCGCAAAAGGCCGCCCCTGCAATCATCCATCTGGTTTTCACTTTATCACTCATTTTCTTCACCCTCCTTACCGCGCCTGCTCTTTGCTGGCCGCCTGCCGGTGCGGTGCGTCCGGGGCCGCTTTCAGTTCCCGCAGCTCCGATTTTACGGATGATTTCTCACCGCTTGCTTTTTCAGCCAGACGGGCCGCGCCGCGCTCCATCCCGGAAAAGGTCTTGCCGCAGGACAGAAACAGGCCCCGCAGCCTGGCAAGCACGCCCTTGTCGGCCTCCAGCTCCTGGGCCTGCTGTACTTCTTTGCCTGCAAGGGCGCGCCCGGCGCTTTTCATGTGGCTTCCCGCCTGGTGCAGCTCCTCCCGGAACACATCCAGCTTTCCAGCGCACTGCTCCATCGCCTTGCCGGCATGAGAAAATCCGTGTTCCATGCGTGAGAGAACGGCGGGGATACGCAAAGCCTGCACCGCATGGCGCAGGGCAGCGCGCCCCTTTTCCTGAAAGGTCTGCACCATGCGCCCGGCAGAGGAAATGAGGTTTGCCTTGGCGGTGGAAACCATCGCTTTTACCTGCTGGATTTTCCCCTCCGCCGCCGTTGCAAGCTGGACGCATTTGGCCCGGATTCCCTTGTCATGGAGCTTGCCAACCTCCAAACGGATTTCTTTCATTTCCTCCATCATCTGCGACAGCTTATCCTCCATGCCGTCGATATACCCCACCAGGGCCTGCACTTCTTCCTTTTGCTTTTGAAGGTTGTTTTTCTCCAGCACGGAGAGAAGCTCGATGATCTGGGGATGTTCCCCCAGCGTATAGGTCAATTCAGCCATATTTCATTCCTCCCATCTAAGAATCATCGCGCCGGTTCCGCCTGTTTTTTGGCAGGGGGCAGCTCCCGGCAGTATTCCGGGTAACGGATTTTCATACCCTCCATGAAATAGGGGGCAAATTCACAGCAGAACAGATCCTCCGGGGAATAGGCGTTGCTGTGTTCCGGTTCGGTGTAGCCGTTCCAGAGGTTGAAGGCCAAACGGCACACCCGGACGGTGCCGCTGGTCTGCCAGCCTCCGTGCATACCCTCCGGTTTGATACAGTCCTGCTTGAAATCAAACATCTGGCGGATGTTGGCCCGTGTTTCCGGGGCAATCCCCATGACATAAAAGAAAGACTGGTGATAGCAGTCGTTTTTCCGTGCCTCATCCATCATCCGAAAAAAGAAATCGCGGTGTTCTGCGGACGCAAAGCGGATATTGAGCCTGCTCATACCAAAACCTCCTCGCCGCCGAACACGCCCTCACCGGGCTTGGTGGTCATCAGGGCATACAGCTTTGTGTCGCGCGGGAAGCGGTTGACAAAAGGCACCAGGGCGCTGCCGTAGCGGATGAGGCCGCAGCCTGCGTCCGCGTTGGTAACATAGCTCATCTGCTCTCTGGAGATATTGAGGAGCTTCGCCAGCTTTTCCCGGTCGGACGCGGCTTGGCTCAACATCACAAGAAACTCGGAGTTGGAAAGCATGGTGCTGGCCTGCACGGAATCCAGCAGATACTCCACATTCTGAGTGATAGCCGTGGGGTAGGCCCCGCGCTTTCTGAACTGCCGCCATGCGCTGTTGAAAAAAATACCGCTCTGCTCATTTTCAAACATCACATGGAACTCGTCGATAAAGACGTGGGTGCGCTTACCCCTTTTCCAGTTGAGAGTCACGCGGTTCAAAATCGTGTCGGTAATAACCAGGGAACCGGCGGGCTTGAGCTGCTCGCCCAGGCCATGGATGTCGAACACCACATAGGGCTTGCTTAAATCCACCGTACTGTCGCGGCCAAAGATGTCCAGGGAGCCGGTGGTGTAAAGCTCCAAAGAAAGGGCGATCTCCTTCGCCTTTTCCTCCGGCTGCTCCAGCAGCTTTTGGCGCAGGTCGCAGAGGGTGGCGGCCCGGCCCTCTTTTTCCGCCTCCGGGTAAACGAGGGCGGTGCAGCGGTCGATGATGGATTTGTGCTGCGGCCCCACGCCGCGCTTGTCGATCTGCTCGATGAGGGACATGACAAACTGCGACTTCTCTACAATGGGGTTCTGTTCGCCGTAGCCTTCCACCATATACATGGAATTGAGCTTGTCTTTGCCGCCTGCCACCAGGTGGGCCACCGTAGCCTTTTCACGGCCCAGGGCTTTCACCAGCGCGCCGAACTCGCCCTCCGGGTCACAAATAAGGATTTCATCATCGGCGTAATTGGGATGGAGCATAAGAAAGGCGATCAGCTCTTTCACCGCAAAGGATTTTCCCGCGCCAGGAACGCCCAGGTAAAAAGCCGACTGGTTTAACAGGTTCGCCTTGTTGCACATGATGAGGTTGTGGGAAATAGCGTTCTCCCCAAAATAAATGCCGCCCTTGTCCTGGATTTCCTGCACCTTAAAGGGGATGAACACCGCCAAACTCTCGGTGGTGAGGGTGCGGAAGGCGTTGATTTTGCGCACCCCGATGGGCAGGGCCGTGTTGAGGCCGTCAATCTGCTGGAACTTGAGAACCGCAAGCTGGCACATGTGCTTTCTTGCCACGGAAAGCACCGCCTCGGTGTCGCTGTCAAGCTGTTCCTTCGTGTCGGCGGTGATGGCCAGGGTAATCACCGCAAACATCATGCGCTGGTCGCGGGTGGTGAGATCATCCAGAAACTCCTTGCTCTCTTTGCGCTGAAGCTCCATGTCATAAGGCACCACGGCAGAAAAGTTGTTATTGGCGTTCTGGCGGCGCTGCCAGTTGGTGATGTTCGTCTCCACGCCCAGGAGCCTGTTTTCCACCTCCCGCACGGCCTCGTCGGTCGGCACCGGCACAATGTCGATGGAGAACATCAAATTGCGGTTGAAATCCGTCAGCTCCGTCACCATGTTGTCCTTGATATAGCTGGCATAGTCTTTGAGGAACAGCACCCGGCAGAACTTATCGCCCAGCTTCACATAGTCGCTGTTCTTCTCTATGCTGTCCGGGCAGATATAGTCCTTGAAGTCGTGGCCGCGTTTTGCCATAGCCGCCAAATCAAAGAAGAACTCTGCCTCCTCGCCCTGGCGGTAGAAGTCGTGCAGAATACGCAGCCTTTCAGAAGCGTCCAGCTCCACGCACTTGGAACCCAGGGCCGCAAAGTGGGAAATGAGGTCGGCCCCCACGCGGGAAAAGTAGGCGCGGGCCTCTTCCACGTCTTTCTTCACCACGGAGATGGTGATATATTTCTCCTGAGTGATTCCATTGGCCCCGGTGGCCTTATCCAGCAGCATTTGATTGTATTCCCTGCGGTACTCGTCCCGAAAGTCCTCCTGCATAGGCATGAGGATGGAGTTTTCAAAGTTTGCCTTATTCGTTCTCCGGTTATTGATGGTGATTTTCGTCACCGCCCCGGAATCCAGAGAGTTGAGAAGCTCCGAATAGATGAGAAACATACTCTCTTTGTCCTCGCGGCTTGCCACCAGATAATTGATGTCGCTGAACCGATAGCTTTTGGAAAACTTGTTTCCAGTCGAAAAAATGCCGTCCTGCCAGATACGGCGGACGGGGATCACATCCTGCACTTTCCGGGGCACGGTATATCGCTCCTTGTCCTGCTTGGACATGATTTTTAAGGTCTTAATCATGGTTGGCCTCCTTCCGCTTGTGAAAGTGTTTCGGCTCTTTGGGCTGCTTTCTGACGGGCCGCCCGGTCTGCCGCCCCTCGATCACGTCTTTCAAAGCAGCATAGTAATAGTTGCCGTCCTCAAACTTTATCTCCTTTGGCTCCAGCATTTCCGAGCGCAGCCACGCCCAGATGAACTGTTCCGCCGTCATGCCATGGTAGGTGATGAACCCCAGCATGGCAAAGGGGGCCGCGCCCAAAATGCAAACCCAGGAAAGGGTTTCCACGCCAAAGTAAGGGCGCAGGAGAAAGTAAAGGCCCACGGCCACGCCGCAGGCTAAGATGGAAAAAATGAACTGCCGCATACTCAAGCCGAAAAACATGGATTCGGTGTAGTTGCGGATTTCGCGGTTGATCTTGACTTCCAAAATGCCACCTCCCGTTATCGTTCCAACTCTTTTTTCTGCCTGCCCTGCGCCCCTCTGGCAGCCTGCCGGTCATAGAGCTTCATCACGTCCATGCCGTCATAGTCCGCCAGACGGGCCAGTTGCTCCCTGGTAACGCCGTGCTGCTTGCAGTAGTGCAGATAGCCCTGCATACCTGACTGGTGTTCGATCTCGCCCTGTAAATCTTCGATTTCATACCAGGCGCAGGCATGGGCCTCCGGCGACATACAAGCCAGGGAATACCCTTGCTCCAAAGGCTCAAACAGGTCGGAATCGTAGGTGAAGCACTCGCCGTAATGCGCAAAAGGCCGGTCGTTTTCCAGCAGCGGATGGAACCGCACCAGATCGTCCTCAAAGGACGCATAGGCTATCACGTCCTCTGGGGAAGCCTTGCTTCCCTTGACCAGCAGATAGTCGATTTTGTAGTTTTCCTCATCCGGCACGTCCAGCCCCCGGTTCCATTGATAGGGTTCAGTGCGCTTTAGGGCGCGCTCGGCAAGCCTCATCAGCTTTTCCTTGCTCATGTTCAAAACATATTCCTCCATTTCTTAACGCTCCCGGCCTTTTTGCCGGGAAGATTTCTGAAACAGCCGAGAGGCAGCTTCTTTCCGTTCCTCCAGCCGCGTCATTTTCCATTCTTCTCGCAGCGTCTTAGTTCTTTCGGGCTGTTCACCGGGGAGAAGATAGGTTTTCCCGTTCCGCTCGGCGGTGTGGGTGGGATAGCCCATGACCTTCAGCGCCTTCTGCACCTCCAGATCGTGCCGCCCTTAAACTGTTCCGGGCTTTGGGTGATGAGCTGCCAGATTTCAGACAGGTACTTGTTCCAGGTGTCGAGGGCGTTTTGCAGGTTTTGCACAACCCAGTTATCGGACATTCAAAGACCTCCTTTCCGGCAGAAACAGGGGCAGGCCACCATTGACCTGCCCCCATGCCGCCGTTTTTCATCAGCCGGTAATCAGGGTCAAAATCTCCTTGGCAAAGGTAATCACAACGCCGCCTGCCAAAGTGAGGAAGCCGTTGGCCCTCTGGCTGGGGTCGTGGGATTTGAGGGACAGGCCGATCTGCACCACGCCGAAGCCCAGCAGGATCATACCGATGGCCCGGATGAGGCCGAAAATGAAGTCGCTGAGGTTGTTGATAACCGTCAAAGGGTCGCTGGCGGCAAAGGCCGTGGTGGTGCAGCAGCACAGCATAAGCACCAGGGCCGAGTAGGCCGTGAGGGCGCTTTTGCTCTTTTTGCCCATGGGCAGGCTGCGGGTTTCCTTGTTCTTGTTCTCCTTGTTAAACAGTCTCATTTTGCTTTTCCTCCTTGAATTGAAAGATTTTCTCCATGTCCTCGTCGGACAGAAGCTCACAGGTCACATCCGGCTCCTTGAGATTGGCAAGGTCGCCGGGGGTAAGGCGGCTGATGGTCAAGCCCGCCACCGCGTTTTCCGTGCCGCCGTGGGTATAGGCCGGTGCGCCGCCATCGGTGGTGTATTTCACGTTGGGGTGCTTTAGCAATTCGTACTTTTCATCCATCAGCGGCGGTTCCCCACGGATAAAGAGCAGGGCCAGCCGGTTGTCCAGCATACGCACCTCGTCCGGGGTCAAAAGCTCCCGGCCCGTGATCTGGTTGTTGGTGGAGTAGCTGCCGGAATGGCCGGTGCTTTTCCCGTAGGTGTCCAGCCAGAGGGTGCTTTTGCCCAGATAGCTTTCCGAGATGAGCTTGTGGGTGGACGATTCGTTGCCGCCCAGGTACAGAAATTCATCGCAGTTGCCCATGATGGATTCCCATTGCTTTTCATACAGCGCCTTGAGCTGGGCGATGTTCTGGATGATGATGGAAACCGAGATGTTTCGTGAGCGCATGGTGGCCAGCAGCTTGTCAAAATCATCGGGTAATGAAACGTTGGCGAACTCGTCCATCAAAAAATGCACCGGCACGGGCAGGCTCCCGCCATGCACCCGGTCGGCGGAATAAAACAATTCCTGGAAGGTGCTGGCATACAAAAGGCTCACTAAAAAATTGAAGCTGGCGTCGTTGTCCGGGATAAGGGCAAACAGCGCCACCTTCTTTTCCCCCAGGCTGGCAAGCTCCAGCTCGTCGGTAGCCGTAAGGGCCGCCACGGATGAAAGGTTGAACTTCTCCAGCCGCGAGGCAAGCGTGATCTGGATGGATTTTAAGGTCTTGGCGCTGCCGGAGCGGTAGTCCTTGTAATACTTCACCGCGATGTGGTCGGGGGAGCGCATTTCCAGCCGTTCAAACAGCTCGTCCAGCGGGGATTGATAGCTGTCGTCGTCCTCCCGCACCTCACCGGCACGCAGCATTTCCATGACCATCGGGAAATTTCGCTCGTCCTCCGGGGCCTCGTAGTGGAGATAAAACACCAGCGCCATGAGAAGCATGGAAGCCGCCGTATCCCAGAAGGGGTCGTTTGACTGGCTCCCTTTGGGGGTGGTGGCTTTGAACAGGTTCGTCACCATCTTCTGCACATCGTTGTCGTTTTTCAGATAGGCAAAGGGGTTGTAGCAGTGGCTTTTGTTCATGTTCAAAAGGTCAACCACCCTGATCTCATAGCCCTGCCGTTCCAGCAGGCCGCCGCAGTCCCGCAGCAGCTCTCCTTTGCAGTCCAGGATGAAAAAAGAGGTGTTGGCCTGGCAGATATTGACCTTTGCGTAAAAGCGGCTTTTTCCCGCGCCGCTGCCGCCGCAGACCAGGGTGTTTAACGTCCTGCGGTGCTTTTTCCCGTCCAGCCCCATGCGGACGTGCTGGGTAAAAATGCGGTTTTGAAACGGGTTTTTATCCCGGTATTTCCGGTTCACGGCCCGCGGATCGCCCCATTTGGCGGAGCCGTGTTCCTCGCCCCTGCGGTAGCTGCGCCTGGATGAGAGGTAAATGCCAATGCCCAGCCCATAGGCGGCAATAAAAATGAGGACAGCTTTTGCACTGTCCTCACACCATACGATTTGAAATGGGTCGTTCATCGCCGCAGGCAGGGCCTCCAGGATTTCGGAAAGCCCCCCGGAAAGAGAGGGGGCAACGAGCAGGGCAAGCCAGACCGCCGGGATCAGCCCCAGGGCATAGAGCCAGGGGCCTCCCGTTTTGTTATCGGGCTTCATCCCGCCGCTTCGCTTTCCTGTCTTTTTGGGATGGGGCGTCAATGGTTTTGAGAAGCACGTCCTCCACCGGGCCGGGGTCGCGCTGTTCCTCCAGCAGATCGTTCCGCAGTTCGTTGAGGGCGCGGATCATAATGCCATGCTCGTATCTGTCCAGCGTGAGGACAACCTTTTCCTGTCGTTCCATTCATTCAGCCTCCTTTACCGTTCCTGTTCTTTCTGCCTGCCCGCGCGTGAGAGGCCCATGGCCCTTGCCATGCGCCCGTTGATCTCCTTAAACGTGTCGCGCATATCGGTGAGGGCTGCCGGGATTTCCTCCTTGGGGTCTTGCCCCTGAAGCACGCCGTCCAGCCGGGAGATGTTGTAGCCTCCCGCTTCCACGCCGTACCTCTGGCAGAGCATATAGCTGACGGCATAGGCTTTGTAGCCCTCGGTTTCGCGGGAATACTCTGGGTTGCTGCGGGCAAGCTGGGCATTGGCAAGCTCCAGAGAGACGCAGCGGAAGATGTCCGGCGCGTCCATGCCCTTTTTCACCAGGATGGCGTTCTGTTCCGGGTCGAACATGGCCCCGCGCCCCTGGGCGGGCAGCTCCTCCACCGCGCGGATGGGCACGGGGGAATTGCTGATGAGGGCCTTTAAGAGCAGGCGGTCGTCGCAGCTCACCTGGGGCTGGGCCTCGTCCCGCGCCGTGGTCTGGGAAATGTCAAAGACCTCCTTGGCATAGAAGTTTTGGCCCACGCTGCCGTCCTCGCGGCGGTACGCCTTGCCCGGCTCTAAAATGATGATGGGCAGGCGCTTTTCCTCCTCCAGAATCTCAACGCCTTGGGAAGCCCACTCCTTGTAGCCGCCCACACGTTTAGCGTTGGGGCATTGCTCCCCGATGAGGATGGCGTTGCGGGCGGAGTGGAAGGGGAAGCGGCTCTGGGTGTCCAGATATGCCTTCATGTCGCCGTGCCCTTCGGAAAACGCGCCGAACACCCTGTCCAGGGTGGCGTAGGCTTCCTTGCGCTGCTTT
The DNA here is from genome assembly GCA_048184675.1 of Evtepia sp. Taxonomy (GTDB): domain Bacteria; phylum Bacillota; class Clostridia; order Oscillospirales; family Oscillospiraceae; genus Evtepia. The sequence continues at coordinate 12,514 of DBEYYM010000007.1, read as the reverse complement.
TCCTCGCGGATCTGCCACCACTGTTTTTTCGGCTTCTCCTTTTGCGGCTCCGGCTTCTCGGTGGCCTCCGGCTGGGGCTGCTGTTCAAACAGATCGTCAAAGTTATTCATAACCGATTACCTCTCTTTCGATTTTGGTTTCTTTTTGGGCTTGGGCGGCTGGTGCCGCGTGGTTTTCTGGGCCGCCTTCTTTTGGGGTGCAGCCGGTTCCTCCCTCTTTGCAGCCTCCGCCTCTTTCTTCCGCTGGGCCTGGATGTCACGAAGCTCCTGACGGACAGACGGCTTCTGCGGCTCATCAGAAGTACCCCTTGCGGACTTGCTGCTGTTCTCTGAGATAGGCGCGGACGGATGGGATTTTTCCTCCGCTGGGGTAAAAGGGACGCTGTTCTCCGCAGAGGGGTTCTCCGGCTGGCTTTTCTCTTTTTGGGCAGGTTTTTCCATCAGTTCGTCTAAGAGCCTGTCGTCCTCGCTCTTTTCCGGGGCGGCTTTTTCCGGGGCCTGCGGCTCGCCGCCGCGCTCCTCGCGGGATTTTTCGATGTCCTCCTTGATGGACGCCGTATCCACCACCGTGAGGTTGAACTTATCCACGATCCGGTTGGCTCTCGCCGCGTCGTCCTCGAACACCAGGATGTCGATGGTATCGTCCCCCTTCCTCACCGGGATGGGGGCGTACAAAATGCCGTAGCCCTTGGCCTGCCTGGCAAACTCCGGGCAATCCTCTTTTTTGAGGGTGTAAACCTTTAAGGGCCGCTTTTCCCGCAGCATAGCCTCAATGCGGGCCTTGCCTTTTGTTTTCTTCTGGTCTTTCAAAATGGTATAAAGGGCTGCGGCCAGATTTTTAGCGGCAACGCCGGTGATCTTAAGGGCAACCTCCGCGCCCTCAAGGCTCATGCGCACCACCTGCTCCGCCGCGTCGCCTGCGTGATTCATAACCGATCATCTCCTTTCCAGCCGTTTCCTCCGGCCTTGTTCCTGGCGGGTTTTCTCTGTTTTTCCAGCCTGTTGTTCCTCGCGGGCAGCCCGTATCTTCTCTTTGAGGGAGAGGGAGCGCGCCGCAATGTCCTCACACAGCTTCACCTCCCGGCGCAGGTCTTTAAGCTGGCCGGAGAGTGCAGCGATCTCCGCCCGGATTTGTTCCTGCCGGGCAGGGTCGGCAAGCGCCGCCTTGGTGCGCAGCTTCCGGTACAGCCTTTTCCGCTGTTCGGTTAGGCTGGCAAGCTGGGATTTTACCTCGGATTGATAGGCGTTGAGCTGCTCCAGGGTGTCAATGCGGTGGCGGGAAAGCAGCCTCGCCTCGTCCGTCAATTCCTGCGCCCGGATCAAGTCCTCCCGCAGCGCGTGGGGCACATGGCCCCGCTGCCGGTTCTGCTTTTTAGGGAATACCCCCAGCAGGTAGCAGTAGTGGAAGTAGAGGGCGCGAAAGCCCGTGACCTTCCTGGCCTGCTTTAAGTCCCCCAAAAGCCTGCACCGCCTCGGCTCCGGCGTTTCCACCCTCTGGGGGCGGCGCTGGGCCAGAATCCGTTTGCGGATGTTCTCCAGAGCGTAGTCCTCGCCTAAATTGCGCGCCAGCTTCCTGCCATGGGGCCGGTCGTAAGGGCGCACTGTGATGTCTTTTCCCACCTTGACTTCGTAGCCCATCTGCCGCAGGCGGTAAAAAAACTGCCTCTCCGTCATCGACTGGCGGATGGCAGCGTCTACATCGGCTTTGATGAGGGAGAGATAGGTGGGGCGGCCCTCCTGCTCGGCCCGCCATTCCCCGTAGTGTTTGGATTTTCCCCGCTGAGGGTTTTCAATGACAGAAAGCCCATACTCCCGGCACAATCGGTCGGATTCCCTCTGCATGTCGAAGTAATCCTTTTCCGTGCGGTGGTATTTGATCCCATCGAGAAACGAAACTGTGTTCACCACAAAATGGTTGTGCAGGTGGTGGGCTTTGTCTAAATGGGTGGCAACCAGTACCTGGTATTTCTCGCCCCACAATGCCTTTGCCAGCTTCAGCCCGATCTCGTGGGCCATTTCCGGGGTGGCCTCGCCGGGGGCAAAGCTCTGGTAGCCGTGGTAGGCTACGGTGCCTTCCTCCTTGCCGAACCGCTTTTTGACGGCAATCATCTCATCGCGGGCGGTGGTGGGGCTGCAATTCACCCCGGACACAAACCGCTGCATGACGGGCACATCCTCATCGTCCACCGCAATCTTTCCCGTTTTCTTCTGCTGGATGGCATATTCGATTACATCGGAGAGGCCCTGGGCCTCCTTGCCGTCCATGCCCTGTTTCTCGTAGGCGGCGGGGTTTTCGGTCTTATCCGGGTTTTCGATATAGATGAGAACCTTGCCCAACCAGCCGTTCACCCGCCAGATGGATGTGGTAGCCATTGCTTTACTCCATGGGCTTTGGCAAAATCACCGCCCTGGTGATGTCCCGGATGAGCTGGTCAAACTTCCGTGTTTCTTCCTCATAGCGGCGCTCGTCTATGACGCCCAGCACATGGGCTTTCTGGGCGATCTGGTTTAAGTTGTTTCCAATGCCGTGCAGCTCCCGCATAAAATCAAAGTATGCCGGGGGCGGCGCGTCCTGGGGAACCAGGCCGTTTATCAGGTGGCGCAGGTACACCTCGCGGGAAAGCCCGCTGCGCTTCACCTTTTTGTTCAAGGCTTCCGCCTCTTTTTTGTCCAGCCTAAACTGGACGTGTACGTTGCGTTTTCTCATTCCTCCGAATCCTCCTTCCTGCCTAAGCGGTTGATTTGAAGCAGGCACATGACCAGCACGCCGAACACGCCGCCCAGCAGAAAACCAATGGCAAAAAACAATCCTTCCATAGAAAACCTCCGTTCTGATAAAGGGGTATTAGGGGGCGTTCCCCCTAACAAGCTGCCTTTGTGGTATCACAAAGGCGATGCTTGCTGGTACATACACGTTCCATTCCCCGCAGGGGAATCCCAAACGTCCGAAAAAACAATTCATCGCTCGCCCCGGTCGCGGCTGCGGCCTCTGGGGTAAAATTCCACGTCCTTGAAGCTGTCCGCGTCCAGGATATATTCGCCGTTTTTCCATCGCTCTTCCACCATCCGGCGGGCCTCCTCGCGGTTCTCGGCCTCCACTGTGACCGTCATTTCCAGCGTCTCTCGAATTGCAATGTCATACTCGTTCATCGTTCTCGCTCCTTTTCTTTCGCACCCCGGATGGGAAGCCCCAGCCGGTGGCACAGGTAGTCGTTCACATCCTTTCCCCTGGGCGGCGGGCAGTCCCTGACCTCGTATTCCCTGGGCAGCACCGTCTGGATGGCTTCAGCGGCCATCCTGCCGGGGCCGTCGTTATCCAGATGGAGATAGACGGTTTTTACATGGGGGTGATCCTCTAAAAAACGGGTGAGGGCCACGGGCAGCTTGCTCTCTGCAATCCTTTTCTTCGGCTGGTAGATTCCAGCCAGGGACAGCAGGTTGTGCTGTTTCCAGTCGATTCCATTCAGCCTGCAAAGGCTGGCGTAGGACATGACATCAATGGCGCACTCGCACAGATGGACAGCCGGGTTCTCCCCGCAGGCGGGCAGGGCAAAGGAATAGTGCTTGTCGCTGCCGCTTAAATCCCCGTGGAACCGGCCCTCGCCAATCCCGCGCAGGCAGCCGAACCGCGCCTTGCCGGTTTTGTCAAAGCCTACAAAGACCACATTTCCATGGCCCCTGTTCCGGCTCTCGTAAATCCGCCCGGTCTGGACGCAGAAGTCCAGCACCTCCATGGAAATCCCACGGCCTGCAAGATACTGGAGCATGGCCCGGTTGTCTGGGGCAGGCGGCGGCAAAAGCAGGTGCTTCGGCGTTTCTTCCCTTGGAATGGGCGCAAGGGACGGCGGCGGGATGGCGGCCCTGCCCACGATGGATTCCATCGCCTCCATAAAGGAGCAGCCCTTGACTTTGATGAGGTAGTCCAGCGCGCTGAAACCGCCGATCCCACGGGAGAACCAGCACCATTTGCCATTGGAAATGCGCAGGCTGTCGTGTTCTCTGGTGCAGTAGACGTTTCCGGAAACATGGACAAGCTCCTGGGGTTCGCAGGCTTGCAGATAGGTGAACAAGTCCACCTCCCGCGCTTTTTCGATCTCCTCCTGGTTGTAAAAAGGCATAAAAAATACAGCCCCCTTCCCATAGCCATAAATTAGCTGCCCGCGTGGGGCAACCGGCTATGTAAAGGGGGCTGTATTCTTCGGATATGGAAAAGGCCGACTGGATTGCTCCAATCGGCCCCGTAAAATCATAAATTTTTTTATTTCACCGCCATGATACAAAGCCGGTGCTTTGTCTCGTCATGGTCAATGGTAACTTTTGAAAATCCGGCGTCTTTCAAAAAAGTGGATAGCTGTGTTTTATCAAAAATCCGTAAGCCGTCGATAATGTCCATCCATTTTTCATCGTTTTTATTCGTACCATCGGATTCGTTTACAATCAAAAACAGGCTGCCAGGCTTTAAGACCCGCCAGACTTCCCGAAAACTTTCCGTAGGCCCCGGCCAAAAATAGACGGTTTCAAATGCGGCGGCCAGATCAAAGCTGTTTTCTGCAAAAGGCAGGGCAGCGACATCCCCCTGCAACACGTGGCACCTCTTATTTTGGATTTCCTTTCGGTTAATCTGTTTTGTTTTTTCTATGGCTACCTCGGAATAATCCAATGCAGCCAATGTTGCCTCTGGAAAACTGCTGAGAAGCCGGGCTGCATTGCGTCCGCCGCCGCAGCCCAATTCTATGATCGTCTTGGGGTGCATGGAAAATATATGCTCCATTCCCCAGTCGGACACTTCCGCATGGGCTTTATTCATGCCGCTTACCATCATCTTCCCAAACATCCCGTCCGGCTTCCGGGTATTACTGAAATATTTTTTAATCAGCCCCATTTCCCTCACCTCCGAAACAAATTAGTTATAGCTAACCTTTTTTATTATACATCATTTTGTAGAAAAGTCCATCTTGATATGTAAAAAGCCGACTGGATTGCTCCAATCGGCACAGGGGAATTAACGCTCCAATCCCATCACCTTCCTCTGCGGGGCTTCCTCGCCCTCGTCGGGAACGCTGTCGATGAGCGTCTTGTCTTTCTCATCCACTTTCAGCAGGATGTTCAGTTCTTTCAATCGGGCGGTTTTCTCCGCCAGCTCCTCCTCGCGGGCAAAGGGCGTGTCCAGCTCGGCGCGGGCGTTTTCAAGCTGGCCTTTGGTTTCCTCCAGACTGTTTTTCTCTGCCTGCAAGCTCCCCGGAAGGTTTTCCAGGGTATTGTCCAGACGGGTGATATTGCCGAACACATCCGCACCCAGCGCCACCGTATGGGAGAGGGTGCCTTTCAGGGTAATGCGGTACTCGTTGCTGATACCATCATAGGCCAGCACCATGGAAAAGCCCCGGTATTCCCCCAGCAGAACCGCGTCGGAACCGGTCATTTTGCTGCAAACGTCCAGGATAGCCCTGCCGGCGTCCTCTTTTTCAGCATACGGCTTGCCCTCGATCACCATGCCGCAGAAGCCCTCTTGGCTTTTCGGATGGGCGGTTGCCAGCGCCACGTCTTTCTCATAGCCCGCAATCCGTTCCGTAATCCGGGCGATGTCTGCCGGATACTCGCGCAGCACTAACTCCTCCAGGGAATACCGCTGATTGAGATAGCTGGCCTTGAGCATATTGAGCTTTGCCACCTCCATATCCAAATTGCATTTCTCAATAATAAGGGGATTGCCGGTTGCCAGCGCCTTAATCTCGGAATAGCTGAGAGCCGTTTCGTCCACATCGTCCGCCACCCGGACAGGGGTTTTGCTGGTCATGATCTGGGCAATGAATTTCTGCTTGTTCTCCACGAGCTGGTAAAGGTAAGCGTCAAAGGTGCCCTCGGTTACATACCGGTAAATCTCCACCTCCTCGTTATCGTTGCCCTGGCGCACAATACGGCCCAGCCGCTGCTGAAGGTCGGAAGGCCGCCAGGGACAGTCCAGGTCATGCAGGGCGATGAGTTTTTTCTGTACGTTGGTTCCGGCCCCCATCTTCTGGGTGCTTCCGATCAGCACCCGCACCTGGCCCTCGTTCACCCGGCCAAACAGCAGCTTCTTCTTCGCCTCGGAATCCGCGTCATGGATAAAGGCAATTTCATCCTCCGGGATACCCTGATCCATGAGCTTCTTTTTCAGATCGTCATATACGTTGAAAGAGCCGTCTTTGGTGGGCGTGGACAGGTCGCAGAACACAAGCTGGGTGGAACGCTGTTCTTTGGTCTTTTCCCAGATTTTGTAGACGTTCCGGGAGCAGACGGCCACCTTGCCGTTTGGGTCGTCGGCAGCCAGCGGATTGATAAGACGCATATCCAGGGCCAGCTTGCGCCCATCGTTGGTAATGCGCAGCATATTGTCCACATGGGGGTCAACACCTCCGCCCCTGATTTTTTCCGCCCGTTCCGCCAGCCCTTTCACCATCTCCTGCTGAAGCTCGGAAGGCTTGATGACCTCGGTGTGGAAGTTGGCCTTTGGCACGGGAAGATGGAGCATATCCGCCGTCTGGATGTCGGCCACCTGTTTGAAAGCGGCCATCAGCTCCGGCAGATTGAAAAATTTGGCAAACCGGGTCTTGGCCCGATAGCCGGTGCCCTCCGGGGACAACTCGATGGCGGTGATGGTTTCTCCAAAGTCGCTGGCCCAATCGTCAAAATGGATGAGGCCCATTTCCTGTAACAGCCCATACTGCAAATACCGCTGGATGGTGTAAAGCTCCACCATACTGTTTGAGATGGGGGTGCCGGTAGCAAAAATGACGCCGCGCCCTCCGGTGATTTCATCCAGGTAGCGGCATTTCATAAAGAGGTCGGAGCTTTTCTGCGCTTCGGTCTGGGCGATCCCGCCCACGTTGCGCATTTTCGTCATTAAAAAGAGGTTCTTAAAATAATGGCTCTCATCCACAAACAGGCGGTCAACCCCCAACTGCTCAAACGTCACCACATCGTCCTTGCGGCTCTGGTCGTTGAGTTTTTCCAGCTTTGCCTCTAAGGATTTCCGGGTGCGCTCCATCTGCTTGACGGTGTAGCGTTCCGCTTTCTGAGACTTGGCCTGTTCAATCCCTTCCAGGATTTCTTCAATCTGACGCTCCAAAATGGCCCGCTGGCGCTCGGCGCTCATAGGGATTTTCTCAAACTGGCTGTGGCCGATGATAACAGCGTCATAGTCGCCGGTGGCAATACGGCTGCAAAACTTCTTGCGGTTTTGGGTTTCAAAGTCTTTTTTCGTGGCAACCAGAATATTGGCGCTGGGATAGAGCTGGAGCCATTCCGCCGCCCATTGTTCCGTGAGGTGGTTTGGCACCACCACAAGTGACTTGGTACAAAGCCCCAGCCGTTTCATCTCCATGGCGGCGGCCACCATTTCAAAGGTTTTGCCCGCGCCCACCTCGTGGGCCAGCAGGGTATTCCCGCCGTACATAACATGGGCAATGGCATTGATCTGATGGGGCCGCAGGGTAATTTCCGGGTTCATGCCCTCGAAACGGATATGCTGGCCATCGTATTCACGGGGACGGCTGGAATTGAATGTTTCGTTGTAGATGGCGCACAGCCGTTCCCTGCGGTCGATGTCTTTCCAAACCCATTCGGAAAACTTCTGCTTGATCAGCTCCTGCCTGTCCTGGGCGATGGCGGTTTCCTTCTTGTTGAGGACAGCCTTTTTATTTCCGTTTTCATCCTCCACATAATCAAAAACCCGCACATCCTTCTGGTTCAGGGTCTGCTCCAGGATGAGGTAGGCGCTCATCCGCTTTGTGCCGTAGGTGGTGTTGGCCTTGACATTGGCCCGGTCAAAGTTTTTTTCGGTAATCGTCCATTGGCCGGTGGCTTCGGAACGCAGGATTTTAATACGGCTTCTGGCCTGCCCATAAGGGGTGAGTAACTCCCACATGAACTGCTGGTACACGTCGATAGGCACCCAGTTCGCGCCAATGCGCACGCCGATCTCCCCAGCGCCCAGATCCTGGGGCTGGACGGCCTCCAAAGCCTCCACCTGTTTGCGGGCGGCTGGTTTTTGGCTGTCCGGGGCCGCCTCCAGAAAGGCTTTTGCCATCCGCAGCTTGCGGCGTACATTCCCCGAAAGGTATTCGTCCGCCGTCACGGGGGAAAAGGCTTGCAGGCTGAGGGAAGCTCCCCGCAGCCCGTCCGGGTTTTCCGGGCCTTCGATGTTGCGGAAGATCACGCCGGAAAGCTCGGCCTCCAGCTCCTCTGGGGATTTGCCGGAAAGCTGGGCCATATAGCCCAAATCTACACGGGCTTTTTCTGCAATCGAAACAGCCAGGGCCTCGCTGGCGGTGTCCACGCTGGTCACAGCCACATGGGGCCGGATGGTGCGTTTGGTGAACATATCCGCTTTTCTTTTTAGGTTGCCTTCTTCGTCCAGCACCTCCAGGGAACACAAAAGGCAATAGCTGGAGTCCTCCGAAAAGGCCAGCTTATTGCCCCGGCTGCTGATGAGGCCGTATTTTTTTGTGAAGCTATCATACAGGGCATTGAGCTTTTCCTGCTCGGCCTTAATGTCTGCGTCCGGGTAGCCCTCGGTCTGGTAGTCGATGAGCCGGCGCACACATTCCCGCAGCCCGATCATGCCCCGGATTCGGTTTTCTGCTGTGACAGACACCTCCACTGGGTGCATACGGCTGTTTTCCCGGTAGTACACCTGTCCATCTGCAATGGTATAACTAAAGTTCTTTACATTCGGATCGGCGGGGATGGAGCGGTCTTCCTCCTCGTCCAGTTCCTCCAGCTCGTAGGGCTTGATCTCCGCCTGTAAAAACTGGACGGCGCTGGCAAGCTGCTCGGATAAATCCTCACCCTCGCGGGCTTTGCAGGCGCTGTCCGGGCCGAACCGGCCGGATTCCATCACCATGTCGCCTAAAATCATCTCCGGGTGCTGCACAAAATAGCGGTTCATGCGGATTCCGTTTTCATCCGTATCCAAATGCACCCAGTCCGGCTCCAGATCGGTGATATGGCCACGCTTTTGCAGAAAGAGGATGTCGCTGGTGACTTCCGTTCCTGCGTTTTGCTTAAAGGTGTTGTCCGGCAGGCGGATGGCCCCGATGAGGTCGGCGCGCTGGGCCAGATATTTGCGGACGGCAGGGTTTTCCTTGTCCATGGTGCCCTTGCTGGTAATAAAAGCAATCACCCCTCCGGGCCGCACCTTGTCCAGCGCCTTCCCAAAGAAATAGTCGTGGATGAGCCAGTGGTGCTTATCGTACCGCTTATCTACCACCTTGAAATCCCCAAAGGGGACGTTGCCCACCGCCGCGTCAAAGAAGCTGTCCGGCATTTGCACCTTTTCAAAGCCGTTCACGGAAATGCTGGCATTCTGGTAAAGCTGCTGGGCGATTCTGCCGCTGATACTGTCCAGCTCCACGCCGTAGGCTTTGCAGCCCGCCATATCTGCCGGGAGTAGCCCCAAAAAGTTGCCGGTGCCGCAGGACGGTTCCAGGATGTTGCCCTGCTGGAAGCCCATCTGGGAGAGGGCTTTATAGATTCCCCGGATGACAACGGGCGGGGTATAAAAGGCGGTGAGGGAGCTGGCCCTTGCCGCCGCATAATCGTCCTCGTCTAAAAGGCTTTTCAGCTCCTGGTAGTGGGGGCTGGTTTCTTCAAAGCAGTCGGCAAGGCCGCCCCAGCCTACATAGCGGGATAGGATTTCCTGTTCTTCCGGGGTGGCCAGCCGTTCCTCGGCTTCGATCTGCTTTAGGGTACGGATGGCGGCTGCGTTAGCCGCATACTTCTCACCGGGTGTGCCATGCCCCAGGGCGTCGTCGGTGATGTGAAAATCATGGCGCTGTTCCCTGGGGATTTCCGGGTGTAAAGGGGTAAAGGTTATGCGCTCACGGTGGGGGCGCTTGGGCAACTGCGGAAGAAATCTTTCTTTTAGGGGTTGTAATTCTGCCTGTTCCTCTGAGGAGAGAGCCTGTGCAGCTTGCTCGATTGCATATTGATTGGGGAAGTTCCTGAAAACGCACAGCCATCTGTTTTCATGAATATCATAGACGGCAGCGCCCTCGTAGGCAAAGTCACTTTCCCCCTCCATAACGCCGTCCACATACTTCTGTGCAGCCTGTTCCGCTTCTGCAAGCGTTTGATACCTCTGCTTGTCTACAAACCCTTTCTCCTCGTTATGATACACGACTACTTGATAAGGCGGGGACATCAAACGGTCATAGCGTCCTATATCCTCCGGGGCAAGCCATTCCGGTTTTTCAGGGAGAGAAGCATATAATTTCCGCATTTTATCGAGATGCGTTCTTACATATCCAGACCAAAGGTGCTTCTCCGCCCGTTTGCCAGCGCCCAGAAAGTAATCGCAGTCGGCTTTCAGACGGCTGAGTAAGCGGTATTTATCTTCATGGCCGGATGGTATGGTTTCCGCAGCCGGTTCTTCTGCCAAAAGCTCGCGTTCAATAAAACCTGCAATTTCCCGGCTGCTTCCTTCGCCTCCGTGGGCTTGGTATTCGGCAATGCCGTCTGCGATCAATTCTTCGGAAGCCACAAACCCGGCTTCTTCCAGATACCCCGCAATTTCTTCCCGTTGGGCCTGTTCCGGGGTGAGCGCCGGGGGAAGCCCCTCGATTTCCTCCATACAAAGGGTGATGGCCGCCGCGATTTCTTCCTCCGGGTCGGCATGGTCGAGGAAGGATTGCAAAAGCCTTCGGATTTCCCCGCGCCGGGCCGGGTCATGGAGCTGTCCTGCAATGGTTTCTACTGCCTGCGCGTCGGTATCCCCATAGCCCAGCCGGGAGCCGTCAAACTCGCCAATAAAATGCAGCACCTGGGCTGCCAGCTTGGAATAGGGGTCTGCGGCTTCTTCTTTTTTAGGTGGTTCCTGCACTTTGGGCGGCACAGCGAACACCGGCGCGTCCTGGGTGGCGGAGATGGTCATTTCCGAGGTGTCGGCAATCCGCTGAATCTGATCCCGCACCGTTTGAGGCATTTCCTCGTCATAAAACTGCACGGTGCGGTCGGGGGCGATATGGGCCACGGTTTTGTAGTCCCCATGTTCTTCCTCCAGACGGTTCCAGACGGTGAGGCCGTTCCCCAGGTAGCCATAGCCCAGGTCATAGGCTTTGGACGGGGGCATGGCGGGGGCCGCAGGTTCCTTGTGTTCTGCAAAGAGGGTAAACGTGCCCTGCCGGAAGGCGGTGAGGTTTTCAAAGCCTGTTTTCCGCCATTCATACATCCGGTCGTCCTGCGGGGTGGCTTCCCACACCGGCACCATCATCTGGTAGATTTCCTCCACGCGGGCCGGGTCGTCAAACTGCGGCTCGATGAGCTTCACCGCGTCCCAATAGTCAAAGCCAAACGGATAGGGGTGAGGCTGCTCCTGGGGTACGTTCTCAAAGAAAGTGCGGATGTTCCGGGCAAGCTGGTGTTTCTCATACTGCGGCATGGCGGCCCGGTCTTCCTCGGATAAGAACCGGCCCTGGCCGATCATGGCGCTGACGCGCTTTTCCACCGCGTTCCATTTCAGCTCCACCTTGGCGTAAGGCTCTGTGATACTGCCGTGGCTGAAATGGACGCCCTTGCCGGATTGGTAGGTCACGTTGTCATTTCCGCCATGATACCCGCTGTATTCCCCATGATAGTGCTTTAAGAAATCCTCGCGCTCCCTGCGGTCTGTGTGGTTGCGGTAAAAGGAATACACGGCCAGCCGGTAGTCGGTGCTGCGTTTTCCTCCGCGCAGAAGGCTGTCGATCTCATCCATGGAGATATACAAACGCCGCTGAGGGTCATAGCTTTCAGCGGCGGTAAAGTGCAGCGGTTCCCGCTGTAAATCTGTAAGCTGCTCCAGCAGCTTTTGAGGGCGGTGGAACTGGAAACGCAAAAGCTCCCTGTCGAGTTCATATACCTTTACAAAGCTCTTTAACTCATCCCGCAGGGTCTGCAACGCTTCCGGCTGTCTTAACAGTTCCTGGATGGCGGCGCTTTCATCAGGAAAGCCCTTGTGCGTGTTGTAAATACTGTTCACAGTAGGAAGAAAACCAACGTCTGCGGTAACTTGTTCAAAATCCTGCCGCAGATACCAAAGCTGTGCGGCCAGTTCCCGGCGCTCATAATCGTCTACCAGGTCAAGCTCGCTCTGGGGCATATACCGCCCCAGCTCCAGCAATTCCCGGATACGGGCTGCCGCCTGTTCCCAGGGGATGAGCGTGGCGCTGGAACCCTGGGCGCTCTCGCCCTCGGCTATGCGGATTCCTTCGGCATTGTACCAGACGGCATACTTGCGCCCATCCAGATAGAAGCCCGCGCCGTTTTCCCCATAGTGTTCTGCGAGGAAACGGGCATTGTCCGGCTTATCCTTTTTGAAATAGGCGCAGACGATTAGGCGGCTGTTTTCATGGTTGGAGCCGATACAAAGCGCCTCGTCGATCACCTGCTGGGGCAGCGCATGAGAAAAGAGGGAAATCTGGTTTCCGCCCTCCGGCTGCGGCTGGTTGAAAGCTCCAAAATCAAAAAGGGACATCTGCTGGCCCTCCTGGGTGGGG
>DBEYYM010000006.1:0-65123 GCA_048184675.1 Evtepia sp. | reverse complement strand
CACCGGTGAGGACGGCGTGGAGACCTCCCGCCAGACCATCTTCGACTTCCAGGGCCCCGGCGTCCTCCAGGGGATGCACAACCGGGACGACTCCATCCTCTCCTTCGCCCGGTGCTGCTTCACCTACGCCCTGGAGGTGGGCCAGGACCTGTGGTTCTCCACCAAGGACACCATCTCCAAGGACTATGACCAGACCTTCAAGCTCCTCTTCCAAAAGGTCTTTGAGGAGGAGTTTCAGGCCAAGTTCCAGGCCGCCGGTTTAACTTACCGCTACGCCCTCATCGACGACGTGGCCGCCAAGGTCATCCGCTCGGAGGGGGGCATGATCTGGGCCTGTAAAAACTACGATGGCGACGTCATGAGCGACCTGATCGCCGCCGCCTCGGGCTCCCTGCCCATGATGACCAGCGTGCTGGTGAGCCCCGACGGCAACTTTGAGTATGAGGCCGCCCACGGCACCATCACCGACCACTACCGCCGCCACCAGAAGGGGGAGGCCCTGTCCTCCAACCCCTTGGCCACCATGGCCGCCTGGGCCGGCGCCCTGAAAAAGCGGGGGGAGCTGGACGGCAACCAGGCCCTCATCCACTACGCCGACTGTCTGAACCAGGCTGGCCTGGATGTCTTTGAGGAGGGCTACCTCTCCGAAGACCTGGCCGTCCTCTGCGAGCCTGGCCAGCTGAAAGAAATGCCGGAAAACGGCAAGCTCATGAAGCTCATCCGCGCCCGGCTGGAGACCCTTTTGGCCCAATAAACAAAACCAAACAACCCCGGGCCAGCGCCGCAAAAGCGCTGGCCCGGGGTTTCTGCTGCCATCCCCCTGCAAAACAAAGGAGAGAGCCGAAGCTCTCTCCTTTGCCTCATGCACGGAAGCCCGTTACGTCACCACGTTCACACAAAACCGCATGAGGAGGGTGGCCACCTGGGCCCGTGTGGCGTTGCCCTGGGGTTCCAGGGTGGTCTTGGTCACGCCGGTGATGAGACCCTGGGCGTTGGCCCAGGCCATGGCATCCGTGGCATAGGCGCTGATCTGGCCAGCGTCGGTATAGCTGCTCAGATTGGCCTTCTCAGCCACGTCATAGCCCTTGTAGGAGGCGTAGCGGTACAGAATGGCCGCCATCTGCTCCCGGGTGATGGGGTCGTTGGGGTCGAAGGTGGTGGCAGAGGTGCCGTTCACCACGCCCTTGGCTGCAGCCCAGGCGATGGGGTCAGCGTACCAAGCGCCGCTCTCCACGTCGGTAAAGGCGGAGGCCCCTGCCACAGCGGGTTCGCCCTCCAGGCGGTACAGGATGGTGACGATCATGCCCCGGGTGGTGGTGCTGTTGGGGGCAAACTTGTCGGCGGCAACCCCGTTCATCATGCCGGCCTCGATGACATAGTCAATGGCCTCGTGGTACCACTGGGTGGTGTCCACGTCGGTGAACTTCTCGGCGGGGCACACGTGGACCTGGGGGATCTCCTCAAAGGTGGCTTCCACAGTCACCTTGGAAGCGGGCATGGTGAAGGTGTACTGGGTGTCGCTCTTCTGGGTCAGGGTCAGCCGGTTGCCGTTCGCATCGGTGACGGTGAGGCCGGCCAGCTGATAGCCCGTGTCGGGCTTCACAGTGATGGTCACCATGGCGTTCTTCTGCGCGCTGGAGGGGCTGACTGTCACCGTGCCGTTGGCGGCAGTGGGGGTGGACACAGAGTAGCTGGGAGCGGGGGAAGCGTTTTTGTGCCACTGGGCGGTGAAGGTGGTGTCGGTCTTAATGTCCACAGTATTGCCAGCACGATAAATGTTGCCGCTAGTGTCGGCCCAGCCCAGGAAACGGTAACCCGGACGGCTGGCTGTGGGAAGCGTGATGGTATTGGTTTTGACGGTAATCGTTTTATTGCCGTAACCATAGTTGAGCGTGACAGTGTAAGCTGTGTTGCTGCCATCATCACTGCTTGCCAGGTTGTTGACGGTGTCGCCGGTCTGAGCGTCCTTCAAAGCTTCTTCCATGCTGGTGTAGTAGCTGTAGGGCGCGTTGCCACTGGACTTGACCAGTTCGGCGTTCAGGCCCTTAACCACATACTCAGCGACGGAAGTGGAGAAGCTGCCGCCGGAGATAGCAGAATTAACCTGGCCCGCCAGGCTACTCTGGCCATAGCCCGTAGCAGGAGTTGTCACGCCAATATCCTCAAGTGACAATACCTGATAAGCACTACGGTTCTCCGCATTGGTAATCAAAACCGCATCACCAGAGATTTCAATCTTAGTTTCCTGCTTCGTCTTGGCAATGTCATAAATCGCCACGGCGCTGCCCTGTCCATTGGTGCAGTTAAAAGTACCGCCAGTAATCTTCAGGTTCAAAGAATTACCGTAGGTCTCATTATCGGAGGTATATGTGCCGCCGAATACATATAGGGCATCCGGGAGCCATGCGTTGCCGGAGTAATTGTAATATTCCTTTGGGGAATCAATATTCTTAGTAATTGCATTAATAGTACCGCCAGAAATCTCAACCTGGCCCATACGCAGAGAAATACCGCCATTTAATGTGCCGCCAGTAACAGTCAGCTTAACCTGCCCCGGCATATAGATGGCAGGACCCTGTGCAGCAGTCAACGTACCACCATTCACTTCAAAATTCATGTCGCCCAAGGTGTTATTCCCGGACAAGGCGGAATCTTTAGATGTAATCGTACCATCATTCACAATTACCGTACTACCATTGAAAGCAGCAACACCATAACCGCCTGTACTTTCAATCGTTCCGCTATTCAGGACCAGCTTTCCAGTCGTATTCTTCGAAGTATCGTTTTTATCATAATTGCCCACACCAATCGTTACACCAGAAGATGTGATTTTGCCTTGACCAGCAGAATCTTGAATAGTCAAGTCAGCATCAATTTGAACCTGACCAGTTATGGTCTTTCCGTTCAAGTCAAGGATAATATTCTGGTTTTCGCCGATGATGATGTCCTCAGTGGTGTCCGCCAGCAGGGTCACGGTAGCCGCAATGTTTCCGGCGGCGTTGATGGCGGACGCGAGAGAAGAATACTTCACGCCATTGACTTCGGCAACAGCCAATTTCCCATCGGCAGCTTCAGCCGCCACAACCGTGCCATCACTATCTTGCTTCAGAAGCGCATCTTTGGGGTAATATTTTGAAACATCAGCTTTATTGTTTGTAGAATCGACAAAAGTACCGGCAGTGATGGTGATATCAATTTGCTCTGTATTACTACTGCTGCCATTTGAAGCATATTGGCCTTCCGTAACCGCACCGGTAACCTTGGTGTTTGCACCGGAGACATTCACTTCCGCACTATAAGATTGGTTTGCGTCAACATAAATGGCGGGAACGCTGGCTGTGCTCGTTACCTTAGTGTCAACCAGCGTAACGGTAGCATCATCCGTATACGAGTTTGTAGTTCCATTCACATAGTTACCAACCACCAGGGCGGAGGAAGTAACCTCATTGCCGGCGGACCATGCTCCGTTCGCACGAGAATCGCTACCATTAGTGGTATAATAATTTCCGGTCACGGTCAGTGTACTATTTGTGATGGTAGCATCGCCTGCGCGGACCATTACAGCCTGACGGTCGCCGGTGATATTGCAGTTATCAATATCCAACGTACCTTCTACATTAATATAAACAGCGCAGTTATCATAATCAGTGCTTGTAGCGGTAAAAGTAGAGTCCTTTAATGTAATCTTGACGCCATAGTTATCCACTGTAGCGGCATTCGTTCCAACACAATAACATGCAGCTGTTACATCACAGCTTGTAATATTTACCGCCGCAGCATTTCCCTTAGGAAAAAAAGCCGTGGTATTACAGGCGATGGTAATGTTACTTGCATTAACAGTACCTCCTGCCTCAGGACTAAGATATGCATCTGTAACACTAGTCTTACCCTTCAACACCAGTTTGCCTCCACGCGCAGTTCCAGTGACAGAACTGTCCTTAAAGGTCAAGGTGTTACCATTGGTAACTATAACAGCACTTGCACTGTTATAGGTCAGGGTATATCCATTCAGGTCATAGGTTGTGTTCGGGTCCAGTGTGCTAACTTCATAGTCATTATCCAGTTTGATAACGCCATTTTCATCTGCCTCTGGCAGGTTTGTATTGTCATCGCTCGCCGCCAACGCCGTCACCGGCAGCAATGTCATCATCAAGCACAACGCCATTATTGATGACAAAATTCGCTTCTTCATTGCGTGTTCCTCCTTTTAAGAATAAAAAAATTTATGCGGGGTCTAAAAAATATCCCTCGCAGCACCTCCCTACTACCATAAAGTACACCTTTTGATACGGCGGGAAGCTGCCGTCCCCGCCACAATACTATTTGGCAGAAATTTCTGAAATGTCCTTCGCAGGCCTTGCCTTTTTGTTCAGCCTATTGTATGATATTGGTTGAAAAAATAGCTATCAAAAGGTGTACCTTTTGATAGCTATTTTTTCGTCTCAACCCAACTTAATAATACATATATTTCTCCGCCTGCCGCCGCAGTTCGGCCCGGAAATCCGGGTGGGCCACGGCGATGAGGTTCTCCACCCGCTGCTTCACCGTCCGCTGGCGGAGCTTGGCCACGCCGTACTCCGTGACCACCATATCCGTCAGGTTCCGAGACACGGAGACGATGGCCCCCGGGTCCAGAATGGGCACAATGCGGGAGAGGGTCCCCTTCTTGGTGGTGGCGCTTTGGGCCAAAATGGCCCGGCCCCCCTGGGAGTGATAGGCCCCCCAGGCAAAGTCCGTGGCGCCCCCGGTGCCCGAGTGCTGCAGGGGCCCGATGGACTCGGCGCAGACCTGGCCGGTGAGGTCAATCTGCAGCGAGGCGTTCACCGACACCACGTTGTCGTTTTGGGCAATGACGTAGGGGTCGTTGGTGTACCGGCTGCGGCGGACGCACAGCCGGGGGTGCTGGTCCACAAAGTCATAGAGGAAGTTGTCCCCGGAGATGAAGGACCCCACGGTGATCCCCTTGTCGATCCTCTTATACCGGTTGGTCACCGCTCCGCACTCCATCAGGTGGGCCATGGAGGTACCGATCTGCTCGGTGTGGATGCCCAGGTCATGCTTTTCCATCAGGTTAAAGCCGATGGCGTTGGGGATACCCCCGAAGCCCAGCTGGATGCAGTCCCCGTCCTGGACCATGTCCGAAACGTAGCCGGCAATGGTCTTTTCAATCTCCCCAATGGGCGGGTCGCTGAGCTGGAAGATGGGCTCGTCCACCTCATAGATCACATCGGCCATGGACACCGGCAGGGCATTCTCCCCCCAGACCATGGGGGTGCGGGCATTGACCTCAAAGATGATCTTGTCCGCCCGGTAGAGGTTCTCCAGGGTCATAATCAGGTCACAGCTCAGGTGCACGTAGCCGTGCTTATCCATGGGGGACACCTGGGCCACAAAGACGTTGGGGGGCAGGGCTTTTTGGATCTCCTGGCCGTAGTTGTGCTGGTCCACCGGGAAGAGGGAGTACAGCCCGCTGCCCCGGGCGGCCACCGACCACTTGTCGAAGAAAAAGGTGTTGATGTGAAACTTCCCCGCCAGGGCCGGGTCGCTGGTCACCGGGTACTCGTAGCGGCTGATGGTGTTCCAGCACTCCACCCCCTTTTCCAGCCGGGGGGCGATGGTGTGCAGGTGGCTGAGGAAGACCTTGGGCTCGCTGCCGTGGGTGGACCAATTGATGCAGTCCCCGTCGGCGATCAGGTCCAGGGCGTCCTGAACGGTGCCCAGGCGGGCCTGGTACAGCTGCCTGGGGGTCTGGCCCCGATAGGCGTCGGCCAGATAGTTTTTGTGCCACTTGTTCATAGCTGTGCCCTCCCCGTCAGGCCTCCACTGGGTCGATGACCTTCATGTAGTGCAGGCAGGTGAGAACGGTCTCCCCCCGCTGGTTGGTCATGACGCACTGGCCGGTGGTCTTTCTGCGCTCCTCGTTGACCTCGGTGATCCAATAGGTGGCGGTGATGGTGTCCCCGAAGAACACGGGCTTTAAGAACTTCACCTGGTCATAGCCCATGGCCAGGATATCGTGGCCGCTGTCCACCCCCGCCATGCCGCTGACGGTGGAGCACAGGCTGAAGGTCAGGCAGCCGTGAACCAGGCGGGTCTTGTAGGGCATCTTCTTGCAGTACTCCTCGTTTACATGGGCGGGGAAGAGGTCCCCGATGATCCCGGCGAAGAGATAGACGTCGCTTTCGGCAAAGGTTTTGGTGAGGGTAAACTTCTTTCCGATCTCAAAATGCAGTGCCATGGGAGATCCTCCTTTTTTGTGGTCATAGGGTGGGGAAAGGCAAAAAGGGAACTTTCTGCCACCCCCTTGTTATTCTTCCGTTCCTATGGTAGTATAATATCATCTTTTCCACGGAAACACATCGGATTATCTCCCAATCCTCTGGTACTTTTTCACAAAGGAGGTGCCTATGCAGGTCACCGAAATCCTCACCGACCACACCCTCATGGCCCTGGACCTTCAGGGGAGCGAGGACTACCCCATCCGCTTCTACCTGGATATCATGGACGAGTTCGACCTGCGGGGCATCCACTGGCACTGGCACCCGGAGCTGGAGTTCAACGTCATCACCCAGGGCACCATGGAGTATTACGTGGAGAACGAGCACTACACCCTCACCGCCGGCCAGGGCATTGTGAAGAACGCCAACGTCCTGCACATGGCCGAGCCGGCCAAGCACACCCCCGACGCAGAGATGTTCTCCGTCATCATGGACGCGGCCTTCCTGGCCCCGCCCCGAAGCCGGATCTATCAGAAATATGTGGCCCCCCTCTTGGGCAGCCAGGGGCTGCGGAGCCTGACCCTCTCCCCCCACCTGCCCTGGCAGCGGCAGATTTTGGACCAGCTCCGCCAGGCCTACGCCCTGAGCCAAACAGAGACCGGCGCCTATGAGCTGCGCATCCACCAGCTCATGTGCCAGGTGTGGCAGGGGATCTTTGAGCACGCCCAGGAGCTCCCCCGCCACGACCTGACCCTGGCCCAGCGCACCGACCAGGTGCGGGTGAAGGCCATGATCTCCTTCCTCCAGGACCACTTTCAGGAGAAGGTCACCCTGGACCAGGTGGCCCAGGCGGCCAGCGTCAGCCGGAACACCTGCCTAAACTCCTTCCGCCGGATCCTGGGGGTCTCCCCCATGGAGTACCTGATGAACCAGCGCCTGGAGCACGCCCTCCACTTGCTGCTGACCAGCGACCTCCCCGTGGCCCAGGTGGCAGAGGCCTGCGGCTTTGGGGACGCCAGCTATTTTGGCAAAACCTTTCGGAAAAAAACCGGGCTCACCCCCACCCAGTATCGCCACCGCCGTCTCCAGCGGGGGCCGGGGGACGCCCTGTAACCTGCACACCAAAGGAGGAAACACCATGCCAGCACACGTTTTTCGCCGCCCCGTGGTGGCGGGCGCCGGCGCCATGGGGGTCACCCTGGCCCGGCTCTTCGCCCAGCAGGGCTATGAAGTGACCCTGTGGAACCGCCGGGAGAGCTCCCTGGAGCGGGCCTGGGAGGAAATCGCCCAGTCCCTGGCCGCCCTGGAGGAGCAGGGCCGCCTCTCCGAGGCCGTGGACGCCATTCTGGGCCGCCTGACCTTCACCACCGACTACGCCGTCTATGAAGGCGCCGACTTTGTGGTGGAGAACATCGCCGAGGATCTGTCTGTAAAGCACACCTTCTTCCGCACCGTCTCTGCCCTGGTCCCCCCAGAGGCCATCCTCACCACCAACACCTCCGGCCTGCGGGTCACGGACATCGCCCAGGCGGTCACCGGCCCCGAGCGGTTCTGTGGCATGCACTGGTGGAATCCCCCGGATCTGATCCCCCTGGTGGAGGTCACCAAGGGGGAGGCCAGCAGCCAGGAGACCGCCCAGCAGGTCTATGACCTGGCCCTGTCCCTGGGGAAAAAGCCTGTCATCGTGGATAAGGACATTTTGGGCATCGTCGGCAACCGCCTCCAGTACGCCGTCCTGCGGGAGGCCCTCCACATCCTGGAGCTGGGGGCCGCCACCCCTGAGGCCATCGACGCGGCCATGAAGTACGGCCCCGGGTTCCGCTACCCCATCCTGGGCCCCTTGGAGGCTGTGGACCTGGGGGGCCTGCACATTTTCCGGGCGGTCAGCGACTACCTCTTTGCCGACCTGGGGACAGAGGAAAACAGCCCTCTCCTGGGCCGCCTGGCCGATGAGGGCTGCAAAGGGGTCACCACCGGCAGCGGCATCTACCAGTACGCCCCCGGCCAGGGGGAGGAAAAGCTCCGCTGGCGCAACGACCTCTTCCAGAAGCAGCTGGACCTGCTCAAAGACGTGTAATCTGCCAAAAAAAGAGGCCTGCCTGGGGCAGGTCTCTTTTTGGGCTTGTGATGGGGCTGGGGCGATTATCCCTGCACCTCTGCCAGGAGCTCGTAAAGGATCTCTCTTTCGGTCTCTAGGGGTAAGGCGCCCTCCCGGAACCAGATGTCATAAAAGGCATCGCCGGAGGCCACCAGGTAATGGAGTTCACTTCCTTGGTCGGTGACGAAACTCACCTCCAGGTCGGCCTCGATACAGACGGAGGCCGTGTGGTCTGGCGCTTCCGCGCCCTGGCCCAGCCACTGATCCCAAAGGGTGTCCAGGAGCTGCTCCAGGGGTTCATGGGCCGCTTCCTCAGCGCCGGGATAGGCCAACCAGGCCGCGCCGCCCACGGTCTCCCCCTCCAGAAGGACGGTATAGCTGCCCTCTTCCCCGGCCTGGAGCGCATAGCTGCCGCCGGTCTGGGCGGGTTCCTCAACCGGGTTTTCGCCGTTGTCCTGCCCGCAGCCGCTGAGGACGGCCAGCAGAAAGAGGCTGACCAGGGCCAGACACAGCCAAGTGTTTCGAAGCTTCATGCAGGAGGGTCTCCTTTCCATTCTGCAACATGTGGGCCCTTTTCCCCCGGAAAAATGAGCAGTTCCCACAAAAAATCCATTTCTAACTAGCTTCTATTTATCACAAAAACCATATCTTGTCAACTAAGCCCCGGGTAACACCCCCACGGCCCAGGAAGGGAAAAAGAGACCTGCCGGCGGGGCAGGTCTCTTTTCTTCCCTTTGTAGGCTTTGCGCCCTTGCCAGGCCAGCTTTCTATACGCTTTGTATAACGCAAAAGCCCTTTTATTTTCAACATTTTTATCTCAATTTCTTCTCAAAATGGTTACAAACTCTACGAAAAGTTATCAACATTTTCCACCGGTTTTTCCACATTCCCCTGTCTGCCATCCCCGGCAAAAAAAGACCTGCCAAGTTCTGGCAGGTCTTTTGAAGTTTTTCACACCGCGCCAGCCCTTCCCCTTAGGTCCGCCCCGGTAAGATACTTGTGCATGGGCCGAAACAGAATACCAAAGACCACCAGGCATAGGACGATGTCGATGACCATATAGAACCCATTGTATAGCAAGGAGTAGAACCAAGGGGAGGTCATCGTCATGCCGAAAAATTCATCGGGCATGTACATAGCCCAAACGGTAGCCCCCACCACCCAGTGGACCAGGAACCGGGCAGCACCCCCGATGAGGGTACCCAGGAAGATCCCTTTCTCCTTCCCTTTGCCCAGGCCGGCCAGGCCCAGCACGGTGAAGGCCACCAGGTAGTCCCCCAGCAGGGACTGCCAGCTGATAGCAAATCCCCCGTCAAACATCACCTGGAGCAGGCCATAGGCAAAGCCCCCCACCAGGCCCCATTTGGTGCCCCAGCGGACGGCGAAAAGAAAGATCGGCAGCATGCCCAGGGTGATGGAGCCTCCCCAGGGCATCTCCCACAGCTTCAGCATGCTGAGAATTTGGGCCAGGGCCACGAGAATGGCCCCCTCGCAGAGCATTCGTAACTTTAGATTTCTCATCTTGTGTGTTCCTTCTATGTATTTTGAGGAAGCACCAACAAAAAAGCCCTCCAGGGTTTGGATGCCTGGAAGGTCCTCTGTGGGTTTCCTACGCCGGCATTATCCGGATCAGGTTCCCGGGTCAGGGCGGCCTTACGCCCTCTCTCAGCCGGCATGCGCCAGCTCCCCGATGGATTGTAGCCTCATTATATCCCACCAAGAAATCCGTGTCAAGGCAAAGGGGGCGGAAAGTCCCCCCTCCATTGACGCCCTGGGCCGCCCATTGTATAATAGATTTAAGTTGGTTTCCAAACCAAACCCCAAGGGAGGTGCCCCCATGCAGCTAACCATGAAGCAAGCCGTCTTTTCCCTGAAGGAACGGTTCCTCATCTACGACGAAACCGGCCAGACCCAGTATGAGGTCTCCGGACAGTTCTTTTCCATGGGCCACAAGCTCACCATCCTGGACCGGGCCGGCCGCCCGGTGGGCCAGATCCGCCAAAAGCTTTTGAGCTTCCCCGCCAAATACTTCCTGGACATGGAGGGCCAGCCGGAGGCGGAGCTCATCCGCCACGTCACCTTGTTCCGGAACCGCTACACCCTCTCCCTGCCCGAAGGGGACTGGGACATCTGCGGGGACTTTCTCCACCACGAGTATGAGATGACCCAGGACGGGCGCCTGGTGGCCTCCGTCACCCGCAAGCTCTTTTCCTGGGGAGACACCTACCTGCTGGAGATCCCCAACCCCAAACACACCCTGCTGGCCCTGGGGGTCATGCTGGCCATCGACTGCGTCATGGCCGATGCCAACACCGCTGCCACTACCACCACCTGGTCGTAATCCACCCCAAACCCGAGGGATCTGCTTGGCAGATCCCTCTTTTTTGTTCCCCAAAGCGGTATGCTGGCGGAAGGCGTCCCGCCCTTATTGTAAACCATTTTCAAAATCATGGTTGACAATCTAAAAAAAGGGGGTATAATAAGCCTAATCCAACCCAACCAGGAGGTCACCCCCATGACAAAGACAAGAGATCTCATTTACTGCAGCCTGTTTACCGCCCTCATTGCCGTGGGGGCGTTTCTTCGGGTTCCCATCCCCGTGCTGCCCTTCACCCTGCAATATCTTTTCACCATGCTGGCCGGCCTCCTTTTGGGCCCCAGGCGTGGGACCATCTCCGTGGTGGCTTACATGCTGCTGGGGCTGGCGGGGCTGCCCATCTTCACCGAGGGGGGCGGCTTTTGGTATGTGCTCAAGCCCAGCTTTGGCTATATCATCGGCTTCTGCCTGGGCACCTATCTCACCGGCCGCCTGGCCCAGTCCTTCCGGGAAAAGACCCTGGGCCACTACCTTGTGGCCAACTTCGCGGGGCTGGCCGTCGTGTATCTCGTCGGCATGGTGTACTATTACATCATCTGCAACTTCGTCATCGGCGCCCCCATCGGCCTGGGCCCCCTGCTGCTGTACTGCTTCGTTCTGGCCGTGCCCGGGGACATTCTGCTGAGCATTCTGGCCGCCGTGGTGGCCAAGCGGGTCCAGCCGGTTTTGGCCCGGCAGCAGCTGGGCTGAGGACCCGGAGAAAGGGAGGTTTTTTCTATGAATGTATTGACCCTGGCCCAGGAGATCATCCAGGGCAGACGGCTCACCCGGGAGGAGGACCTGTCCTTCTTCCTGACCTGTGACCTGGAGGACCTCTGCCGAGGGGCCGACCAGATCCGCCAGGCCCTGGTGGGGGACAAGGTGGACCTGTGCTCCATCATCAACGGCCGCAGCGGCCGCTGTTCTGAGGACTGCAAATACTGCGCCCAGTCAGCCCACCACAACACCAACTGCGAGGTCTATGACTTCCTCCCCGAGGAGGAGATTCTCAGCCTCTGCAAGCTCAACGAGTCAGAGGGAGTGGACCGGTTCTCCATCGTCACCGCCGGCCGGGCCCTGACCGGCCCGGAGTTTGACAAGGCCATCCACGCCTTCCAAACCATGAAGGAAACCTGCAAAATTGACCTGTGCGCCTCCATGGGCTTTCTGGACGCCCAGCAGCTCCACCGGCTCCACCAGGCAGGGGTGACCAGCTACCACCACAACATTGAGACCTCCCGGCGGCACTTCCCCAATATCTGCACCACCCACACCTACGACATGAAGATCGAGATGCTGAAAAAGGTGAAGGCCGAGGGCATGTGCGCCTGCTCCGGGGGCATCATCGGCATGGGCGAAACCTGGGAGGACCGGCTGGACATGGCCGTGAGCCTGGCGGAGCTGGGCATCGACTCCATCCCCATCAACGCCCTCATGCCCATCCCCGGCACCCCCCTGGAGGACCTGCCCCAGCTGACCGAGCCGGAGATTCTGCGCACCGTCGCCTTCTTCCGGTATATTAACCCCGAGGCCAACATCCGCCTGGCCGCCGGCCGGGCCCTGCTGACCCGGGACGGGGAGCTGGCCTTCCAGGCCGGCGCCTCGGCCTCCATCACCGGGAACATGCTCACCACCGTGGCCTGCGCCACCATCCGCAGTGACCGAAAGATGCTGGCCGACCTGGGCCGGGACGTAACCCCAGACTATTGGAAGGAGGGTTCCCTGTGAGCAAAGGGCTCTTTATCACCGGCACCGGCACCGAGGTGGGCAAGACCTATGTCACCGGCCTCATCCTGAAAAAGCTCCAGGCCGGGGGCGCCCACCCCGCCTATTACAAGGCCGCCATGAGCGGCAACGACCGCCGGCCCGACGGCAGCCTGATCCCCGGGGACGCCCTGGCCGTGCAGCAGATGGCCGGCCTGACCCAAAGCCTGGCCTCCATGTGCCCCTATGTCTATGAGCACGCCTATGCCCCCCACCTGGCCGCCCGGCTGGAGGGGAACCCCGTGGTGCTGGATAAGGTCGTGGAGGGCTTCCGGGCCCTGACCCCCGGCCACGACTACCTGACCGTAGAGGGCAGCGGCGGCATTCTCTGCCCCATCCGCATGGACCAGACCCAGCTGTGGCTGGAGGATATCATCCGGGCTCTGGGCCTGTCCAGCGTCCTGGTGGCCGACGCGGGCCTGGGCACCATCAACAGCGTGGTGCTGACGGCGGAGTATATGCGGGCCCGGGGCCTGCCCCTAAAAGGGATCCTCTTCAACCACTGCCACCCCGGCCACGTGATGGAAGAGGACAACATAGCCCTGTGCCAGCAAATGACCGGCCTGCCCACCCTGGCCAAGATCCCCCAGGGGGCCACGGACCTGCCCATGTCCTGGCAGGCCCTCACCGCCCTGTATGACGAGGTGACAGTATGATTTGGTATCCCTATGAACAGATGAAAACCGCCAAGGCCCCCTACAAAATCCTGGACGCCCAGGGGGTGTACCTCCACACCCAGGACCAGACCCTCATCGACTCCATCTCCTCCTGGTGGTGCATGATCCACGGCTACAAGCACCCGGAGCTCACCGCCGCCATCCAGGCCCAGGCCGGCCGCTTCTGCCACGTGATGCTGGGGGGCCTGACCCACCAGCCGGTGGAGGACCTGGCCGCCAAGCTGAAGGACTTTCTGCCCGGGGACCTGGACCACCCCTTCTTCTCCGACTCCGGCAGTGTGGGGGTGGAGGTGGCCCTGAAAATGGCCCTGCAGTACAACACCAACCAGGGCCGCAAGCGCCCCCTGGTGCTGGCCCTGGAGCACGCCTATCACGGGGACACCTTCCGGGCCATGGAGGTGGGAGACGACGAGGACTACCACTTTGCCTTTGACCAGAAGCAGGGGGTTGTCCACATCCCCACGGAAATCCCCGCCCTGGAGGCGGCCTTTGCCGCCTACCACGACCAGCTCAACTGCTTCATCGTGGAGCCCCTGCTCCAGGGGGCCGGGGGCATGCGGATGTACAACCTCGCCTTCCTGGAGCGAGCCCGGCAGCTGTGCACCCAGTATGACGTGCTGCTGATCTTTGACGAGGTGGCCACCGGCTTCGGCCGCACCGGCCACCGGTTCGTGGCCGACCGGGTGCTCCCCGATATCCTGGTGCTGGGCAAGGCCCTCACCGGGGGCTACATCGGCCACGCGGCCACCGTGGCCAACCACAAGGTCTTCCAGGCCTTTTACAGCGACGACCCCCGCCATGCCCTCATGCACGGCCCCACCTTCATGGGCAACGCCCTGGCCTGCGCGGCGGCCCTGAAGGGCATCGAGCTGTTTGAGCGGGAGGACTACATGGCCAAAATCCGGCGCATCGAGGCCATCTCCCGCCGGGAGCTGGCGGGCCTTGCCGACCCCCGCATCAAGGAGGTCCGCATCCTGGGGGCCTGCACCTGCATCGAGGTCCACGACCCCCAAACTTTGGCGGGCTTCCAGGACTTCGCCTACCAGCGGGGGGTCTTCAGCCGGCCCTTCCTGTCCTACCTCTACACCATGGTGCCCTACATCATCGGGGAGGAGGAGCTGGTCCAGATCTTCGACACCATGAAGGCCTGGTTTGCCAGAGGATAATCGCCCTGGATAAAAGCAAACATCCCTGCCTCTCTTCGGAAAGGCAGGGATGTTGTATTCTCTGGGTTAGGCGCCGCAGAAGTACCGGCGGGCCAGCTCTTTGCCCCCCTCTTCTGCCACCTTGCCCGCTCGGATCCACACCGCGTGATCACAGAGGGCCTCGGCGCAGCGCATGTCGTGGGTGATGGTAATCATGGTGTTGCCGGTCTCCTGGTGGAGCTGGTTCAGGATCTGCACCATGTCCCGCAGGCCGCCGTAGTCCTGGCCCACCGTGGGCTCGTCCAGCAGCAGCACCGCCGGCCGGGCCGCCGCCATGGCCGCAATGGACACCCGGCGCTTCTGCCCCTCCGACAGGGACTGGGGGTGGCGCTGGGCCAAATGGGTCAGGCCGAACCGCTGGAGCATGTCCTGAGCCGCCTCTTGGGAGGCCGCGCCGAAGGCCACCTCCTGGCCCACCGTGGGCATAAACAGCTGGTAGTTGGGGTTTTGATACACCACCCCCACCTGCTGGAACCAGGCCTTGGTGCCCTTGGGCTTTTGGCCCAGCTTGGGGTCAATGAACTGGGTGATCTCCCCCTTTCCCGGCCGGTACAGCCGGGCCAGCAGCCGCAGCAGGGTGGTCTTGCCGCAGCCGTTTTCCCCCAGCAGCAGCAGACGCTCTCCTCGCTTTACAGAGAAGGAGAGGTCCTCCAGAATCTCCCGCCCCTTCACGGAAAAGCCCACGTTGGTCAGTTGGAGAAGGTCCTCCGTCCCCTGGAAGGGGGGACAGGTGTCCTGAATGTAGGCTGACTGGGCAGCCAGGTAGTCGTCCTTATTTTCGATCCGCTGGATGGCGCCCCCCTGAATGTTCCAAACGGTATCCACATAGGGCAGCACCCTGTCCAGCCGGTGCTCCACCACCAGCACCGCATAGCCCCCCTGGGCCAGCTGGCGCAGCAGGGACATCAGCAGGTCCGCCCCGGCCTTGTCCAGGTTGGCCAGGGGCTCGTCCAGGATCAGGATTTTCTGCTGGGTGGCCAGGGTGGCCGCGGTGATCAGCCGCTGCTTCTGTCCCCCGGACAGGGTCCGGGTGGGCCAGTTGGGCTCCAGCTTCATCTGCTGGCAGGCCTGGTGGATGCACTGGGTGATCTTCTCCCGGGAAAAGGCGAAGTTTTCGCACCCGAAGGCGATCTCGTCCTCCACCAGCTGCTGGATGATCTGGGCCTCTGCATTTTGCAGCACCACCCCCACCTGGCGGCAGACCTGGCTCAGGGTCCACTGGGCGGTGTCCTCCCCGTGGATCCGCACCTGGCCGGTGATCTCCCCCGGGGTGATGTGGGGGATGATCCCCGCCAGCAGGGCCAGCACGGTGCTCTTCCCCTCCCCGGAAAAGCCGGAGAGAAGGGCCACTTCCCCATAGTCCACCCACAGGCTGGCGTCGGTCAGCACTTTTTCCTCATAGCCCTCGTAGGAGAAGCTCACGTGATCCAGTTCCATTGCTCTCATAACACCACCGCCAATCCCGCTCCTGCCAGCACCAGCAAGAGGAAAAGAAGGTCCGCTGCCCGCAGCTTCACCGTTTTATAAACGGAGTAGTCCATAGAGTCCTTGTCAAAGCCCCGGGTCTCCACCGACAGGGCCAGGGTGTCGGAAATGTTCACCAGGCGCATAATCAGGGGGATCAGAAAGGCCCGGTAAAGGATCTGGGGGCTCAGCAGGCTCCCTGCTCCCCGGGTCTTCATGGCCTCCCGTACCTGGCGCACCTCGCCCCCCAGCAGAGGGAAGAAGGTCAGGGTAATCATCATGCCCAGGGTAATCATCCGGGGCAGCTTCAGGGTGGAGAAGTTCCGCACCAGCACAATGGGGGGCAGGGCCAGCCCCAGAATCACCGCCACGCAGACGGCCAGGATGCGGTTCACCGCCGCCCCGGTGGCCTGGGGATCCCCGGAGATGGCATAAGTAATCCCCCCGAAAATGGCGCAGAAAACCACCGCCACCGGCACCACCGCCAGGCAGGCCCGCCAGTAACCAAAGGCCAGCAGCACCACCCACATGGCCAGCAGGAACCAAAGGCAGTTGGGGCTCTTGGCCGTCACAATGCCAAAGACAATAATGAGGACCGAGCCCAGCAGCCCCACCAGGGGATAGATGGGGCGCTTGGCCAGCAACTTCTCGCTCACTTTTTCATCGCTCCCGACTTTTTCAGTTCCTTGGAAATCTTCATGCCCAGCCAGGCCCCCAGGGCAGATAGGCCGATGACCACCAGGGTCATGGCCACGGTGATCCAGGGCGCCTTGGTGGCCACCGCCACCATGGCCTCCCGGCCAAAGAGAAGGTTATACAGATAGTTAATGGGCAGGGACAGGGGGTTATAGAGCACCACTGCAAAGAAAATGGCCTTGTTGCTCTGGTAGCCCCGGAAAATCAAAACCACCAAAACCTCCAGCACCAGCCCGATGATCACATTGGAAAAGAACATGGGCGGGGCCATGAGCAGCTGGAAGAGCCCCGTCAGCAGGGCCATGATAAACAGGGACCCCACCTTCCGAATTTTCATCAGGCCGATGGCAAAAAAGAGGGCGATCTGCAAGCTGGTAATCACCTGGGCAATGCCAAAGATCACCGTCTGCAAGCTGGCCACCAGGGGCATGACGGCGCAGGTACACAGGGTCACGGCCGAGATAATGGCCAAAAAGACGATGTCCTTCACCTGAAAGGGCTGGAAAATCTTTTCTCTCATGGTTTCTCCTCCAATGCTTTCTTTTCTCGTTTGGTTTCTATCACATGGCGCAGGGCCGCCGCCGGGTGGTGGAACAGCATCCGCGGGCCAGAAAAGGCCATCACCTGGCGGATACGCTCCCGCATGTCCGGCTTGTAGCAGTGCACCTTGCAGTTGGAACAAAAGGTCTTGGTCTCCATAAAGGGGCACTTGTCGCTGCGCTGCCTGGCGTAGGCCGTCAGGGCAGCGCACTGGGGGCACAGGGTCCCCTTGGTGTGGTGCTGCTTGCGGCAGTACAGGGCGATCATTTGGGAGACTAGCTCCTTTTCCCGCTCCCGTTTGCTCTCTGTTTGCCGTCCCATCAGCTCATCCTCCCCTGGGCCACCGTGTAGACCTGGTCGGCAATCCCCATGGTGGATTCCCGGTGGGAGACCAGCACCACCGTTTTCTCCCCCCGTTCCTCCCGGAGGGACTTGAGGATGACCCCTTCGTTCAGGCTGTCCAGGTTGCTGGTGGGCTCATCCAGCAGCAGGAAGGGGGCGTCGTGGAGAAAGGCCCGGGCCAGGCCCAGCCGCTGGCGCTCGCCGCCGGAGAGGGTGTCCCCTAGCTCCCCCACCGGGGTATCATAGCCCTGCGGCAGGCTGAGGATAAACTGGTGCACCGAGGCCTTTTGGCAGGCCCGCTGGATTTCCTCGTCGGTGGCGTCCAGCTTGGCGATGCGCAGGTTGTTGCGGATGCTGTCGTGAAACAGGTGGGTTTCCTGGGTGACAAAGCTCTCCAGGTCCCGCAGGTTCCCGGTGTTAATCTGCCCGATGGACCGGCCGGAGAGGCGGATATCCCCCTGCTCCACCTTCCAGAACCGCATAAGGAGCTTCAGCAGGGTGGATTTGCCGCTGCCGCTCTTGCCCACAATGCCCACCACCTGGTTTTCGGGGATCTCCAGGGAGAAGTCAGAGAGGATGGTCTCCTCCCCATAGGCAAAGGTCACCTGGTCCACCTGGGCCCCCTGGAAGGTCACCGGCGGCTGGCCGGTAATCTCCTCCACGGCGGGGGTCTCCTCCAGAATGTCCAGCACCCGGTTGCCGGCGGCAAAGGTGTTTTGCAGGGTGCTGCCCAAATTGGCCAGGGCCACCACCGGACCAAAGGAACTCATGAGGGCCAGGGTGGGGATGAGGACGCCGGAAAAGTCCACCGCCCCCCGCTGATACAGCAGCCCCGCTCCGCAGAGCATGGCCAGGTCGAAGAGCAGGATCACCGTGTTGGTCAGGGCCACGTTCCGGCCGGCGATCTTTTTCATCCGCTGTTCCTCCTGGGAGAGGGACTCGGTTCTGCGGTTCATCTCCTCCAGCCGGGCCTTACCCTGGCCGTACTGCAGGGTTTCAGACAGGCCCCGCATGCTGTCCAGCACGAAGCTGCTCAGCTGGCCGGACTTGGTGCGAAAGCGCAGGCCGTCGTCCCCGCTGGCCTTGGAGATGCCCAAGGGGATGGCCACCCCCACCACCAGGTAGGCCCCCAGGGCCAGCAGGCCCAGCAGCCAGTGGAAGCTGCCGATGAACAGGCACAGCACCAGGGAAAACAGCAGGGCAATGGCCGAGGGAGAAATGGTGTGGGCGTAAAAGACCTCCAGCAGCTCAATGTCTGAGGTGATGACGGAGATCAAATCCCCCTTGTCCTTCCCCTCCAGCTTGGCCGGGCATAGCTTCCGCAGGGCCTGAAAGACCCGGTCCCGGAGCAGGGCCAGCAGCTTAAAGGCGATAAAGTGGTTGCAGGCCTGCTCCCCATACCGCAGCAGACCCCGGGCCAGGGCGCACAGGAGAATGCCCCCAAAAATCCAGCCCAGGGAAAGGGGCACGGAAAAGCCCAGCAGCCCCAGCACGCCATAGCCCCCCAGCACCGTCAGGAAGGCGGCGCACAGGTGGCCCACCAGCCCCATCAAAATGGCCAGCACCATAAAGCCGGTCAGAGGCTTCACCAGGCCAATGAGCCGGGCCATCACTTGAAATCCGCTTCGCCGTTTCATGCCGTCCCCTCCTTTCCATAGTGCTCCAGGCTTTGCTGGGCCGTCCACAGCTTGGCGTAGCTGCCCCCCTGGGCCAGCAGCTGGTCGTGGGTCCCCGCCTGGGTCACCCGGCCCTGGTCCAGCACATAGATTCTGTCCGAAGCCACCACGTTGGCCAGGCGGTGGGAGATCAAGAGGACGGTTTTCTCCCGGGCCAAGGCGTGGATTTGCTCCATGATATCGTTTTCACTTTCCGCATCGATGTTGGAAGTGGCCTCGTCAAAGAGGTACACCGGGCTGTCGTGGAGCAGGGCCCGGGCCAGGGCCAGGCGCTGGCACTGACCCCCGGAGAGGTTGGAAGCCTTCTCCGCCAGGGGGGTCTCCAGCCCCTGCTCGCTGCGCAGGAAGTCGGCCAGCTTGGTTTTCTCCAGCACGGCCCACAGCTCTTCCTCGGTGGCCTCGGCCTTGCCCATACACAGGTTCTCCCGAACGGTCCCCTTAAAGAGGTAGCTGTTGTGGCCAATGTAGGTCACCTGCTTCATCAGGTCCTCTTCCGCCAGGTCCCGCAGCTCCACGCCCCCCAGGGTCACTGAGCCGGTGTAGCCCTTGTTCCGCCCCATGAGGATGGCAGCCAGGGTAGATTTCCCGCTGCCGCTTTCCCCCACCAGGGAGACGAAGCTCCCCTTGGGGAGCTCCAGGTCTACCCCCTGGAGGATCTCCCGCTGGGCTTCATAGGCAAAGCCCAGCCCGGTGCAGGTGATGCTGTGGTCCGCTGGCACGGGGACGGTGCCCCGGCCCCGGTCCTCGGGCAGGTCCAGCAGGCGGAAGATTTTGTCGCTGGCCGCCATGCCGTTCATGGCGATGTGGAAAAAGCTGCCCAGCTGGCGCATGGGGATAAAGAAGTCCGCCGCCAGCAGGATAATGAGCAGGCAGCCCCCCAGAGAGACGTGGCCCCCTCGGAACTGAGTAATGGCCAGGATCATCCCCAACCCGGCGCCGCCGTAGGCAATGAGGTCCATGATGGTGATGGAGTTGAGCTGCATGGTCAGCACCTTCATGGTGATCTTGCGGAAGTGCTCGGACTCCTCCTGCATCACCTCCCGCTTATACTGGTCGGCCTGGTAGATTTTTAAGGTGGTCAGCCCTTGAAGGTTTTCCAAAAAGGTGTCCCCCAGGGCCGTGTACTGGCCCCAGTATTTGGACAGCAGCTTTTTGGCCCAGGTCTGCACCGCCGCAATGGCCACCGGGATCAGGGGCACGCAGACCAGCAGCACCAGGGCCGCAGGCACGTTGACCACCGCCAGCACCACAAACAGGGTCAGGGGCGCCAGCATGGCATAGAAAAACTGGGGCAGATAGGCCCCAAAGTAGGTCTCCAGCTGGTCCACGCCCTCCACGGCCACCTGCACGATTTCTGAGGTCTTCACCTGCTCCCGGTAAGAGGTCCCCAGCCTCAGCAGCTTTTCATAGATCTTTGCCCGCAGGGTTTTCTTCACCGCCTGAGAGGACAGATACCCCATCCGGCTGGCCTGGGTGGCGCACACAAAGCGGATGCAAACGGCCAAAACGCCCACCCCCAGGGTCACCCCAAAGTCCGCGGGGCCGGCTGTGTGCTCATAGAGCCCCTCCAGCAGCCTGGTCACCGCCACCATCATGGCGATGTTGGCCACCAGGGAGATCCACTGAAACAGCACATTGCCCGCCACATATTTCTTGCTTTCGCTGACCGCGCCGATCAGCCGCTTGTTTATCATCATCCTCTGCCACCACTCCGTTTTTTCGATTCATAGAGTTAGTATTCGCTAACTCCACCCGTTAAAAAAGACGCCTCCCACGGCGCTCTGTCCATTTAGGATATCATAAGTCCAAACAGAATGCAAGCTTCCCCCACCTCTTTTCTTCCCAAAAAGACAGGAAAAGGCCCTATGGAACCTGAGGCGGGAACCCCCTCATGCAGATCCCATAGGGCCTGGAGCTACTGGCCGGACTCGAACCGGCGACCTATTGATTACGAATCAATTGCGCTACCAACTACGCTACAGTAGCAAATTTGCAGAAGTTATTTTAGCACGAAACCCCCGCTCCGTCAACTAATTTTTTCTATACCAAGTGTATACTGGGGCGAACCCCCTGATTTTCAAGGGGTTCGCCCCAAAATTTTATCAAAACGGTTACAAATTCTACAGAAAGTTATCCACACTTTCCACCGGTTTTTCCACATTCCTGTGGAAAGGTGTGCAAAACACCCCTTAGCGGGGGGAATAGGCCCGGGAGATCTCCCGGTTGGCGTAGGCGTTCAGGTCCGTGCCCGCCCGGGTGCCGGCCAGGTACTCATAGTATCCTTGGCTGCCGATCATGCTGCCGTTGTCCCCGCAGAGCTTCAGGGGAGGCAGGTACAGGGTGCAGCCGGCTTGCCGGCAGGCCTGCTCCAGGTCCCGGCGGATCCGGGAGTTGGCGGCCACGCCCCCCACCACCGCCACCTTGCCATAGCCCAGGTCCCGGGCAGCGGCCATGGTCCGGGGGACCAGCTCGTCGCTGACGGCGGCGGAGAAAGAGGCAGCCAGATCGGCCACAGGCAGGTCCTCCCCCTTCTGCTGGGCGTTGTGGATCAGGTTCAGCATGGCGGTTTTCAGGCCCGAGAAGGACATGTCCAGGGGGGCGTCCTGAATGTGAACCCGCGGCAAGTGAAATGCCTTGTCATCCCCACCCTGGGAGGCCCGGTCCAAGGGGCCCCCGCCGGGGTAGCCCAGGCCCATGACCCGGGCGATTTTGTCAAAACACTCCCCGGCCGCATCGTCCCGGGTGGCCCCCAAAATGGCCATATCGGTGTACCCTCTCACGTCCACAATCAGGGAGGTCCCCCCCGACACGCACAGGCAGACAAAGGGGGGCTCCAGCTCCGGGTGGGCAATGTAGTTGGCGGCGATGTGTCCCCGGACATGGTGGACGGGGATCAGCGGAACCCCCAGCGCGTAAGCCACCGACTTGGCGAAGTTCACCCCCACCAGCACCGCGCCAATAAGGCCGGGGGCGTAGGTCACCGCCACAGCGTCGATGTCCTTCCGGCCCAGCCCCGCCTGGGCCAGGGCCTGGTCAGCCAGCTGGGAGATCACCTCAATGTGCTTCCGGGAGGCGATTTCGGGCACCACGCCCCCATAGAGCTTGTGCATCTCCACCGAGGAGGCGATGCAGTCGGCCAGCACCGTGCGGCCGTCCTGGACCAGGGCCACTGCCGTCTCGTCGCAGGAGGACTCCACTGCCATAATAATCATCGTTCTCTTCCTTTCTCGTCCTCCTCCAGGCCGGGGAGGGTGGTCTGATCCGCCCAGGATTCCGGGGGCTGCAAGGGCCGGTTCGGGTCCCGGGGGATCTGAATAAAGCGGTTATAAGCCCACCGGGCAAACTGAGAGGCGTAGAGGGCCTGGTGGGCGGCCATGGTCTCTGCCTGGGTCCCCTTTCCGTTGGGGGAGCACAGGCACACGGCGTAGCGGACCCCGAAGAGGACGCAGTCATAGTCCAAAAAAGTGAAGCCATTGCGGCGGTAAAAGTCCATCCGCCGGCGGCGCAGGGCGTCCTCCGCGCCTCCCTCAGGGACCTCGGTCTCCACGAGGATGCCATCCCGCGCCGCAAATCTCTCCCGGAGCTGCCGGAGCAGTTCCCCGCCCAAGCCGCCGTTGCGGCGGGCTGCGGTGACCCCCAGGTAGTCAATGAGGACATACCTCCCCCCGGGGCTCTCCCACAGCAGGGCATAGCCCACTAGGTCCTCCCCCTCCCAGGCGCCCACCGGGTGATAGGCCCCCGCCTGGACCAGCTTTTTCATGGCGGCAAAGGGCTTGAGCTCCTGGCGGGGAAAGGCCTCCCGCAGCTCCTGGCGGTGGAGCCATTTCAGCTGGGAGAGGGTCAGTTCCTCCAGCCTCACTTGGGAAACGCCCGGGTCAGCAGCAGGGCGTCCTCCCTGGGGGTTTCATAGTAATCCTTCCGCCGCCCGGCCTCCTGAAAGCCGTGCTTTTCATACAGGGCCACAGCGGCGGTGTTGGAGGGGCGGACCTCCAAGGTCAAAAAAGCCAGGTGGGCCTGGCCAAACCGGCAGAACACGTCCAGCAGCCGGTCGGCAATCCCCTGCCGGCGGCAGGAGGGGCGGACGGCCACGTTATCGATGTAGCCCTCGTCCAGGACCACATGGAGGCCGGCATAGCCCAGCACCTCCCCTTCGGGCCCT
The DNA here is from genome assembly GCA_048184675.1 of Evtepia sp. Lineage (GTDB taxonomy): Bacteria > Bacillota > Clostridia > Oscillospirales > Oscillospiraceae > Evtepia. The sequence continues at coordinate 41,928 of DBEYYM010000006.1, read as the reverse complement.
TCGGCCACAATGAAAGAGGCGGTGGGGTTAAAGAGTTCCTCCTCCAGCATGGCCTCGTTCCAGGGGGTGGAGAAGCAGAGCCGCTCCAGCTCGGCTACGCCGGACAGGTGGGAGCGGTCCATGGGGACCAGTTGATATTCCATAGGGACCTCCTAGTTGGTGTGGGGATGGGCGCATGCTGCGCCGGGGGTGGGATCCGGCCCTGGGGGCCGGGAGCGGGGGTGGTTGCGAGCCTGCCACGTGGGGGGTGTGCCCGTGCCCTATCACTGGGTGATCCGGCCCGGAGGGCCGGGAACGGGCCATGGCGCACACTGCGCCGTGGTATGCCCTCGCCGGGCGGGCAGCCTACCCGGCTGGGGCCCCATTTCTTTCGAAGAAATGGGGGAAAGAAGACCGGGGGAAAGAGTTTCTTTCCCCCTGGACCCCCAATCTCTGGTTTGGGGGAAACTTTGGGGCAGTGGTCCTGACGGGATTGACTGGCCTGCGGCCCTGACCCTCCAGGCTCTACGGGCCCGCCCACCAGCTAGGCGGGCTGGGGTAGTTTGCGGAAGACTGCTAGGAGAGGGTAAAAGACTGCAACCATATTTTTCTACTTTTCGATGCTTTGTATCAGAAGAGAGTGGGTGTTGTGGTTTCCATAATTATTGGGAAAGACGCACTATCCCCTTCCCGAAGGGCCACACTCACAACCCCTGCGCGCCGAGCCGGCAGGCGCGCACGCTTCCCACCTATCAGATAATGGGCCGCAGGCCTGCTACCAACCCACGGTACAGCCCGAAGGGCCCCACCCACTAGAGAAGAGGGGTCCAGGGGGGAGGAAACTCCTTCCCCCTGGGGTTCTTTCCCCCCTTTCTTCTCAAGAAAGGGGGCCCCGCGCCGGGCAGGCGCCCCTACGGAGCAGGGTGCTCCAATGCCGGTTCCCGGCCCGCAGGGCCGGATCACCCAGCCGCAGGGTACGGCACGCCCTACGTCGCAGAGCCGCAACGCCGCCGGTTCCCGGCCCACAGGGCCGGCTCACCCAGTGACCAGAGTACGGCCCCACAGCCAGGGCCCGCCGCCCTCTCTCACCCTTTCGCTTGTGCCCAGCTCCGTCCAGCCCCAGCATCTGCCACCAGGGGCACAGAGAAGGCCCCCGCCCCCTCCATCTCCTCGGTCAGCAGAGCCTTCACGGCCTCCTCTTCCTCCTGGGGGCACTCCACAATCAGTTCGTCGTGGACCTGCAGCACCAGCCGGGCCTGGAGCCCTTCTGCCTTCAGGCGGTTGGCCACCCGGATCATGGCCAGCTTCATCACGTCAGCGGCGGTGCCCTGGATGGGCATGTTCAGGGCCACCCGCTCGCCAAAGGAACGCAGGTTAAAGTTGGAGGACTTCAGCTCCGGCAGCCACCGGCGGCGGCCCCAGAGGGTGGTCACATAGCCATCCTGCTTGGCCTGCTCCTTGATGTGGTACATGTAGGCCCGCACCCCGGAGAAGGTCTCCAGGTATTTGTCCATATATGCCCCGGCCTCCTGGCGGGTGACCCCGATGTCCTGGGCCAGGGAGAAGCCGGAGATGCCGTAAACGATGCCAAAGTTCACCGCCTTGGCCCGGCGGCGGAGCTCACTGGTGACCTCCTCCACCGGCAGGCCGAAGACCTGGGAGGCCGTCCGGGCGTGGATATCCTCCCCAGACTGGAAGCTCTCGATCATCTTTTCATCCCCGGCCATGTGGGCCAGCAGGCGCAGCTCAATCTGGGAGTAGTCCGCGTCCACCAGCACCCAGCCCGGCCGGGCGATGAACATCTTGCGGATCTGGGCCCCCAGCTCTGTGCGGACGGGGATATTCTGCAGGTTGGGCTCTGTGGAGGACAGCCGCCCGGTGGCGGTGACGGTGTTTTGGAAGCAGGTGTGAATCCGCCCGTCCTCCCCAATGACCTTCCCCAGGCCCTCCACATAGGTGGAGTTGAGCTTGGTCAGCTGCCGGTACTCCAAAATCAAGTCAATGACCGGGTGCTGGGGCCGGAGCTTTTCCAGCACCTCCGCGCTGGTGGAGTAGCCCGTCTTGGTCTTTTTCACCGGGGGCAGGCCCATTTTCTCAAAGAGGATCTTCCCCAGCTGCTGGGTGGAGTTCAGGTTGAATTCCTCCCCCGCCTGGGCGAAAATCTCCCCCTGCAGGGCGGCGATGCCGGTTTTCAGCATCTCCCCAAAGTGGACCAGAGCCTGGTCATCCACCAGCATGCCCGCCTGCTCCATCTCCGCCAGCACCGGGCACAGGGGGAGCTCGATCTCCTCATACACTCTGGTCAGGCCCAGCTCCTCCAGCTTCCCGGGCAACAGGTCGTGCAGGCCGAAGAGCAACGCCGCGTGGCTGGCCATGGCGCCCATGGCGGCAGCGGCGCTCTCCTCGTCCTTCCAAGCCTTGGTGCCCAGATAGTCCTTGGCCGGGGGGAAGGTGGCGTCAAAATACTGGGCCCCTACTTTGTCCAACTCATAGCTGCCGTCTGTGGGGGAAAGGAGATAGGCGGCAATGGCCCCGTCGAAGACAAAGCCCTGGGCCTCCAGCCCCCGGTGGAGCCCCTGGCTCATCACGTCTTTGATATTGTAGCCCAGCTTGGGGATCTCCGGGGCGAAGAGGCCTGCCAAAAAGGCCGGGTACTCCGTCAAATCGTCCTCCAGGAAGAGGGCAGCCTGCTCTCCGTGCTCCCCCCAGGCCACTGCCAGGGCGGAGAGATCGGGCAGGGCCAGCACAGCCACCTGCTCCCCCTGCCACTGGTCCAGCAGCGCCTGGCACCGGGCGTTGTCTGTGACCCGCTCCAGGGTGCAGGAGCCGGTGTATGCCGTTCCCGCCTCCTTGGGAAGCTCCACCTGGTCCAGGCCCATCTGGCCAATGAGCTTGTGAAACTCCAGCCGCTGGAAAATCTCCCGCAGGAGGACGGCGTTGACAGGCCGGCGCAGATTTTCCTCGGGGACAAAATCCAGAGGGGCGTCGCAGCGGATGGTGCACAGGTCGTAGGACTGGAAGGCGCTCTCCTTCCCCTCCGTCAGCTTTTTCTTCACCCCGGGCTTGGCCTCCAGGGTGTCCCCCTCCAGGCGGGCGTAGATCTCCGCCAGGGTGCCGTTTTGGTGGAGGAGGGCCATGGCGGTCTTCTCCCCCACCCCGGCCACCCCGGGGACGTTGTCGGAGGTGTCCCCCATAAGGGCCTTCAGATCCACCATCTGCGGGGGGGCGAAACCGTAGACTTCCTGGAAGGTGGCCGGGTCCATTTCCTTGGTGGTGGTCTTCCCCATGCGGGTGGTGACCAGCTCCACATAGGTCCGGTCGGTGACCAGCTGGAGGGAATCCTTGTCCCCCGTGGCCACCCGGCAGTCCCAGCCAGCGGCCTCGCACTTTCGGGCGATGGTGCCGATGAGGTCATCGGCCTCCCACCCGGCCAGCTCGTAGCAGGGGATGTTCATGGCCGCCAGCATCTCTTTGAGCACCGGCATCTGCACGGCCAGATCCTCGGGCATCCCCTTCCGCTGGGCCTTGTACTGGGGATAGGCCAGGTGGCGGAAGGTGGGCTCCTTCCGGTCAAAGGTCACGCACACCCCGTCGGGGTCCACCTCTTCCTCCATCCGCCGCAGGATATTCAAAAACCCAAAAATGGCGTGGGTGGGGAAGCCCTCCTTGTTGTTCAGAGGGTGCATCCCAAAATAGGCCCGGTTCACGATGGAGTTTCCGTCCACCACCAGCAGCTTCATGCCATCACATCCTTTGCCGCAGGGCCATGCCCCGCCTGATAAACATAATATGATATTGTACCAAGGATTTGGGGAAAAAGCAACGGTTTGGGCGGGAGGAAGGCCCCCCAGACGGCCCGCAAAAAAGCACCGGAGCCCGATGATATCTCAGGTTCCAGTGCTTTGTTCTCTTTCCAGCGGAACAGGGGCCCCGCCGATGGGGATCGTTTTTCGAGCCATTATCGCTCATTGGCGGGGTCGGGCCTTTCTTCTCACACAACCCAAAAAAACGCTATGCGGAAGCTCCGGCTCCGCATAGCGTTTTCCTTTTTTCCCTGTGCGGTCCCCTTTGGGCTGCGTCTCCCGCCGGAAAACTTGCCGCCGTGCAAAAAATCCCCTGGCAAATCATGGAACATTTCGACAATTTATGATATACTGTCTCTGCCATTATTCCATTCCCAAAAGAGGAGGACACAAACCATGAAACGTCTGCTTGCCCTGCTTCTTTTTTTGAGCATGTCCCTGGCTCTGTGTGCCTGCGGCGGATCCAGCGCACCGACCAGCGGCACCGACGCCCTCCATATCGACGGAATCTATGCAGACAGCACCTATTACCACCCGGACAACGCAAGCCTGAAAATGGTCTATCTGTTCTACACCGTCTCTGCCCAGGACCAGAGCCTCTTGGTCGATGCCATCTCCACCCAGCTCACCATAGACGGCACGAACACCTACCAGGCCGCCCACTATTCCAAGGCCTGCGCCAACATGGGCAGCTATTATTACAGCAGCTACCCCAAGGAAGTTTATCCGGGCGAGACCTTGAAAGTGGTCGAAACCTTCCGCGTTCCCCAGGATGACCTGGCCCCTGGCAAACCCCTGTCCCTGACCAAGGACCAGGTTCCCCAGATGGAAACGCTGTCCCTCACCACCGACGAGATTCTCTCCTGCCAAGGCACCGAGGCCATCGCCGAGGCCGCCGACCCAGCGGGCTATGCCAAAGCCCTGGAGCGCCAAGAGGCCGCCGACCCAGATGTCACCCAAACGGTCCAAGCTGCCATCAACGGCCGGGCCTGGACCTTTTACATCAGCGGCACCACCCACCGGGTGGACTTCAACGCGCCCAACCAGTTCACCTTCACCACCCTGGGCACCACCTACCAGGGCACCTACACGGTGAAAAAAGGCTTTATCAGCTGCCAGAGCGACGCCACCGACCACGTGGTGGATCTCCCCTATACCCTAACGCCCGACGGCAGCATTGACCTGGACTTTTTCACCGCCTTTGACGGAAAGATCAGCTGATCCCCCACGAAAGGAGCATTTCCATGGAACCGAAAAACAACCCCTTTCCCTTCCTGGCAGGCATCCTCTTTGCCCTGATGGCCCTGCTGCAGCTGTTTACCCTCATGGGGTATTTCACCTTTTGGAACGTGGTCTATCTGGCCGCCTACTGCTGCCTGACGGCGGTGGTCCTCCTCCAGCGCAGGGACATGTTCACCGTGGGGGCCTTTGGCCTGGCGGCTCTGGCTCCGCTTATGGCCCTGTTTTTGGGGCCGCTGCCCCTGCTGGATCTGCTGGCCTACCTGGCCATGTTCCTCATGGCCCTCTCCTGCCTGCTGGGCTACCTGCCCGCCATAGAGGAGCTGGCCCAAAAGCTGTGGTTTCTTCCCGCCGCCCTGGGAACCCTGTCCTTTGTGGTGCGGGGGATTTACTCGATCACCCTGTGGGCCATCACCGGCCACGGCATGGGCACCAGCGTTCTGATGCGCCTGCTGGCTGCAGCCGGGCTCTTTTTCGCCGGGGCTTGGGTGGTTTATCCCGAGGGGCTTCCGCCCCGCCAGTCCACTGCCCGGTCAGAGCCCGTCTGGGGGGACGGCGATCTCCCCACCGGGGCCTACTGCGACCTGTTCCGGCACACCCTGCTTCTGGTTTTTACCTTCGGCATCTGGCACCTCATCTGGATCTACCGCACCACCAGGTACCTGAACCAGCAGGGGGAGGCCCCCTTCCGCAACCCCACCACCAAGCTGCTGCTGTGCCTGTTTGTGCCCTTCTACTATGTCTACTGGACCTACCGCAGCGCCCAGCAAATTGACCGCCTGGCCCGGGAGATTGGCTACCCCGCAGACCTCACCCTCCCCTGCCTGATCCTCTCCCTCTTTGTCCCCATCCTCTCCGCCGTGCTCCTACAGGATAAGCTCAACGAGCTGGCGGACAGCGCCCTTCTGGAGGACCAGGACCTGGAGCCCCCCGCCCCCATCCTCCAGATTCAAGACTACCAGGACGCCGCCGAAGCCCTGCGGACCTTCAAGGCCCTGCTGGACGAGGGCATCCTCACCCAGGAGGAGTTTGCGGCCAAGAAAAAACAAATTTTGGGGCTGTGAGCCGGCCGCTCCCCTTCTGCCCCTTGCAAACAAACCGCCCCGTTCTACGGAACGGGGCGGTTTGTTTAGTCTTGCGCTTGAAACAACGTCCACGGCGCGGTGGACGGCGGAGGGAGGCGAAAGTCCATGGCCTCGCCGGTCTCAGGGTGGGTGAAGGCCAGGTGGCTGGACCAGAGGGCGATCTGCCAATCTTGAGGGTCGGGGTACTTGCTGTACTTTCGGTCCCCTGCCAGGGGGAGACCCCGGGCGGAGAACTGGGCCCGAATCTGGTGGGTGCGGCCGGTTTCCAGCCGGATTTCCACCAGGGAGAAGCCCTGCTTGTTCCCCAGAACTCGATAGTGGAGGATGGCCTGCTGGATCCCCTTGCCGGGGACCTTGGCCACATAGGTCTTCCGGGTTTTCTCATTGCGGCCCAAGAGGTCGATGAAGGTCCCCTCGTCGTCCCTGGGCCGCCAGTGGACCACCGCCTGGTACTCCTTCAAAAAGGCGTCCTCCCGGATCTGCCGGGAGAGCTCCGAGGCGGCGTGGGCCGTGAGGCCATAGACCATCAGGCCCCCCACCACCTGGTCCAGCCGGTGGACTGCCCGCACCTTGGCATGGGGCTGGCCGAGAGTCTCGCGGATGAGATCGGGCATCCCCCCGGGCTCGTCGGTGGAGAGCACCCGAAAGGGCTTGACGCAGACCACAATGGCCTCGTCCTGGTAGATGATATCGAGCATACACTGCCTCCTATCCTTGGGGCCCTTCCGGCCCGATGGGTTGGGGGAGCTCCCCCTGGTTCTGTTTTTCCAGCTTCACCGTGAGCACATTGTAGGTCATAACGCTGACAAAGACGATGGCGCCCCCCACAAGGGAGAGGGTGGTGAGGGTCTCCCCCACCACCAGGGCCACCAGGATGGGGTTGAGCACCGGCTCAATCCCCGTGACCAGGGAGGCGGAAATGGGCTTGGCATACCGCAGGCCCGTGGTGAGCAGGGCATAGGCCAGGCCCAGCTGGAAGACCCCCAGCAGCACCCCGTAAAATAGGGAGGTGCTGTCAAACTGGGTCTCCTGCACCAGGGCGGGCAGGCCCACGATGGCCCCCAGCCCCTGGCCCAAAATGGTAGCCCAGAGGGGGTCGCCCCCCGGCATCCTGTTCATCATAAACACCCCGGCATAGCAGACGCCGGAGATCACCGCAATGACATCCCCCACAAAACGCCCGCTGCCCAAGCTGTCTAGGAAAAAGCAGAGGACGCCGCCGAAAATGAAGATACAGGCGATGACATCCAGCCGCTTGGGCGGTTCCTTGAACACCAGCCACACAAAGAGGATCACAAACATGGGGGCGGTAAACTGCAGGAGCACCGCGTTGCCTGCGGTGGTCAGCTTGGTGGCCACCGTGTATAGGGTGGTGGCCCCCCACACCGACAGGGCCCCAAGGATGACCCCTTTGGTCAGCTTAAACTTTCGATGAATCCCCTTGGCAAACACCAAAAGCAGCGCCACCGAGATGATACTTCGGAAGGAATTGATGGCCAGGGGCTGCCAGGGGATTTGCTTAATACACAGGCCACCGATGCTCAAAAGCAGGGCGGCAATGAACACCAGCATGAGGCCTTTTTTGGACGTCATGGGGCATCGCTCCTATTCATAGTAAAGTAAGAAGCGGGAGACAAGCCTGTGTTACACCTGTTCCAGGGCCTGCTCCAGGTCGGCAAGGATGTCGGCCACATCCTCAATGCCCACCGACAGGCGAATCAGGTCGGCAGAGACCCCGGCGGCCTCCAGCTCGGCCTCGGAGAGCTGCCGGTGGGTGGAGGAAGCGGGGTGGAGGACGCAGGTCTTGGCGTCCGCCACGTGGGTGGCGATGGAGGCCAGCTTCAGGCCGGCCATGAAGGTCTCGGCGGCCTTCCGGCCGCCCTTCACCCCGAAGGTCACCACGCCGCAGGTGCCATTGGGCATGTACTTCTGGGCCAGGTCATAATACTTGTCCCCCTTCAGGCCGGGGTAGCTGACCCAGGCGATTTTGGGGTGGTTCTGGGCAAACTGTGCCACCGCCAGGGCGTTGGCGCAGTGCTGGGGCATACGCAGGTGGAGGGTCTCCAGGCCTACGTTCAGGAAATAGGCATTCATGGGGGCGGGGGTGGCGCCGAAGTCCCGCATAAGCTGGACCACAGCCTTGGTGATGTAAGCGCCCCCCAGGCCGAAACGCTGGGTGTAGGTCACCCCGTGGTAGCTCTCGTCTGGGGTGCACAGGCCGGGGTACTTGTCGGGGTACTGGGTCCAGTCGAAGTTGCCGCTGTCCACAATGGCGCCCCCCACGCAGTTGGCGTGGCCGTCCATGTACTTGGTGGTGGAGTGGGTGACAATGTCCACCCCCCATTCAAAGGGGCGGCAGCCCACCGGGGTGGCAAAGGTGTTATCCACAATGAGAGGCACCCCATGGGCGTGGGCGGCCTTGGCAAACTTCTCCAGGTCCAGAACAATGAGGGCGGGGTTGGCAATGGTCTCCCCAAAGACCGCCTTGGTGTTGGGCCGGAAGGCGGCGTTCAGCTCCTCCTCCGAGCAATTGGGGTCCACGAAGGTAAACTCGATGCCCATGCGCTTCATGGTCACAGCAAAGAGGTTAAAGGTCCCCCCGTAAATGGCAGCGGAGGAAACCACGTGGTCCCCGGCAGAGCAGATATTGAAGATGGCGAAGAAGTTGGCTGCCTGGCCCGAGGAGGTCAGCATGGCCGCCGTGCCCCCCTCCAGGGCGCAGATTTTGGCTGCCACCCGGTCAGAGGTGGGGTTTTGCAGGCGGGTGTAGAAATAGCCCTCGGCCTCCAGGTCAAACAGGGCCCCCATGGCCTCGCTGCTGCCGTAGCGGAAGGTGGTGCTCTGAATGATGGGAATGTTTCTCGGCTCCCCGCTCTCGGGCACATAGCCGGCGTGAAGACATTGGGTCCCTTTCTGGTAATCGCTCATGGTGTTGGTCCTCCTTATAAGTGGTACCGCAGCAAACCTTCGCGGTATCTTGACAAATAACATGGTATTATACCGCTTTTTTCCGGCTACGGTCAATCCCTATTTATCCCCCGGAGAATGGGGAAAAGGACCCTGGGAACGGCGCGCTGTTCTCATGGGCCCATTGTAGCCCCAGGGACCCAGGTTTTTCAATGATCTCTTTTGGGGAAAAACTTGCTTTTCTTTTCCTCAAAGGCCTTATTTTTTCTCCTTTTCTACTTATTTTTAAGGTGGTTTCCCCTGCATTTCCCGTGGTTTGCTGCCACGGGAGAAAGAATTATGAAAGAATAAAAATTTCTTATTGCATTTTCTGTCGAATCCGACTATTATATACAGTTGTGTGGCGTTATATGACAGTTTCCCCCTGTCACCCCTTCCATTTTTTGATTTTTGTGCCAAAAATGGCATAACAATTTCTTATCGCCACCCCACGAAATTCTATGGATGATAACGGTGGCCCCCATTGGGCCACATGGAAAGGCAGCATCCGGCTGCTTTTGCATAAATTTTTTCTCGAGCAGAGGAAAGGAGATCATTGATTTGAGCAGACTGCGTATCACCCCCTGGGAAAATTCCCAGCGCACGGTGGACGACCTCTACGCCGATATGGAGCGACGGATTTCCGCGGCCCCCTGCGGAAACTGCCCCGTGGAGCTCACCAGCGCGTTTCTGAAGCTATGTTTGGCCCAGAGCTGCGGCAAATGTGTCCCCTGCCGCATCGGCCTGGACCGTTTGTCTGACCTGCTGGACCAACTTTTGGACGGACAGGGCAGCCAGGCCGACCTGGATACCATCCTCCGCACCGCCCAATCCATCGTAGACAGCGCCGACTGCGCCATCGGCTTTGAGGCCGCCCAAATGGTCCTAGACGGCTACGTGGCCTTCCAGGACGACTACCTGGCCCACGTGACCCAGGGCAGCTGCACCGCCAACTTTAAGAGCGTCCCCTGTGTGGAGCTCTGCCCCGCCCACGTGGACGTGCCCGGCTACATCTCCCTGGTGGGAGAGGAGCGGTATGACGACGCCATCCGCCTCATCCGCAAGGACAACCCCTTCCCCTCGGTCTGCGGCCTGGTGTGTGAGCACCCCTGCGAAACCCACTGCCGCCGGACCATTGTGGACTCCCCCCTGAACATCCGGGGCATCAAGCGCTTCGCCGTGGACCACACCTCCGGCCCCGTCCCCGCCCCGCCTCGGGCGCCGGACACCGGCAAAACCGTGGCCGTGGTGGGCGGAGGCCCCTCCGGCCTCACCGCCGCCTACTTCCTCTCCCTCATGGGCCACAAGGTCACCGTCTTTGAGCGCAAGCCCAAGCTGGGGGGCATGCTCCGCTACGGCATCCCCAGCTACCGCCTGCCCGGGTCCTATCTGGACTGGGACATTGACAACATTCTCTCCACCGGGGTGGAGGTCAAGTATAACTGCGACGTGGGTACCGACGTGACCATGGAGGAGCTGCGCCAGAACTACGACAGCCTCTACCTGGCCATCGGCGCCTGCCTCCACAAGAGCCTGGGCATCCCCGGGGAGGACGCTGACGGCGTCCTGTCCGCCATCCAGCTGCTGGACACCACCATCCGCTCGGTGAAGCCCGACTTCACCGGCAAAAACGTGGTCATCGTGGGCGGCGGCAACGTGGCCATGGACGCCACCCGGACCTCCGTCCGTCTGGGGGCCAAGTCGGTCAAGTGCGTCTACCGCCGCCGGATCTCCGACATGACCGCCCTGCCCGAAGAGATTGAAGGGGCCATGGCCGAGGGCTGCGAGGTCCTCCCTCTGAAGGCCCCCGTCCGCATCGAGACCAACGAGGCCGGCCAGGTCACCGGCCTTGTGGTCCAGCCCCAGGTCATTGGCGAGGTCCGGGGCGGCCGCCCCGCCCCCCGAAAGGCCGACCAGCCCGAGGAGCTCATCCCCTGTGACGTGGTCCTCATGGCCGTGGGCCAGGTGGTGGACTCCAAGGTTTTCGCCCAAGCGGGCGTGCCCACCAAGTGGGACAACATCGTCACCGCCGACGACGGCAGCATCCCCGGCATGGAGGGGGTCTTCTCCGGCGGCGACTGCGTCTCCGGCCCTGCCACCGTCATCCTGGCCATCGAGGCCGGCAAGGTAGCCGCCGCCAGTATCGATGAATACTTCGGCTGCCACACCGATATCTCCGCCAACCTGGAGGTTCCCCCCGCCCCCTTCCGGCTGAAGGGCGCCACCGGCCGCGTGGATCTCACCGAGCGTGAGGCCAGCTGGCGGAAAAACGACTTCGAGCTTATGGAAAACTGCATGTCCGAGCAGGAAATGGCCCAGGAATGCAGCCGCTGCCTCCGCTGTGACCACTACGGCCACGCGGGCTTCAAAGGAGGGAGACTGGCAAAATGGTAACCCTAACCATCGACAACCGAACGGTAACCGTCCCCGCCGGCACCACCATTTTGGACGCTGCCGCCGCGCTGGACATTCACATTCCCACCCTCTGCTACCTGCGGGAGATCAACGAGGTGGCCTCCTGCCGCATCTGCGCCGTGGAGGTAGATGGGGTGGACAAGCTGGCCACCGCCTGCAACACCCTGGTGGAAGACGGCATGGTGGTCCACACCAACACCCAGCGGGTGCGGGTGGCCCGGAAGACCAACGTGGAGCTCATCCTCTCCCAGCACGTGGACCACTGCGTCACCTGTGTGCGCAGCGGCAACTGCTCCCTCCAGGCCCTGTCCAAGGCCATGAACATTCAGCAGGTCCCCTTCCGCAACCAGGTTTCCGAGCGGCCCTGGGACCCCACCCTGCCCATTCTCCGGGACAGCTCCAAGTGCATCAAATGTCTCCGCTGCGTGTCGGTCTGTGACCGGATTCAGTCCCTGGGGGCCTGGGAGGTCACCGGCTCCGGCGCCCACACCACCGTGCGCATCCACGGCGGCCTGCGGATGAACGAGGCCAGCTGCGCCCTGTGCGGCCAATGCGTGGTCCACTGCCCCGTGGGGGCCCTGCGGGAGCGGGACGACACCGAAACCGTCTTCGCCGCCCTCAGCGACCCCACCAAGGAGGTGGTCTTCCAGATCGCCCCTGCCGTCCGGTCCGCCTGGGGCGAGATCCTGGGCCTGACCCCCGACCAGGCCACGGAAAAGCGCCTGGCCGCCGCCGTCCGGGCCCTGGGGGTAAAGCACGTCTTCGACACCACCTTCTCCGCCGACCTGACCATTATGGAGGAGAGCAGCGAGTTTGTAGAGCGGCTGACCCACCCCGAAAACAGCAAGCTGCCCCAGTTTACCTCCTGCTGCCCCGGCTGGGTGCGGTTTGTCCGCAAGGAATACCCTGAGATGACCAGCCACCTCTCCACCGCCAAGAGCCCCCAGCAGATGTTCGGGGCCGTGGCCAAGAGCTATTACGCCCAGCTGCTGGGCAAGGAGCCCGAGGATATTTTCTGCGTCTCCGTCATGCCCTGCACCGCCAAGAAATATGAGGCCGCCGTGCCCCAGGTCAACGACGCCGCCGGCCAGGACGTGGACATCGTCCTCACCACCCGGGAGCTGGACCGGATGCTCCAGGCCATGCAGATCAACGTGGCCTGCCTGCCGGAGGAGGACTTTGACAGCCCCCTGGGCCGCGGCTCCGGCGCCGGGGTCATCTTCGGGGTCACCGGCGGCGTGATGGAGGCCGCTCTGCGCACCGCCTATTGGAAGCTCACCGGCTCCAATCCCCCCGCCGACGCCTTCCAGGAGATCCGGGGCCAGAAGCCCTGGCGGGAGGCCGCCTTTACCATTGGCGACACCCAGCTCCACCTGGCTGTGGCCTCGGGCCTCGCCAGCGCCCGGGAGCTCATGGACGCCCTGCGCACCGGCCAGGTCCACTATGACTTTGTGGAGGTCATGGCCTGCCCCGGCGGCTGCTCCGGCGGCGGCGGCCAGCCCATCCACGACGGCCAGGACTACTCCGCCGCCCGGGGCCAGCACCTGTACCACCTGGACGCCGAAAGCCCCATCCGCTTCTCCCACGAGAACCCCTCCATCCAGGCCCTGTACCGGGACTACCTAGAGGCCCCCCTGTCGGAGAAGGCCCACCACCTCCTCCACACCGACCAGAGCACCTGGAGCCTGTAACCAACCCGACAAAGCAAAAAGGACCGAACCCCTATGGGGTTCGGTCCTTTTTCTGTTCTGTCTTGCCGCCCAGGGCACCTTTGTGCCGGGGGCTCCCTTGCCTTATGCCCCGACCCCTTCCAGCACGCACCGGATGGTCAGCCGGCTTTGGCCGCCATAGGTGCAGGTGAAGAGGGTCAGGTCATAGGCGCCGCTGGTCATTTCCTCCACGGCGGTGGCGGCCAAAACCGTCCGCTCGGCCACCTGGTAGCGCCAGCGGGTTCCGTTCATCCCGGTGAAATACACCGGGTCACCCACCTCCAGGGCGGTCAGCTTCCCGAACTGCCGGCGGTAGTTGTGCCCGGCAATGACCAGGTCCCCGGTCTGGACGCTCCCGGTGTAACAGCAGGGGGACAGGGCCAGGTTGGGGTAATTCCACTGGGCCAGAACAGGCAGCTCCAGGCCCAGAGTGGGCAGGGAGAGATAGCCCAGGTAGTCGCGCCCCTCCACCGTCACAATGGGCGTGGAGAGGTCCTGGGCCAGGGGGACGGGCTGTGTCTCCTCCCCCGTCTCGGTGTCTTCCTGGATCTCCTCCTCCAGCTGGGGCAGCACCTCCTGGGCGAAAGCCTCCGCCCGGCTGGCCTGCCACTGGTTCAAGAGGAACAGGGCCAGGGCTGCCGCCACCAGCACCACGCCCAGGGCCAGGCAGACTGGGCCGGCCTTACCCCGCACGGCGGTTGCCCTTCCGGCGCTGGATCAGCCACCCGGCAGCGCACAGGCTCAGGCCTGCCGCCGCCAGCACCGGAACCGGCCAGTTCAGCTGCCCGGTTTGGGGCAGGGTGGGCTTTGAGGTGGTTGTGGTGGGGGTGCTGGGATTGGTCGGCGTCGTGGGGGTGGTGGGCTGGTTGGGGTTCGTCGGCTCCGTGGGGGTGGTGGGGTTTGCCGGCGTCGTGGGCTGGGTGGGGGTGCTGGGGGTGGTCTCATAGGTGTTGGTGATGGTAAAGGTGGTCCCCTCCTGGGACACCGACACCTGGTAGCCCGCCGGTACTGTTTCCTCCACCACCTGCCAGCGGCTGCTGGCGCTGAGGTTGTTCCAGGTGTAGCTCCAATTGTTGGCGCTGCTCAGGGTGGCCCTTTGGTAGACCGCCCCGTTGCGCAGCAGCTGCACGGTGATCTCCTCTGGCCGGGTGCTCTCCTGGTCCCCGGACCACACTTTTTTCACCTGGCAAGTGATCTTGTCCTTGTCATGGCCGCTGTCGTGGGTCACGTCGTGTTTTACCACGGCGGTGACAGAGCCGGCGGCAGAAACCTGGATCAAACAGGGCACCGGAACATAGGTGCTCTTTCCCTGCACCGTGGTCTCTCCCACCACCAGATAGAGCCCCTCCTCCAGGCCGGAGAAGACCGCCTTACCTTGGGAGACTGTCGCCGTCTTCGTTGCCGGCAGCTGGTCTCGGGCCACGTAGCCGGCCAGGGTGGCCGCAGCATCCCGCTGGCTGGCGCTGGTGAGATCCACAGAATAGGCCGCAAAGTCTCCCACCAGCTTGTCGCCTTCCGCCACCCGGTAGACTTGAAAGACTGCCCCTTCCTGGCAGCCGGTCAGGGTCAGGCTGCCGCCGGCTGCCAGGGCCTGGCCGGGCAGCAGCAGCCCCAAAAGCAGCACCAGGATCCCAGGGATCCACCGTTGTTTGACCGCTGTTTTCATGGCGCATCGCCCTCCTTTCGATGTGGTTTGGGGGAACGCCCCCCGTGCTTCTGCCACTGGTCCCGAACGCCCAGAACCAGCAACAAGGCCGACGGCCCCAGCAGCACGGGCACCCAGCCCCAGCCCCCTGGGGCGGAGTCTACCTCCGCCGGGGTCTCCACCCGGTGGCCGCGCACCAGCAGGCGGTGGGTGTTCACCCCATAGGGGGTGCAGGTATACAAAGTCACCAGGTCCTGGCCGGGCAGAATCGTCAGGGGCGTGTAGTCCTCTGGCTCGGTCACCAGGATCTGGTCCACCTCATAGGTCAGCACCCGGTCCAGAATGGTCAGGGAAAACTGGTCCCCCACCACCAGCTGGTCCAGGTCGGTAAACATCTTCGCTTTCACCAGGCCGTTGTGGGCCGCCAGCACACAGTGGGTGCTCTCGCCCCCTGTGGGCAGGGAGGTGCCAATCCACCAGCCCGCCCCCGCCTGGAGCTGGGGTTCTTCCGTGCCCTGGTAGATGGGGATCTCCACGTGGATCTTATCGATGGTGAGGTACCCCATCTGCCCGATGCCCATGGGGTTCAGGTATTGGCTGACTTCTTCCCGCTCCGCTTTGGTCAGGAACAGGGGGTGGTCTTTCTCCGCCAGCTGGCGGTTATAGGCCTCGGCCTGGGTCCACAGGGCGTCGCACACCTCCTGGCTCAGGCCCCAGATGGCGGTGTGGTAGGACTCGTTTTCCGCCGCGCTGCGGCGGGCATACACCCAGTTGCTGACCCAAGGGTACCCCAGCAGCCCCAGGCCAACCAGAAAGACCAGCACCAGCAGGATGCCAGAAACTCGTTTTTTCATCTTGGTTCCCCCAAAGGCGGCCGCGCAAAAAACGCGGCCGCCTTGGTCAGTGTCCGTTGGTTTGGTTGGAAGGTTATGCGTCCTGGCGGCGGCGCAGCAGCAGGGCGCCCGCCACGGCCATCAGACCCAGGCCGCCCACGGTGAACAGCGTGGTGCCGGCACCGCCGGTGGGGGGGGTGTCCGGGGGGGTATCTGGCTCTTCAGTTTCCACTTTGCCAGTGACTAGGCTATCGACAGAGCTCACATTGTTATATGTGGCCTTGGCTTTGTTCTGGAAGTCTTCCTCATTCTGTGCGCTTTCAGAGACCGTAGCACTATAAGTTACTGTAACCTTATCTGCGATTCCAATGTCGGCATCCGTGATTTTTCCGGCATTGTACAGGGCAGTCAAATCGAGTTCCACGGTGAAGGTCTTTGTGCCGTCGTTGTTGGTCGTAACTTCACTTACTGTATAATAAGATGTAGCACTACTGTCAGTAGAGTTCGTCACAGTCTCCGTTCCGATCTGCACCACTACACTGTCTGCATTCAGGGTCAGGTTCGAGGACATGGTGTCTGTGAAAGTCAGCGTTTGTCCTACGTTCATTGTTTTAGTACCGTCTGCAGCCTCCGTGATGACGGTTTTCAGCGCCTCGGGCAGGTTAGATGTCAGTTGGAAGTAAACCGTGGCACCCGGTGCAACGGCATTTTCCAGGCTATCTTCCTTATATTCTCGGCCGTCCGCGCTGATGTCCTTATCCATAGAGGGTTTGCTCTCCTTTTCGGGGGGAGTGTCGGGGGTGGGGTCGGTGCCAGGATCAGGAGTGGGGTCAGGAGTGGGGTCAGGAGTAGGTGTCGTTGAAGGATTGGTCACATCCGTCAAGAAATGGCTGACCTTGCCTTGCGGTGCAAGCACATATTTCACGCCATTCTCTTCGTAACCAAAATAGTAGGTTCCGGCATTGCTACCCTGCACGGTATATGAGCTTTGAGTAGTAGGATATATGTTGTCTACCTTAAGCTCGCCATTCTTATAGATACTTCCATCTGCATTCTGAATTGCTTGCTTCAACTCATCCGATATTGACTCTACACCAAATACAATGGCAAATCGGGCTTGCTTTACAATCGCAATACTCTTAACAGGCGCCGCATAATAGGTACCTGCAGGAATTCCGCTGGTTGCGTCAGATATAGTAATTTTTGTATAATTTGCTTCCTCTTGATACTTTTTCAGCGTAATTGTCTCGCCTTCCGCCAACGCCGCGCTCGGCAGCAGCATGCAGAGCATCAGCACCACAAGCATTGCCGCCAATATCTTTGATGAAATGATTTTCATTGTGTTCCTCCTATCCTTTGTCTTGGGCTGTCATAGAAAAAATGTAAGCCCCGTCAGGGTGCAAAAACTGGACCCACGGCGAAGCAATCGCCCCAGGCTCTCTCTTCCCGGCAGGGAAAGCCTCCCCAGCGCCTTCGCAGGCATCTGGGCAAGCAGCATATCCACCGCCATTCTTCTTTGCACAGCTAAACCCCATTGCGATAGATCTCATTCCGCTGCTTAAACTGGTTAAAATAGGTGCGGGTGACCATGAGCCGCTCGCCGTTTGTCATCACCAGCTCCAGCCGGCGGTTGGTCCGGGGAATCGTGTGGTCCACATGAAAGAGATTGACAATGCAGGCCTTGTTGATGCGCACAAACACGGTCTCCCCCAGCCGGCCCTCCAGCTCATGGAGGCTAAACTGGCTGTGGTAAACCCGGTCCTTATCATAGAAGAAGGTCTTTTTCTCCACGCTGTCGATGTATAGAATGCTGTCTAAGGGCACGTAATAGGTTGCGTCATCCACCCGTCCTTCCAGAGAGGACGCGCTCTGCCTAATATATTCGGCCAGGTCACGGATCCGGCGCTCCATCTTCGCGCAGCGAATGATGACTTCCGTCTCCTGCAGGCCCTCCCTTTGGTGGATGGTAATCTTCAAAGTATCACACTCCCTTCCAGTTAGCGCAACCTAACTCTCGGCAATAAAAAAGAACCCTTTTCGTCCATGTTCCACCGGTTCTCCCAAAAATCTACAGGAGTTAGCTTGTCCTACCTTATAACTCGGTTTTTCTTTTTTTGCAATAATTTCACACCCAACATGCAAAAATTTCTTCCAAGTTGCATTTTTTCTCCCCGCCGCAACCAAGGCACCCCCTCAAACCAGGCCAAATCCCGCCCCGGCATTTTTCTAAGGATAGCAAGGAATCCTTATCGTCTTTTATTGCGCAGCAATAAAAGACGGAAGCCCTGCAGGGCTTCCTTTCAAAAATTTTTTCAAAAATCCCGTTTTTCATACGGCCCCGCCAGACGCAAATCGCTTGCCCCAGGTTACCACAATTTCCCATTCCCCCAGCCCATAAAAAAAGAGGGCGGGCGTTTCCGCCCACCCCCTTACCGGTGGAGATCCTTACTTAAAATACCGCTCCAGCAGACCCTTCAGGGCGCGGCCGTGACGGGCCTCGTCCCGGGCCATCTCGTGAACGGTGTCGTGGATGGCATCCAGGTTCAGCTTCTTGGCGCGGGTGGCCAGGTCAACCTTACCCAGGGTGGCGCCGTGCTCGGCTTCCACACGCATTTCCAGGTTCTTCTTGGTGGAATCGGTCACCACTTCGCCCAGCAGCTCGGCGAACTTGGCAGCGTGCTCCGCCTCTTCATAGGCGGCCTTCTCCCAATACAGGCCGATTTCGGGATAGCCCTCGCGATGGGCCACACGGGCCATGGCCAGGTACATACCCACCTCGGTGCACTCGCCGTTGAAGTTGGCGCGCAGATCTTCCATAATGTCTTCGGGGGCGCCCTGGGCCACACCCACAACGTGCTCAGCAGCCCAGGTCATGTCGGGACCCTGCTCCACAAACTTAGCAGCAGGTGCTTTGCACTGGGGACATTCCTTCGGGGGCTCGTCGCCCTCATGTACGTAACCGCAAACACTACATACATACTTTGCCATAATCAATTCCTCCATTGTTCGCTTCCGCTTTCGGAAGCATGGTGTCAATCGCGTTGGGACAAGCAAAAAAGCCTGTCCACGGAAACAGGCTTATTTTACATCACATCTTCCTTTTTGTAAACCCCTTCCCCGGCCCATTCTCACCGGCTGCGGTCCGGCTGATTACAGGGTTTCCATCTCCTCCAGCAGGGTCTGCCGGTCGTAAAGCGCGGAGAGGATGGGGAGCATGGCGTTGGGGGAGAGATGGGCGGGCAGGTCCAGCTTTTTCAGCAGCTTTTGCCGCTTCTCCCGGCTCCCTTCTCCCCCAGACAGGCCGCAGGCAAAGAGGTCAGCCTTGGTCAGGGGCTGGGGGGCCTGGGCAGGCTCTTCCTCCAGAATGGTGGCCCCCGCCTGGCGCAGGGCCCTTTCCAGCACCTGGGGGGACATGCCCTCCACCCCCAGCTTGCCCTCCTTGCCGGGGTGGCGCTTGCGCTTTTCCTTGCCATAGAGGTCGGGGATGTAAGCGTGCTTCACCTGGTCCTTGGGCAGGGCCCCCTTCAGGTGGTTGCGGATGACAAAGCCCGCCCCGTCGCTGTCGGTGAGGATGATGAGGCCCCGCTTCTCCCCCAGCCGGCGCAGGAGGGCCAGGGTCTGCTTGTCC
Source organism: Evtepia sp. (assembly GCA_048184675.1). Classification (GTDB taxonomy): domain Bacteria; phylum Bacillota; class Clostridia; order Oscillospirales; family Oscillospiraceae; genus Evtepia. Next base: position 22,646 of record DBEYYM010000006.1, on the reverse strand, counting down.
TTAAAAATGCCAAAGCCCGCCGTCTCCAAAATCACCGTGTCCACCAGCTGGGACAGGGTGTTTTTGTCATAGCGGCCCTCCACCACAATGGCCTCCCGGATTCTCAGCATGACGTCCCTCCCGCGGCCAGCTCCAGCACCAGGGAGACCAGCAGCTCCTTGCCGTCAGCTCCGGAGACCGACTTCATGGCCAGGTCGGTTTCGGCGCACCGGCGCATGGCGGTTTTGCACCAGCCCAGGCCGTGGCGGCGGGCCCCCTCCAGCAGCTTTTCCGCCGGATAGGCTGAGCGCATGCCCCACAGGTCCATAAGCCACCGGCTGCCCTCCCCCGACTCCAGGGCCACCCGGGCGGTGTAGAGCTGCCGGAAGTGCTTGCCCAGCACCGCCAGGATCATAATGGGGGCCTGCTGCAGGCGCAGCAGGTCGTTGAGGACGGAGAAGGCCTTGTCCAGCTCCTTCCGGGTCAGGGCGTCGGTCATTTGGAAGACCACGGCGTCGATGACGGGAATGGCCACGGCGTCAATGTCCTGGCGGGTGACCCGGCGGTTTTGGGCATAGGCCCCGATCTTGCCGATCTCGGAGATGAGGCCGTTCATCAGGTCCCCGCACAGGAAGATCAGGTACTGGGCGTCGGCGGTGTCAATGTCGTGGCCCAGGGCCCGGAACCGGCGGCGGATCCAGTCCACCAGGTCGTTTTGCCCCTGGCGGGCAAACTGGACCACCTGGCCCTTTTCCTTGATGGCCCCGGCCAGCTTTTTCATCCGGGCGTCACTTTTGTAGGCCACGGTGTCATAGACGAACACCAGGCAGCAGTAGTCCGGCAGGTCGGAGAAAATCTGGGCCAGGGCGTTCCGCTCCCCCTCGGGGGCCTTGAAGATATCGTAGTCGCTGACCACCACCAGGGTTCGGGGGCTCATCATGGGCAAGGCGTCCACGGTCTCCGCCAGCCTTTGGGCGGTGAGGGTCTTCCCCTGGAGCAGGTGGTAGTTGAAGCTCTCCATCCCCCCGGGGATGAGCTTGGCCTTCATCTGGTCCAGATAGTGGTCCCGGAGATAGGCCTCCTCCCCGTGGAAAATATACAGGGAACCCAGGGTCCCCTGGGAGAGGTCCTTCTTAAACTGCCGGTAGCCTTCCTGCCCGGCGGATTTGTCATTCTTTTTTGCCATTGTCGTTTCCCTCCCTAGGGGAGTTATTTGGGGGCGGGCTCTGGCTCGCTTGCCCGCACCGTCACCCCGCCGTGCCAGTCTGTTCGGTACACTGTGGCGCCCACGGCTTCGATCCGCGCCAGGGTCTCCGGGGCGGGGTGGCCATAGGAATTATACCCCACAGAGATCACCACCGTCTCCGGGGTGACGGCTTCCAGGAAGGTCTGGCTGGTGGAATACTTGGAGCCGTGATGGCCGGCCACCAGGACCTCAAGATCGGGCAAATTCTCCCGGGCCGCCAGCCGGGCTTCCTCCTCGGCCGGCATATCCCCGGTGATGAGGGCCTCCCAGCCCTCTTTGGCGCAGAGGATGGCCAGGCACTGCTCGTTGCTGTCTGAGCCGCCCTCCACCGGGCGATATAAGGTGAGCTGGGCCTGGCCCAGGATCACCAGGGTGTTTTCTGTGATGTAATGCAAGGGGATCCCCTGCTCCGCCGCCTTGGCCTCGATGGCCTGGCGGATGGGGCTATCCTGGTCCACATCGGGCGCGGCGATGGCCGCCACCTTCACCCGGTCCATGAGCTCCAGCACGCCGCCGGCGTGGTCCTCGTGAAAATGGGTCAGGATGAGCAGATCCAGGGTGCTCTTTCCCTGGGACTGAAGGTAGGTGGCCGCCCGGTCCCCCGGGTTCTGGGTGCCGCCGCAGTCGATCAGGGCCCGGCGGCCGTGGGAAGTGACCACAATGCTCTGGCCCTGGCCCACATCCAGCGCCGTGAGGGTCAGGCCCTGCCCCCAAGCGGTCTGGGCTGTCAGCAGGGCAGACAGGCACAGGGTGACCGCGCAGGCGCACACCGGCACAATGGGCCGCTTCCCCTGGGCGGGAACCAGCAGATACAGGGCCACCACCCCATAGACAAACAAAGCCCACAGGGCGTAATACCCCTGGTCCAGGTTCACCGCCGCCAAGCCCAGCCGGCTGGCCTCCCCAGCATACCACAGAAAAAAGCGGATGGGAAGCCCCACCAGGGCCGCCAACCCATGGCCCAGAGGCAGCCACACCGCCCCCATCGCCACAGACACCACGCCCCCGACAAAAATCAGGGTCACCGCCCAGGCGGTGAGAAGGTTGGACAGCGGGGCCACCAGAGAGAACCGCCCGAAATACAGCGCCGACAGAGGCACCGTAAAAATCATGGCCCCCAGGCTGATGGCCACCACCCCTACCAGGGGCCGGGCCCAGCGCCGCCAGGCCTTGGGGAGCTTCTCCAACCAGCTCCTGCTCCACCGCTGGCCAAAGAGCAGAATGCCCAGGGTGGACAGGAAGGAAAATTGCAGGCCTGCATTGGCAATGGCAGCGGGATTGATCCCCAGCAGCACCAGCAGGGCAAAGCACAGCCCCGTCAGGGGGTGGTAATCCCGCCCCAGCCGGGGCGCCACCAGGGCCAGGGCACAGAGAATGGTGGCCCGCACCGTGCCCGGCCCGCTGCCTGTCATCAGGCAAAACAAGGCCAGGATGACCAGCAGGGCGATGAGGTCCGGGGTCCGCCTGGGCTTGAGAAAGAGGGTGAGAAACCCCAGCAGATAGGTCACATGGAGGCCGGAAATCACCACCACATGGCCCAGGCCCACCCGGTTAAAGTTGTTTTGGTCCATCTCCTCCAGGCCGGTCTTGTCCCCCGTCAGCAGGGCATGGAGAAACCCCGCCTGGCCCTCGGGGTACAGGCGGTCAATCTCTGCCCGGATTTCTCCGGCCAAAATGGGCAGGGCATACCGGAGCGGGATGCCCTGGGCCCGGGTCACGGTGACCTCTCCGTAACTTTTGGCCTGCAGGAAGATGCCTTGGGAGGAATAATACAAACTCTCCTGCCCGCGAATCTGATCCGCCGGGGTGCAGTAGGCCACGCAGGCCAGCTGGTCCCCTGGGCGCAGGTCGGCCAGGGCAGCGTCCCCATAAAAAAGGGCTGTCACCTTCCGGCCCCCGGCCTCCCCGGCCTTCACGGGGATGCGGACGCCGTAGTCGGTCTCCTCCGGCCACTGGGTCACCACTGCCTCCAGCTGGACGGTGCGGTATTCCAGGGCCTGGGCAGGGGCCTGGAAGAGGGCTCCATATCCCACCAGCCACAGCAGCGCCACCCCGCCGCCCAAAAGGACCCGGCGGGCCGACGGCCACCGCCGCAGCCCTCGCAGCAAAATCCCCAGGGCCAGGCACCCCAGCCCCGCCGGCAGCAGCCAGGCCGTCCAGGACAGATAAACCCCCAGCAGAGCGGCGGTCACCACCCCTGCGGTGAACCACACCAGCCTCATCGCTGGTCACTCAGGCCCAGGATGTAATCCGTGGTGGTGCCATAGAGCTGGGCCAGCTGAATGAGGGCCCACACCGGAATCTCCCGCTCGCCCTTTTCATAGCGGCGGTAGACCTCCCGGTTCAAATGAAGATATTCTGCAACCTCGTATTGCTTCTTGTCGCTGTCTGTGCGAAGGTCCTCAATCCGAGGGAAATACATAGCGCAACACCTCAGCAAAATGCTACTATTTTGTAGCATTCCCCCGGGAGATTGCCACCATACAGTTGCAAAATTCTTGTCACCACCGCCTATCACGGCGGGGAAAGCCCCTGACCAGCGGCGGCAAATCCATAATGCCCCGACCTGCTCTTCTTCCAGCCGCAGGCAAGCAAATGCGCGCCCACTCGTTGGGCGCGCAGTGCCGGGGAGCCGCACTGGAGCATTTCCAGGCGAGTCTTGTCAGGTTCTTTTTTCTGTGCTATGATACTAACGCTGTACAAACAGGCAAGGTTTGCCGGTTATTGCAGGTGGTTGGCCTCTTTTCGGGCCCTTAATTGGGACAACCGAAAGAGAGGTTATTCTTTCTATGGCCTCTCTTTCGAGAAAGGAGGGGCTGCTGGTATGACAATCACTCTGACGATCTCAGAAATTTGTCAGATCATTCTTGTTGTGGTTGCCCTGATCACCTTTTTTCAGGGTTCAGGAAAGCCACCTAAGAAAAGGAAGTAACCGCCTGGCTGGTACCCAAGCGGTTACTCATTTTTTGTAATCATCATTGAGGCCAACTACATAGCCAGCTCTCTTTACTTGTAGTATAGCCGCCCTCGCTCCTTTTGTCAAGGGGCGAGGGTTTCTTGAGCGTGCCCCAAAGAGGGGATCCCCTACAAGCGCACAGATATTGGGAATGACAAGTGGGCCCTTTGCCCCTTGGGCGCCGAGCAAAGTGCAATTTGGAAGATGCGCTCTTGCAATTCTCCCAGCTGTCCGCTATGATAGAAGCATATCACCTACACAGGAGGTCACCACCATGCTGTTTTTATGTTATCCCCGCTGTTCCACCTGCAAAAAGGCCCAGAAGTGGCTGGATGAAAAGGGGATCTCTTATGAGTTCCGGGATATCAAAGAGGCCAACCCCTCCCTGGAGGAGATCACCGCCTGGCACCAGGCCAGCGGGCTGCCCCTGAAGAAGTTTTTCAACACCAGCGGCCAGCTCTACCGGTCTATGGAGCTGTCCAAAAAGCTCCCTGATCTGCCCCAAGAGGAACAGTATGCCCTGCTGGCCTCTGACGGCCTGCTGGTGAAGCGCCCCCTGGCCGTGCTGGAAAACGGCAAGGTCCTGGTGGGCTTTCAAGAAGCCGACTGGGCCGCCGCTCTGGAGTGAAGGAGGGCCTATGAAACTTTTAGTCAGCGCCTGCCTGCTGGGCATGGGCTGCCGGTATGACGGGGAAAACAACCAAATCCCCAAGCTCAAAACCCTGCTGAAAGAGCACACCTGCATCCCGGTCTGCCCTGAGATTTTCGGAGGCCTTCCTACCCCTCGCCCCCCTGCCGAGCGCCGGGGCAGCCGGGTGGTCACCAAAGACGGCCAGGATGTCACCGAGGCCTTTGTCCGGGGCACGGCAGAGGTCCTGCGCCTGGCCGATCTCTACGGCTGCAAGGCCGCCCTGCTGAAAGAGCGCAGCCCCTCCTGCGGCTGCGGGCAGATCTATGACGGTACCTTTACCGGCACCCTGGTGGAAGGAGACGGCCTCACCGCCCAAATGCTCCAGCGCAGCGGCGTTACCGTTTACGGGGAGTCCCAGCTCCACGAGCTCATCAACGACCGGCCCTTCTTTTTTAGTATCTAACTGCAAACCCCTGCCCGCCTTGGCGCTGTGCCGAGGCAGGCAGGGGTTATTTTCGCCTTTATGGTTCGGTGGAAATGGCCTTACCGTTGAGGACCGCCTGAACCAGGGTGTCCCCCTCATAGGCCAGCTTCAGGGAAAAGAAGGGGACCTCTTGGGCCAGCAGGTCCAGGAAAATTTTGTCCCCAGTCCAGATGGGCAGGTCTTTTACCTTGTCCTTGTCCACCCATTCCAGCTCCCCCTCGTCACAGTCGATGAGGTCGGCCTGGTGGGTGGTGGCGGTGAAGAGGTGCATGTACTCCGTGACCCACCGGTCAGAGACAAAGGTCACCAGCCCCCGGTAGCGATAGTCGGTGAGGGTCAGGCCGGTTTCCTCCTTTACCTCCCGCAGCAGGCACTCCTCGGGGCTCTCCTTTTCCTCAAATTTGCCGCCGATGCCAATCCATTTATCCTGGTTGATGTCGTTTTTCTTTTTCACCCGGTGGAGCATCAGGTACTGTCCCTCCCGCTCGATGTAGCACAGGGTGGTGTTCCAGCTGTTCATACTCCCACCCCCTCAATATTGTTGGATGAACCGGTCATAGATCTGGCGCACGTCCCCGTCGATGTAAACCAGGGCCCGGTCCCGGATGGCCCGGGGAATGCCATAAAAGGCGGCGGCCACTGCCCCGGCCATGGAGGCGATGGTGTCGCTGTCCCCGCCGATGGAGACGGCCCCCCGGACGGCGTCCTCAAAGCTCTCCGCCTCCAAAAAGGCCTCCATAGCCTGGGGAACGCTGCCGGCGCAGGAGACATCAAACTGGTAGTCCGCCCGGATTTCGTCCAGGGTGAAGTTCAGGGGGTAGTACCGGGTCACGTGGTCCCGGATGGCCTCCTTGCTCTCCCCCATCCGGGCCAGGTACACCGCCCCGGCCACGGTCATGGCCCCGGCGATGCCGTCGGGGTGGTTGTGGGTGACCTCCGCCGAGGCCTTGGCCAGGGCCAGGCACTGGGGCAGGCTCTCCGCCGCCCAGGCCACCGGGGAGACCCGCATGGCGCTGCCGTTGCCCAGGCTGTGATAGGGCTTGGGGTGCTCCGAGACCAGCCAGGCCTCAAACCGGGGGCCATAGCCCAGGCCGGGATACTTCCGGCCCAGCCGCCGCATCTCTGCCACCACATTTTTCTGAAATTCGTCCAGGTTCTCGATTCCCATGAGCACCGCCGAGGCCACGGCAGCGGTCATCACGCTGTCGTCGGTCATGCGGCAGTCGGGCTGGAGGAAGGGGAAGGTTTTTTCTTTGCAGTTTCTCCACTCGTAAATGGAGCCCACAATATCGCCAATCAGTGCGCCGAGCATGGGGAGCACTCCTTTCTTGGTTTGGTTTCCTTTATCATAGCATATTTTTGGCGGGGTGTCATCTGCAGATCCCCCCGCCAACAAACGGCCCCACCCCCAGCAGGCTGCTGTTCCTGCCGGGGGTGGGGTCCTATTGCAAGTCAATGTGTAGACAAAGTCGCGTTGTGATGTTTTCCGGCTGCCAGCCCCACGGCCATAATGACCAGGCACACAGCCATCCCCAGGAAGAGGGAGTCAAAGGGCAGGCCGGCAAAGTTCCCCGCCAGCACAGCGATGGGTCCGGCAACAATAGAGGCCAGGGCATAGCGGCCGGGGATCTTTCCCTTGAGCCACAGACCCCCACACATGGGCAGGAAGACCACAGCCCCCCGCAGGCCCATGGAGAGGAAGCCGAAGTCGTTGATCATGGCCCCCGGCACCAGGACGGCCACGATGACCGCCGCCACCAGGATGACCATAATGGTCCCCCGGGTGACCATCAGGTTGGTTTTGGATTCCTTCACGTGGGCATTCTTCCGGGCGAAGATATCCGTCACCAGAATGGAAGCCATACCCAGGGCCAGGCCCGAGCCGCCTCCCACCACGGTGATAAAGAGGGTCCCCAGGACCACGCCGCCAAAGAGCTTAGGCATGAACTGGGCCACAAACACCGGGAAAACCTGGGCGGTGGACTCCAGCTGAATGAGCCCGTCGGGCGCCGTCTGGCCCAGGGCCTGAAGAGCGGCCACCTCGTCTGCAGTAATGCACTGGCCCCGCATATACAGGCCAATGAGGATGCAGGCAATGCCGATGGGGGGGATGAGCAGGGCGCTGAGCAGGGCCCCCTTCCGGGCGGCCTTGTCGCTCTTGGCCGACCAGATGGCCTGGGCATAGGTCTGGGTAGACAGAACCCCCAGAATCAGGGACAGGCCGGAGCCGATGTCCTTGGAGGCGCCCCGTGCCACCAGGGAGGTAAAGCGCTGGTGGACACTCTCCGCCGTGGTCAGGTCGCTGAGCTGGCCCAGGGGCGAGCTGGCCAGCAGGGCCTCTAGGCTCTCCATCATGCCGCCGAAGCCATTGGCCAGACCATAGACCAGGATGCCCCCCACAATGGAGGAGACGTACAGGAGGATGAGTTTCGCCACGCCCCCCATGCCGGCCCCCCAAACGCCGCCGAAGATCACGTAAAAGGCCATGAGGAGGATGGAAATCAGGGCGGCGGCCAGGTGGTTCAGGGGGAAGATGGTGATAAGCAGAGCCGTGGCCGAGAGCACCTGGGCCACTACGCTAATGAAGATGCCAATGGCGTTGAGCACGCTTCCCAAGGTCTCGGCCTTGGTGCCGTACTCCTTGGAGACGATCTGGAGCAAGGTAGAGCACCCGCTGTGGCGGTAGGGCTTGGCAAAGCCAATGGCCAAAATCAGGCAGCCAATGCCCGAGCCCAGGGTGAACCACCAGGCGGACATGCCAAAGGAGAAAGCCAGCTGGGCGGTGCCGATGGTGGCCTGGCCGCTGACCAGAGTGCCCATAATGGCCCCGCAGACAATCCAGGCCCCGGCCTTACCGCCGCCGCTGGAAAAATCCGCTGCGGACTTGACCTTTCGACCGGAATAAACGCCGATCCCGATAATCAGGGCGATGGTGGCCAGCATACCCACCACGTGCAATGGACTTAAATGCATGACAATCTCCTCCTTTTGGAACCCAAAGGCGCAAAAAAACCGGCAATGGGTGCCTTGTGCACGCCCATTTGCCGGCTTTCAAACAGATTACAAGAGCGGGGGAAACCGCCCTTCTCCGTTCAAAACAGCGAAACAGTTTTTACAAATAGATCATATCAGTTTAGGCTTTTTTTGTCAAGAGTGTACTGCAAATTTTCCGCCAGAGACCTGCCGGGCCTCCAGGCTCCCCTCCCCCTTGATTTTTTCCTAGGTTTGTGGTGAAATAAAGCCATCGATTTTGTCTAAAAAAGGAGACCTCCCCATGAAATTTTGGAAAATGAACGGCGCCGGAAATGATTTTATCATCCTAAATAATTTGGAGGAGGGCCTGCCCGAGGCCGCCTTGCCCCAAATTGCCCAGACCCTCTGCACCCCCCATTTGTCCCTGGGGGCCGACGGCTTCATGGTGGTGGAGAAAGCCAGCGGAGAGGCCGACTTTAAGATGCTCTTTTTCAACAGCGACGGCTCTGTGGGCGAGATGTGTGGCAACGGGGCCCGGTGCATCTGCCGGTATGGCTATGAGACCGGCCTATCCGGGGCCCACCAGGTCATCGAGACCACTGCCGGCATCGTCACGGGAGACCGGATCAGCCAGCGGCAGTACCGGGTGCGGCTGAATAGCCCCACCACCCTCCGCCTTCAGGAGACGGTGGACGTGGAGGGAACCGCCTACCCCTGCGCCTATGTGGAGTTGGGTGACCCCGGCCTGCCCCACGCGGTGGTCCCCTATCCCGGCCTGGCCCAGGCCGACCCCCAGGCCCTGTTCCGGCTGGGCCGGGCCCTGCGGTATCACCCCCAGTTCCCCAAGGGGGCCAACGTGAATTTCTATGAGATCACCGGGCCGGACCAGGTGCTGGAGAAGACCTATGAGCGGGGGGTAGAGGGCTTCACCCTGGCCTGCGGCACGGGAACCGGCAGTGTGGTCACCGTCCTGACCCTGCTGGGGCAGGTCAGCGGGCAAAAGGTGCAGGTCACAGTGGGCGGCGGCCTCCTCACCGTGGACGTGGACCGGCAGGGCGAAACCGTCACAAACCTCTGGCTCACCGGGCCCACAAACCTGGTGGCCAAGGGGGAGATCTTTGACGAGGAACTGCCCCCACTGAAGTAAGGGAAGCCCGGCAGCGACCCATCGCCCGCCACAAAAAAGCTTTCCAGCCCGATGGACCGGAAAGCCTTTCTGTGCTATACTATTTTTTATCGATTTTATAGACGAAAATCGTCTTATTACTTCTTACAAGTGCTTATAGAAGTGAGGAAAAACCCTGTATTTTCAATGGTTTTTTCATTCTTGCTTGTATCTTCTCATATTTCCGTATAAGTTGGTTTTGTAAAATTGGGCACCATTTTAGCACCATAAATAAGGCAATAAACATACGCACAGGAAGGTATTATTGCGCCCACAAGGGCAGCTTTGTTTGTGGTATTTTACGCATTAGAGGCTTTACAAACCTTGTAGGAAAGGCATTACAAGCACTAAAACAGATAGGGTAAAATGTTTATACCTTTTTCCTCAAAAATGCCCTTTAACTGCGTAACATTTCATAGCAAGAGGCTATCTGTGTAGATTATCTTTTTCCTTTCCATTCCTTTATGAAAAGTTCCGTAGCGTAGCAAGCATAGGAAAGGGGTACCCTTTCCGTAAAAACCACTCGTTTTCATCTATGACAGAAAAATAGGTTTTTGCTTGTTGGGAATATCCCAAACCCACTCCAAACTGAAAGTTTTCTCACTATATGTTAGTTGCTGTCAAAGCCTGTTTTGTATCTGAAATATCTTTCTCAATCAGCGGACGCATACTGTCTTTATATTTAGATAAATCTGCACTGTGTAGAGCAGATATTATCACTGGAATGTATTGTGGTTTCGACTGACCAACTTGAACAAGTGCTTTAATACACTGTCTGGCAGTAATCGGTTTTTCGTCCGTAATATGGGTAAGAAAATCAGATATGATATAATCAAAACGATTTTCTTCATCCCACTGTGCATTTGCCGCGAGAATACATATCGCTCTATTTCTCACGAATGATTTGGGGTGATTGAGCAATGTTGCAAAACCATCAAAGAACTCATACCATTCATCTGTTGTTTGACTTTCAGATATAATTTTATCGGCAATCGCACAAGCATATTTGTCATCTTTTGATGTCAATTTTGATACAATGTCTTGTTTCATAACTCACCTCTAACTTCAAAGTTGTCGCTTTGTATAGCAATATTATAGCACCCATATATAAATTTTTCTATTACTTTCCTCATTTGTACGAAATAGCAGAGCCAGTCGCCCTTGCTTATGTAGCAGACAAGAGAGCGAAAGCAACGAGTGCTTTCGCTCTCGTATAGTATGTTCTTTCTTATATCTGCCCGTATCATTTTATATCGTCATAGAAAATCCGGGCACCATTTGGGCACCAAAGCTGCAAAAATCATTGATTTTATAAGTGTCCTAATAGGTGGAAAACCATGTATTTGCAATTGTTTTCACAGTTCAAGGCTTTGCAATAGTACAAAATCAAATACTATTTTTTATTCTTTCTTACAGCTCCCGCAGCCCGTCCACCAGGGCGGTCTTCTCCAGGGTCTGTCCGTCCTTGTCCTTCAGGACCTTGGCGGGCACGCCGGCCACTACAGTGTTGGGGGCCACATCTCTGACCACCACGGCGCCGGCGGCCACCACGGCCCCTTTGCCCACCCGGCAGCCCTCGATGACCACGGCATTGGCGCCGATGAGCACATCGTCCTCAATGACCACAGGGACAGCGCTGGCGGGCTCTACCACTCCAGCCAGCACGGCGCCGGCCCCGATGTGGCAGTTTTTACCCACAATGGCCCGGCCGCCCAGCACGGCCCCCATGTCGATCATGGTCCCCTCGCCGATGACTGCGCCGATGTTCACAATGGCCCCCATCATCACCACCGCGTTGTCCCCGATCTCCACCTGCTCCCGAAGGATGGCCCCAGGCTCGATGCGGGCATTGAGCCCCCGCTTGTCCAGCAGAGGGATGGCGGAGTTGCGGCTGTCGTTTTCCACCACCACCTGGTCTAGGTCGGCTTCATGGGCCTGGAGGACGGGACCGATGTCCTTCCAGTCCCCAAAGACAATCTTGGTCTCCCCGCAAGGGAACACAGTGGCCTGGGGGAAGTCCACGGGCTTCTTCTCTTTCAGGAAGACCCGGACCGGGGTCTTTTTCTCCGCGGTGCGGATCCGTTCAATAATTTCCTGTGCGTTCATCTGCACGCCTCCTATCGGGAATTGGGATGGAGGCAGTATAGCACCTTTTCCGTTAAGATGCAAGCGAAGGCACGTTTTCTTTCATTTTTGCCCGATTCAGGGCCTAGGGAGGTTTTCTTTATGCAAGTGATCCAACATCGTCGGGCGCTCCACCAGATTCCAGAGCTGGACCGGGATCTGCCCGAAACCCTGGCCTATCTCCGCCAGGTTTTAACCCCTTTGAAGTGCACCCTCTCCTCCCCCATTCCAGGGTCCCTGTGCGCCTTTTTTGACTTTGGGCGGCCCTATGCCATCGCCTTCCGCAGCGATGCCGACGCCCTGCCCATCACGGAGAAAACCGGCCTGCCCTTTGCCTCCACCCACCCGGGCAACATGCACGCCTGCGGCCACGACGGCCACATGGCCATGGTGCTGGCCCTGGCCCAGTGGCTTCAGGAGCAGGAGAACCTGCCCCACAACGTGCTTCTTATTTTCCAGCCCGCCGAGGAGACCACCGGAGGGGCCAAGGATCTGTGCCAGAGCGGGGTCTTTGAGGACCACAAGGTAGCCTGCCTCTTCGGCATGCATCTGTGGCCGGATCTTCCCGCCGGGGTCATCGCCTCCCGAAAGCGGGAGCTCATGGGCCGGTCCTGCGAGGTGTCGGTGACCATCACCGGCCGGCCCAGCCACATTGCCAAGGCTGAGGAGGGCCTGGACGCCCTGGCCGCCGGGGTGGAGTTCTACCGACGGGCCACGGCCCTGGAGGCCGCCTTGCCCCCTCACATCTTCCGCCTGCTGAAGTTTGGCCGGATGGAAAGCGGTACCGTCCGCAATGTAATCAGCGGCCAGACCATTCTCCTGGGCAGCCTCCGGGCCTTTCAAGACGAGATCTTTCTGGGGCTGCGGGACGGCCTGCGGCAGATTGGCCGGGAAGTAGAGGCCGCCACCGGCTGCCAGGTGGACGTCCACCTCAACGACGGCTACCCCGCCGTGTGGAACCCCGACGACCTCTACGACCAGGTCCGGGCCTGCGGAGTGGCCTTCCAAGACCTAGAGAAACCCGTGATGATTTCCGAGGATTTCGCCTTATACCAGCGCCATCTGCCGGCCATGTTCTTCTTCCTGGGCTGCGGCCCCTCCCCCGCCCTCCACGCCGAGGACTTCGCCTTTGACGAAACTTGCCTGGAAAAAGGCGCCGCCTTTTGGATGGAGCTGGCACAAAACTATCGGGTGGAGAAATAACGCACAGCAAACGCCGGACGCGGCGGCCCTGAGGGCTCTTGCGTCCGGCGTTGTTTCTTTGATCCATTTCCCTTCGCACACCCAGGTTACCCGCCCAACTTCCGCAGGTCCCAGCGGGAAGAGACCCCGCATTTGCGGTAGAGGTTTTGCAGGTGCTTGAGCAGGGTGTTTCGGCTGATGACCAGCCGCGCTAAAATCTCTTCGTTGTTCAGATCCTGGAAGATCAGGGCCAGCACCTCTCCCTCCCGGCGGGTCAGGCCGTGGGTCTGGATGAGCTCCTGCAGGGTTTGCGCCCGGGTTTTCTCCGCCTGAGGGACCTGGCTGCACCGCCAGCAGGCCAAGTTGATATGGTTGGCCAGGGCCCGGAGAAAAAAAGCCTCCTTCTCGGTAAACAGCCCGTCGGCCCGGGTGCGGTAGAGGGCCAACCGGCCCAAAGCCTGGCCGGCGTGGGTCACGTTCATTTGAATGCAGTCGTAGATCTGGTACTGCCGATAAAACTCCCGGTAGCTGGGCGTGGAAAAGCGGCCGTCTCCCGATAGGAGCTCACTGTCCCGAACCACTGTGGACTCGGGGGCGTGGCTGAGCCAAACGGTGTAGCCCTCGTCGATGCGCCCCAGCCACCCCCGCTCCCCCTCCTCAAACTCCCTGGGCCGGCAGTAAGGGTCCCGGTGGATAAGCTCCCGGGTTTCAGGATCGGTTTGAATGGTGATGAAGCTGCCATAGGTATAGGGTAACATCAGCTTCAGCTGCGCCAGCAGGGTGGGCTTGAACTCTTCCATGGTCTGGCAGGCGTGGAGCCGGTAGATAATCTCGTTATAAAGTAAAAAATCGTTCTTTTCCATCCTCTGGCCTCCTTTCTGGGTCCTCCCTCTCAGGGCCGCAGCTTCCGCAGATCCCAGCGGGAGGAGACCCCACACTTGCGATACAGGTTCTGCAAATGCTTGAGCAGGGTGTGGCGGGAGATGTGGAGGCGCTCTAAAATTTCATCGTTGTTCAGGTCCTGGAACACCAGGCCCAGCACTTCGGTCTCCCGGCGGGTCAGGTCGTGCTCCTGCACCAGCTCCTCCAGGGATTTGGCCTGGGCCCGCTGGCTGGCGCCCCGGTGGGCCATGGTGTAGTAGGCATAGTTGATGTGGCCGGCCAGGGCCCGGAGGTAAAAGGCTTCATCGTCGGTAAAAACGCCGTCGGCCCGGGTGCGGTAGAGGGTGAGCAGGGCCATCACCTGGTGGTCATAGGCTAGGTTCATGGTCATGGTGTCGTAAATGCTGTACTGCTGGTAGAGCTCCTGGAAAATGGTGCTCTCCAGCCTCGCCTCCCCGGTCAGGTCGCTGCTGCGGACCACGATGGACTCCGGGGCGTGGCTCACCCACAGGCTCTCATCTTCATGGTCCCGGTCGATCCAGGCCTCCTCCAGGGCGGTGAAGCTCTCGGGCAGGCAGAAGGGGTCCCTGTGGTGGATCTCTTTGGTCTGGGGGTCGATGTCCACCACAATGAGGCTGGCATAAGCATAGGGGATGATGAGCTTGATTTGCGCCAGGATAGACCGCTTCAGGTCGTCCATGTCTGGACAGGTGTGGATGTGGTAGATAATCTCGTTGTAAAGCAAGAAATCATTCTTTTCCATGGTGGTTCCTCCGGGATGGTTGAGGGCAAAACTCGATTCTTTCTTAATTTTACCCCCTTTTCTTCCTAAAATCAAGGGATTTTTCCGGCAGATTTCAAGTATTTCTACCTATTTTTTAGCAGTATGTTCCTCAAAAGTGAGAATTGATGAAGGAAATCTTTCGCGTTATAATAGGGAGCAGAAAAGGTTCCGGCTCGTAAGAGCCCTTCCTGCCGCCTTTTCTTATCCTTTCTTTCGTGTTCAACTTACCTTTCTTTCCTTTTACAAAAGCGACCTCCCACCAGAGTTTTCTGGAGGGAGGTCACTTTTTCTTTCCGCTTTTCCGTCATTATTTTTAATGATTTATACGCAAAATATATACCACATCTTCTCTTCTTAAATAACGCATACCTAATCTATATAGGAATTTTTACTGGGTTTAGCCATTGAATCCCGGAAAATTCTAGGGTATGATACAGACAGATCAAGAAGCCGCGGCCTTTCATCACATCCCATGATAAAAAATTTAGAAAGGATGGTATTCCATGAAAAAGTTTTCTGTGATCCTGCTGTCCCTGGTGGCCGCGGCCTGCTGCTTCAAACTTCTCTATGTTTTCTTCGCCTCCGGCGCAGATGTCCCCCACCTCATCCTTAGCACCGTGGTTTTGGGCGGCGCAGGCATGCTTTGCGGCGCTGCCATCGGGCAGATCACCAGCCCTGACTTTGGTGCAAAGCACGTCCGGCCCACCTGGCGCCCGCGCACTCCCTAAAAGGTCTTCCTGCTTACCCAAGCAGTTTACCTCGCTTCTCATCTCTCATACCTCATAGATGGCCGTCCCTCACTGAGCAGAAGCAGTGGGGGGCGGCCGCTTTTATGCACCCCTCCAAACCAAAAACCGGACCTGCCAACGAGCAGGTCCGGTTGTTATCTTCGGCGATAGAGTTCATAGGTAAAGGACAGCCCCTCGTGGAAATGGGGGCCGTCGGCTTCCACCCGCTCCCAGGCTGGGTCCCGGTCCAGGTTGGGGAAATACCGGTCCGCCGGGAAGGCCTTGTGGATCCTGGTGACATAGGCAGTATCACACCGTTCCAGAGCCTGACGGTAGACGCTCTCCCCGCCAATGACAAAGGTGTCCGCCGGGGCCGCCGCCAGGGCGGCTTCCAGGGTGGGAAACACCTCGCCCCCCTCAGGCGCAAAGCCGGGGGTTGCAGAGAGGATCAGGTTCCGCCGGTTTTTCAAAGGGCGGCCCCCCGGGAACGTGGCCAAGGTCTTCCGCCCCAGCAGAACCGGGTGCCCGCTGGTCAGGCGCTGGAAGCGCTTCAGATCTGGGGGGATGTAACACAGCTGATCCCCGTCCTTTCCGATGGCCCAGTTTTCGTCCACAGCGACGATGAGGTTCATGGTCTCTTCCTCCTTAAACCGCCACGGGGATCTTGTCCTCCAGCTCGTGGCACTGGTAGCCCTCCAGCTTCACGCTGGCGGGGGTGAACTGATAAAAATCCGTCACGGCGGGGTCCAGCCACAGCTTGGGGGCCTCGTAGGGCGCCCTGGCAATGATCTCCTCCACCAGGGGCACGTGGCGGTCATAGATGTGGGCGTCGGCAATGACGTGGACCAGCTCTCCTGCCTCCAGGCCAGATACCTGGGCCAGCATGTGGAGCAGCACCGCGTATTGCATCACGTTCCAGCCGTTGGCGGTGAGCATGTCCTGGGAGCGCTGGTTCAGCACAGCGTTGAGGGTCTTCCCCGTCACATTAAAGGTCATGGAATAGGCGCAGGGGTAAAGGGCCATCTCGCTCAGGTCGTGGTGGTTATAGAGGTTGGTCATAATCCGCCGGGAGGCCGGGTTGTGCTTCAGGTCATAAAGCACCCGGTCCACCTGGTCCATGTCCCCCTCAGGGTAGTGGTGCTTCACCCCCAGCTGGTAGCCATAGGCCTTGCCGATGGAGCCGGTCTCGTCGGCCCAGGCGTCCCAGATCCCGCTGGCCAGGTCGTGGACGTTGTTGGACTTTTTCTGCCAGATCCACAGGATCTCGTCCACGGCGCTCTTCAGATACATCCGCCGGATGGTCTGAATGGGAAACTCCTCCCGCAGGTCATAGCGGTTGACGATGCCAAAGGTCTTCACCGTGTGGGCCGGGGTGCCGTCCTCCCACCGGGGGCGGACCGGCAAGTGGGTGTCCCAAGTGCCCCGGCTGAGGATCTCCTTGCAGTTTTCGATAAAAAGCTGATCTGCTTTGCTCATGGTTGTCCCTCCTTGATGGTGCCGTAGGCCACACCCTCCCCGGCGGCAGTCAGCTCCACCCGGGCGATGACGTTGTGCAGGTTCTCCCCCTTGGCCCGGACCTCGATGTACTGGGGGGTGTGCCCCCGCCAGAAGCCCGCTTTCTCCTCCTCAAAGAGGACGGGGACGGTCTGTCCAATCCAGCCGGTGAGCCAGCTGGTCTCCATGGCCCCGGCGATCTCCGCCCCCCGGTGGGCCCGCTGGGTCTTGACGGCGTTGGGAATTTGCCCGGGCATGGCAGCTGCCGGGGTCCCCTGGCGGCGGGAGTAGGGGAAAATATGCATCTGGGAAAAGGCGCAGGTCTGGATGAAATCCAGGGTCTGCTGGAACTCCTCCTCCGTCTCCCCTGGAAAACCCACAATCATGTCCGTTGTAATGGCCGGGGCAGAAAAATACTGGCGCAGCAGGGCCACGGATTCCAAATACCGGGCCGTGGTGTACTTCCGTCCCATCCGGGCCAGAACGGCGTCGCAGCCGCTCTGCATAGACAGGTGAAAGTGAGGGCAAAGGTTGGGAAGCCGGGCCAGCCGGGCGCAGAAGTCTTCGGTCACCGTCCGGGGCTCCAGGGACCCCAACCGCACCCGCATCTGGGGCACCGCCTGGCACACAGTCTCCACCAGGTCCGCCGTGGAGGGCTTCCCCGGCAGGTCCCGGCCATAGGAGGACAGCTCGATCCCCGTAAGGACCAGCTCCCGGTACCCCTCCTCCGCCAGCTTCCGCGCCTGCTCGGCCGCCTGGTCCAGGGGGAGGGAGCGCACCCGCCCCCGGGCATAGGGAATGATGCAATAGGTGCAAAAATTGGTGCAGCCGTCCTCTGCCTTCAGCATGGCCCGGGTCCGCCCCTCCAGGCCCCCGGCGGGGAGGGCCTCAAAGGTCCTGCGGTGGAAGGGCTCGTCTAAGGCCACGGTCTTTTCCCGCTTTTCCATCAGCCCCTCTAGCAAATCCAGAAACCCCCGCCGGTCGCCGCTGCCGCCGATGAGGTCGGCGTCGATCTGCTGGGCCGCCTCCGGCGAAACCTGCGGATAACAGCCGCACAGGGCCACCAGAGCCCCCGGGGCCCGCTTCCGGGCCTGGCGAACGGCCTGGCGGGATTTCTTATCGCTGGTGGCCGTAACCGTGCAGCTGTTGACAATATAGACGTCAGCCTGGTCCGTAAAGGGCACCAGCTGGTGCCCCCGGTTCAGGAGGATCTCCTCCATGGCTTGGCTTTCATATTGGTTGACTTTGCAGCCCAGGGTGTGGATGGCGATGCGCATGGTCTTTCTCTCCTTGGGGTGGGGTGGCGCACACTGCGCAGGTGAGGGCGGCCCGTCCGATCCCCTCTGCCGGGGAACCTGCCGGGCTTGGTTTCCGGCCCCCAGGGCCGGAAGCCCCACACGGCGGCCCCAAGAACCCCCTTCCCTTTTCCAGTTCATTCTGTTATAATATGGTTTTCAGAACCATTGGAGCTATTCTATCAAAGACCAAAACCATTTGCAAGGAAGATTTACCATGTACCCCTTTTTCGCCTACATCTCCCGGATGAAATACATCGGCCGCTGGGGCCTTATGCGCAACACGGTCCAGGAAAACATCCAGGAGCACTCCCACATGGTGGCCGTGCTGGCCCACGCCCTGGCGGTGATCCGCCGGGAGGAATTCGGCGGCACCGTGGACCCCGGCCAGGTGGCCGCCGTGGCCCTGTATCACGACGCGGCAGAGATCTTCACCGGCGATCTCCCCACCCCCGTGAAATACGCCAACCCCTCCATCCAAACCGCCTATAAAGCCGTGGAGGCCGACGCCGCCAGCCGGCTGGCCGCCATGCTGCCCCAAAAGCTCCGCCCCGCCTTTTCCTCCCTGCTGGAGGAAACCGACCCAGAGGTCCTGGCCCTGGTGAAGGCCGCCGACAAGCTCTCGGCCCATCTCAAGTGCCTGGAAGAGCTAAAGGCCGGCAACCGGGAGTTTCAGTCCGCCGCCCAGCAGACCCTGGCAGCCCTGAAAAGCTACCAGCTGCCTGAGCTGGACTACTTCCTGGAGCACTTTTTACCCGCTTTTTCCCTTACCCTGGATGAGCTCCAGGGATAAGGTTGTTCCTATCCACCCCACAGCAATTTCAACAAAGAAAGCGAGAGGATCTTTATGCGCGCAGTCGTCACCGTCGCCGGCAAGGACCAGGTGGGCATCATCGCCGCCGTCACCAACGCCCTGGCCCAGGAAAATGTCAACGTTCTCGACATTACCCAAACCATTCTCCCCCCGGACTTCTTCACCATGGTCATGGTGGTGGACGCCGGCAACGCCAAGGTTCCCTTTGGGGACCTGGCCGATAAGATGTCCGCCCTGGGGCAGCAGCTGGGCCTGGCCATCCACGCCCAGCGGGAGGATACCTTCCAGGCCATGCACCGAATCTGAGGAAGGAGGACACACTGTATGATTACTTCCTCAGAGATCCTGCAAACCATCCACATGTTCGACCAGCAGCACCTGGATATCCGCACCATCACCATGGGCATCTCCCTGCTCGACTGCGCCGACCCCAACCCCCAGGCCGCCTGCCAGAAGATCTATGACAAGATCTGCCGCCGGGCCCAAAACCTGGTCTCTACCGGCCAGGCCATTGAGAAGGAGTTCGGCATCCCCATCGTCAACAAGCGGGTGTCGGTGACCCCCATCTCCCTGGTGGCCGCCGCCAGCGACACCGCTGACTACGCCCCCTTTGCCGCCGCCCTGGACCGGGCCGCCAAAACCGTGGGCATCAACTTCATCGGGGGCTTCTCTTCCCTGGTCCAAAAGGGCTTTTCCCAGGCCGACCGGAAGCTCATTTCCTCCATTCCCGAGGCCCTGGCCACCACCGACCTGGTGTGCTCCTCGGTCAACGTGGGCTCCACCAAGGCCGGCATCAACATGGACGCCGTGGCCGAAATGGGCCAGGTGCTGAAAAAGACCGCCGACCTCACCGCCAGCTCCGGCGGCTTCGGCTGCGCCAAGCTGGTGATCTTTTCCAACGCCGTGGAGGATAACCCCTTCATGGCCGGCGCCTTCCACGGCGCCGGGGAACCCGAGTGTGTCATCAACGTGGGCATTTCCGGTCCCGGCGTGGTCCACCACGCCCTGCAGCAGGTGAAGGGGGAGCCCTTTGACGTGGTGGCCGAAACCATTAAGAAAACCGCCTTCCGCATCACCCGCATGGGCCAGCTGGTGGCCCGGGAGGCCTCTGCCCGGCTGGACGTCCCCTTTGGCATTGTGGACCTCTCCCTGGCCCCCACCCCCGCCATTGGGGACTCCGTGGCCCGGATTCTGGAGGAAATGGGCCTGGAGGTCTGCGGCACCCACGGCACCACCGCCGCCTTGGCCCTGCTCAACGACGCGGTGAAAAAGGGCGGCGTTATGGCCTCTAACCACGTGGGCGGCCTCTCCGGCGCCTTTATCCCCGTCAGCGAGGACGAGGGCATGATCGCCGCCGCCCGCCAGGGGGCCCTGGGCCTGGATAAGCTGGAGGCCATGACCTGTGTCTGCTCCGTGGGCCTGGACATGATCGCCGTCCCCGGGGACACCCCCGCCGAAACCCTCTCGGCCATCATCGCCGACGAGGCCGCCATCGGCATGGTAAACTCCAAAACCACCGCCGTGCGCATCATCCCCGCCCCTGGAAAAAAGGTGGGGGACACGGTGGAGTTTGGCGGGCTGCTGGGCTCGGCCCCCGTCATCCCTGTGCACCCCTTCTCCAGCGCCCCCTTTATCCAGCGGGGCGGCCGGATTCCGGCCCCCATGCAGAGCCTGAAAAACTGACCCCGCCAGCAGGCAGCCCTGCTGGACCTGCCCGGCGCAGCGCGCCCATTCTGTCAAGGAGGTGTTTGACACGTTACAGTTCGACGTAACCCACGCCCTCCCCTTCCTGCCAAAAAACTGGCTCTCCTCCCGCCTGGACGGCCTAACCGAGGCCCGAAACCTGCTGGAGCAGGGTAACGGCCTGGGCGGGGAATTCACCGGCTGGGTGAATTTTCCCGCGGCCTATGACCCCTCTGAGCTCCAGCGCCTGCTCCAAACCGCCCGGATCATCCGGGCCCAGTCGGAGGTGCTCATTGTCATCGGCATCGGCGGCTCCTACCTGGGGGCCCGGGCCATGCTGGAGCTGCTCACCTCTCCCAACTATAACCTCTTCTGCAAAAAGGCCCCCCAGATCTTTTTCACCGGCAACACCCTTTCCTCCGATGCCCTGACGGAACTGCTGGAATACGTGCGGGACAAAGACTTTTCCGTCAACGTCATCTCCAAATCTGGGGATACCACAGAGCCCGCCGTGGCCTTTCTCCTCTTCCGGCAGCTGCTGGAGGAAAAGTACGGCCGGGAGGGGGCCCGGGACCGGATCTTCGCCACCACCGACCGCAAGGAGGGCACCCTCCGGGCCATGGCCAATCAGGAGGGGTACGCCACCTTCTCCGTCCCCGCCTCCATTGGCGGGCGGTATTCCGTGCTCACTGCAGCGGGGCTTCTCCCCCTGGCCGTGGCCGGCCTGGATATCCAGGAACTGCTCACCGGGGCCTCCGATGTGATGCACCGCCTCCGTCAGCCCGGCCAGGAGAACCCCGCCTGGCAGTATGCCGCCGCCCGGAACTGCCTCTACAGCCAGGGAAAGAACATTGAGCTGCTGGCCTGTTACGAACCCTACCTCCGCTCCTTTGGCGAGTGGTGGAAGCAGCTCTTCGGCGAGAGCGAGGGCAAGGACGGCCAGGGGGTCTTCCCCGCCAGCGTGGAGTTCACCACAGACCTGCACTCCATGGGCCAGTACATCCAGGAAGGGGTCCGTGACCTCTTTGAGACCGTGGTCCGCTTTACCCTCTCCCAGTCCTCCTGCCTGCTGGACCCCAAACCGGGGGATTTTTCGGGCCTGGGCTTTCTCCGGGGAAAAGACCTGCGCTTTGTCAATGAACAGGCCCGCCAGGGCACCGTCTTGGCCCATGTGGCCGGCGGGGTCCCCAACCTGCTGCTCACTGTGCCTGAGCGCACCCCCTATTGGGCCGGCCAGCTGGTTTACTTCTTTGAGTACGCCTGTGGCCTGTCCGGGTATCTCCTGGGTGTCAACCCCTTTAACCAGCCCGGGGTGGAGGCCTACAAGGCCAATATGTTCGCCCTTTTGGGCAAACCCGGCCACGAGGCCCGGCGAAAAGCCCTCCTAGACCCGGACCACCACTGACCCCAGGCCCCCAGACCGGGGAAGGGGTCTCCCTAACCCGCAATTTCTCTCCAACTAATTTTCAAAAAACGGAGAATTCCCATTGCAGTTTTTCCTTTGGTATGGTAACATGAAGCTAACAGAAAGTTTTATCTTTTCTGGATCAAGAAGGAGTGATTATTCATGGTTCGAGTGATTATGGGCGCAAAAGGGTCCGGTAAGACCAAGCAGCTCATTGATATGATCAATCATGCCGCTGATAACGAGAGCGGCAGTGTGGTTTGCGTGGAAACCGGCAAAAAGCTGGTCTACGACGTCCACCGCAACGTCCGTCTGGTGGAGTCCAGCGACTTCGCCGCCGACAACTTTACATTCTTCAAGGGTTTCATCAGCGGCATGTATGCCTCTAACTACGATCTAACCCACGTGTTTATCGACAGCCTGTGCAAGATCATCCCCTCCCAGCCTGACTCCCCCGAGGTGGAAGAGTTCCTTGCCTGGCTGGATCGTTTCTCTGAGGCAAACCAGGTGAAGTTCACCATCACTATCAGCGCCGACATCGCCCTGGCCACCGAGGCCATCAAGGCTTATTTCTAATCATCCGCCCTCCAAAAGGCGAAATTTATAAGGAGGAATGTCCCATGGCATTGCGCGATAAACTCAACTCCCTGGCCGCTGAAGCCGCCAGCCGGGCCAATATTCTGGCTTCCGAGGCCGCCAGCAAGGCCAACACCGCCATCGAAACCGGGAAGCTGAGCCTGAAGATCAACAACGAAGAAAAGAAGATCGACGAGTTCACCCTGAACATCGGCGAGCTCATCCTGGACAAGCTGGACAACGGA
>DBEYYM010000005.1:0-14617 GCA_048184675.1 Evtepia sp. | reverse complement strand
CTTCTGGACCCCCGCCCCGTCCTCAGCCCAGAGGGGATTCGGCTGGCCCTGTGGATGCGGGAGCGGTTTTTCTGCACCGTGTATGCAGCCGCCCTGACCATGCTGCCCACGGGGCTGTGGTATGTGCTCAAAGAGGGCTATGCCCTGGCCCCCGGGGTAGACCGGGAGACCTGGGAGGAAGCCACCCGGAGCCGGCCCCGGGCCAACCAGCTTTTGCATCTCATCCACGCTGCTGGCGGCCGGGCAGATCTGGAGCAGATTAGGGCCATCCCCGACCTGAAAGACCCCCGCAAAGTTTTGCGGGAGCTGGAAAAAGAGGGGCTGGTGGTGAAGGACACCAACGCCCGGCGAAAGGTGAAGGATAAGACCGAGCAGATTGCCTGCCTGGCCGTGGACCCTGCCCAGGCCCTGGCCCAAATGACGCCCAAGCGGAAAACCTCTCCTATGGGCTATGCCGTTACAGAGCTTTTAAGCAACCTGGGCAAGGCCAGCGTGAAGGAGCTGTGCTATTTCACGGGTGCCTCCCGTCAGACCATAAAGAACCTGGAAAAGCGGGGAATTCTCACCCTTCAGGAGCGAGAGGTCTTTCGGCATCCGCTGCCGGAGTCCCAGGAGCTCCACCCCTTGCTGCCTTTGAACGACCAGCAGCAGAGGGCCTATGAGGGCCTTGCTGCCCTGATGGAGGAGGACAAGCCCCAGGCGGCCCTCCTTTACGGGGTTACCGGCAGCGGGAAAACCCAGGTGTATCTCCATTTGATCCAAACGGCACTGGAGAAGGGGCGGGGAGCCATTGTGATGGTGCCCGAGATCGCCCTGACCCCCAGCCTGCTGCAGATTTTTATTTCTCACTTTGGCCGCCAGGTGGCAGTGCTCCACAGCTGCCTGCCCACCGGGGAGCGGTATGACGAGTGGAAGCGGGTCCGTGATGGACAGGCTCCAGTGGTGATCGGCACGCGGTCGGCGGTGTTTGCCCCGCTGGCCAATCCCGGCCTGATTATTCTGGATGAAGAACAGGAGGGGAGCTATCAGTCGGAGAGTATGGTCCGCTATCACGCCCGGGAGGTGGCGAAGTTTCGCTGTACCCAGCACAAGGGGCTGCTGCTGTTGGGATCTGCTACCCCGGCGGTGGAGAGCCGGTACGCAGCGGAGATTGGCCAGTACCACCTGTTCACCATGACCAGCCGGTACAATGCCCACGCCCTGCCCCAGGTCCGCCTGGCAGACATGAAGCAGGAGCTTCGACAGGGCAACCACACGGGGCTGTCCTCTTTGCTGAAAGAGGAGCTGGAGGAAAACCTCCGGCGGGGAGAGCAGAGCATTCTCTTTCTCAACCGCCGGGGCAACAGCCGCATGGTGGTCTGCCCCCAGTGCGGAGAGACCCCCTCCTGCCCCCGGTGCTCGGTCCACTTGACCTATCACAGCGCCAACGGCCGCCTGATGTGCCATTACTGCGGGTTTTCCCAGACCCTGCCCGACCTATGCCCCCAGTGTTACAGCCGGCTGCAGTTTGTGGGGATGGGAACCCAAAAACTCCAGGAAGAGCTCCAAGCTCTGTACCCGGACATTGAGGTTATGCGCATGGATGCGGACACCATCACTGCCCAGCAATCCCATGAGGTTTTGCTGGACCGGTTCCGCCGGAAGAAAGTGCCTATCTTACTGGGCACCCAGATGGTGGCCAAGGGGCTGGACTTTGAAAACGTCACCCTGGTGGGGGTGGTGGACGGGGACCTCTCCTTGTACACCGACAACTACCGGGCTGCCGAGCGAACCTTTTCCCTGCTGACCCAGGTGGTGGGCCGGGCAGGGCGGGGGGAGAAGCCCGGCCGGGCAGTGATCCAAACCTGGAGCCCCGACAACGACGTCATCAACCTGGCCGCCCGCCAGGATTACGATACCTTTTACGAGGGAGAGCGGGAAATGCGCCGGATGCTCCGGTTCCCGCCCTTCCTGGATCTCTTCCGGATCACCATTTCTGGCCCGGATGAGACCCAAGTCCTTCGGGCCTGCGCCGTCATCCGGCGGAGCCTGGAGCCCTGGATCAAACCCCGCCAGCAGGGGCCCGAGGGCCCGGAGGTGTTAGGCCCCGCCCCCGCCCCTGTGCTGAAGGTGAACAATCGCTACCGCTACCGGGTCCTGGTGAAGTGCCGCAATGGGAAGGAACTGCGAGCCATTTTGGCCCACCTGCTCAAAGAGGCCCAACAGGATAAGGCCAACCGGGGCCTATCCATTCTCCTGGACGTGAACCCCATGGATTAAAGAAATAATGAGGAAGGAATGATTCCCGTGATTAAAAAGATTTTACAGAAGGAAGACCCTGCGCTCCATAAAGTATGTCACCCCGTTACCAACTTTGACCGGAAACTGTCGGTGCTCATCGATGACCTTATCGATACCCTGGAAGACGCCCAGGGCCTGGGCCTGGCTGCCCCCCAGGTGGGCATTCTCCGCCGGGTGGTCATCGTTATGGATGACAATGAGGACTTCCTGGAGCTGGTGAACCCCGAGATCGTCAGCCAGGAAGGGGAGCAGGAGGGCTTTGAGGGCTGCCTGAGCCTGTCCGGCATGTATGGCATTGTCAAGCGTCCCATGAAGGTCAAGGTCAAAGCCCAGGACCGTCATGGCAACCCCGTGGAGTATGAGCGGGAGGGCGTCACTGCTCGGTGCTTCTGCCACGAGATTGAGCACCTGGACGGCCACATGTACTATGAAAAGGCCGGCCGCCTCTTCACCGAGGCCGAAGTGGACGAAATGCTCCAAAAGGCCGAGGAAGAAGAGGCCTGATTGGACCGGACAGGGAGACGCCTATGAAGATTCTATTTATGGGCACGCCGGATTTCGCCGTGCCCTCTCTGGAGGCTCTGGTGGCTGCCGGCCACCAGGTGGTGGGCGTGTTCAGCCAACCGGATAAGCCCAAAAACCGGGGCATGAAGCTCCTGCCCACACCGGTGAAGGTCTGCGCCCAGGCCCATGCTATCCCGGTGTTCCAACCCACCAAGCTCCGGGACGGCACCGCCCTGGATACCATCCGCCAGCTGGCCCCCGACCTCATCGTGGTGGCGGCCTATGGGCGGATCCTGCCCCAGGAGATTTTGGACGCGCCCCCCCTGGGCTGCATTAACGTCCATTCCTCCCTCCTGCCCAAGTACCGGGGGTCTGCCCCCATCCACTGGGCCATCCTCAACGGGGATCAGGAGACCGGGGTCACCATTATGCACATGGCCCTGGCCCTGGATGCCGGGGACATCATTGCCCAGAAAACCACCCCCATTGACCCCAACGAGACGGTGGAGACCCTTCACGACCGCCTGGCCCAATTGGGAGCAGAGCTGCTGGTGGAGACCGTGGCAAGGATCGCCGACGGCACCGCCACCCGCACGCCCCAGGAGGAGAGCCAGGTCACCCTGGCCCCCATGCTCAGCCGTGCCCTGTCCCCCATGGACTGGACCCGGCCTGCCCGGGCCCTCCACGACCAGGTCCGGGGCCTCATTCCCTGGCCCGCTGCCGTAACGGAGCTCAATGGAACCCGGTGCAAGATTTTTGCCACCACTGTCCTGGAGGAGACCACAGGAAAGGCCCCCGGCAGCATTCTCGCTGCTGACAAAAAGGGTCTGAAGGTGGCCTGTGGAGAGGGAACCGTCCTGCAGATTGACCAGCTCCAGGCCGATGGCGGCAAGCGGATGGCCGCTGCCGATTACCTGCGGGGCCATCCCATTCCTGTCGATTGAAGAAACGCCAAACCAGAAAGGAGGGGGACAAGGGATGTCCGCCCGAGAAGCTGCACTGCTCACCTTGGTGGCGATGGAGCGCCAGAAGGCCTGGTCCAACGGCCACCTGAAAAAAATGATCCAGGCCCAGCACCTGGACCGGCGGGACGCCGCCCTGGCCACCCGCCTGTGCTTTGGCGTGGTTCAAAACCGGATGCTGCTGGACCACTATCTCCAGCAGTACTCCACCATGAAACTGACCAAAATGGAGAGTAAGGTGCGCAACAACCTGCGCATGGGTTTGTACCAAATGCTCTTCCTAACCAAGATCCCCGCCAACGCTGCCGTCAGCGAGGCGGTGGAGCTGACAAAAAAGCACTGCAAAAACCCCAAGGCCGGGGGCATGGTCAACGGCATCCTGCGCAACCTGGCCCGTCACCTGGACGAGCTGCCCACCTTGGACCGCAGCAGCCCCGCGGCTTACCTCTCCCTGCTCTATAGCCACCCCCAGTGGCTGGTGGAGGAGCTGGGAGCCCAGCTGGAGGAAAAGGAACTGGAGGCCCTTCTGCGCTGGGACAACAGTGAGCCCCCGGTGACCGTTCAGGTGAACACCTGCCGGTTTCAGACCCAGGAGGTCATGGGCATCCTGAAGGAAGAGGGAATCCAAGTGGAACCCCACCCCTGGCTGCCCGACTGCCTAGTCCTCTCTGGCACAGGGGACCTGACCCAAAGCCGCACCTGGCAGCAGGGGATGCTCTACGCCCAGGACCCCGCCGCCCGCCTGGCGGTGCTGGCTGCCGGCCTGGAGCCAGGCCACAAAGTCCTGGACGCCTGCGCTGCGCCCGGGGGCAAGTCCTTTGCCGCTGCCATGGTGATGGGGGACCGGGGAGAGATCCATGCCTGTGATCTCCACACCCATAAAAAGGCCCTCATCGAAGCGGGCGCTGCCCGACTGGGGCTGACCACCATCACTGCCCAGGTGGTGGACGGGAAAAAGCCCCGGAAGGGATGGGAAGAGGCCTTCGACACCGTCCTGGCCGATGTGCCCTGCTCAGGGCTGGGGGTCATCCGGAAAAAGCCGGAGATCCGCTATAAGCCCCAGGAGGAGCTGGCCGGCCTGCCCCAAATTCAGCAGGATATCTTAAGCAATGTCTGCCGCTATGTGAAACCCGGAGGCGTGCTGCTCTATTCCACTTGCACCCTCCGGCCCCAGGAGAACGAGGAAGTGGTCCAGGCTTTTTTGGCCGCCCATACGGAGTTTTCTTTGGAGGAATTCACCCTGCCCGGCCCCGCTGGACAGGTGAGCCAGGGGCAGATTACCCTCTGGCCCCAGCGGCTGGAAACCGATGGTTTCTTCTTGGCCAAGCTCCGAAAGGAGGGGGGAGATGGCTGACCTAAAATCCATGACCCCGGCGGAGCTGACGGCCTGGTGCAAGGACCAGGGACAGCCCGCCTTTCGGGGCAAGCAAATTTTCCAGTGGTTCAGCCGGGGAATTGTTTCCACAGAGGAAATGACCAACCTGCCCAAAGCCCTCCGGGCAAAAATCGACCAGGAGGGGGGAATTTCGCCCCTGGTGGTGGAGAGAAAACAGGTCTCAAAGCAGGATGGCACCATAAAATATCTTTGGAGGCTCCCCGACGGCAACTGTATCGAAACCGTTCTCATGCGCTATCACCACGGAAACTCTGTGTGTATTTCCTCCCAGGTGGGGTGCGCCATGGGCTGTGCCTTTTGCGCCTCCACCGTGGGGGGCCGGGTGCGAAACCTGACGGCGGGAGAAATTCTGGACCAGGTAATTTTCACCCAGAAAGACTCTGGCCTGCCCATTTCCAATATTGTCCTGATGGGCATTGGAGAGCCCCTGGACAACTATGACAACGTGCGAAAATTCCTGACCCTGGTGAACCACCCTGACGGGCTGAACATTGGCATGCGTCATATTTCCCTGTCCACCTGCGGTCTTATTAAGGGCATCGACCGCTTGGCAGAGGAGGGCCTCCAGCTGACCTTGTCAGTTTCCCTCCATGCCCCCGATGATGAAACCCGCAGTTCCCTGATGCCCATAAACCGGGCCACGGGGGTGGATGCCCTGTTTGAGGCCTGCCGGCGATATTTTGAAAAAACTGGCCGGCGGATTTCCTATGAATACGCCATGATTGATGGCGTCAACGATACCCCTCGCCAGGCCAAGCTGTTGGCCGACCGGCTGGAGGGGACGGTTGCTCACGTGAATCTGATCCCTCTCAACCATGTGGAGGAGAGCAGTTTACAGCCCAGCCCCCATGTGGCCGCCTTTCAGCGGCAGCTGGAAAAGCGGGGGGTTACCGCCACCGTCCGGCGGCGGCTGGGCAGCGATATAGACGCCTCCTGCGGTCAGCTGCGCCAAAAGGCCCTTCGGGACCAGGCAAAATGATGGCAGGAGATGCGAAAGGAGATGATCCCCCATGATTTCCGTATGGGGAATGACTGACAGAGGAATCGTAAGAAGAGAAAACCAAGATTCCTGCGCCTATGAGATCATCGAAGACGGCAACCTAGCTTGGGGCGTCGTCTGCGACGGCATGGGAGGCGCCAAGGCCGGAGACATCGCCAGCCAAATGGCAGTGGGCACCTTCCGGGGCCACTTGGAGCAGCTGAAGGACATTGAGGGTCCGCCCCCCGCAGCGGATCTGCTGCTGGCTGCTGCAGAGGATGCCAACCGGGTGGTCTATCTCAAGGCCGAGACCGACGATGACTGCATCGGCATGGGCACCACCCTGGTGGGCCTCATCCTCCAGGACAAGGACCTTTGGGTGGTGAACGTGGGGGATAGCCGGGCTTACCGCATCAACCAAAGGTCCATCCGGCGGATCACCCGGGACCACTCTGTGGTGGAGGACTTGGTGGCCAAGGGGGATCTGACCCCTGAGCAGGCCCGAAACCACCCCCAGAAGAACCTCATCACCCGGGCCCTGGGCACCAGCCGGCGGGTGAAAGCCGACCTCTTTCAGGAGAAGCTGGAGGAGGGGGAGTGGATCCTGCTGTGCTCCGATGGCCTGATTAATGAAGTGACCGACCAGGAGATCCACCAAGAAGTCCTGGCCGGAGGAACCCCCCAGGAGATCTGCCAGCGGCTGGTGACCCGCACCCTAGAAAGCGGTGCGCCGGACAACGTCACCGTTGTGCTGTTCCAGTTGTGAGAAGGAGTGTGTTGCCATGAATCAATACATCGGTAAAATGCTCGACAACCGGTACGAAATCCTGGATGTCATCGGCGTAGGCGGCATGGCGGTGGTCTACAAGGCCTATTGCCACCGGCTGCACCGGTTTGTGGCCATCAAGGTGCTCAAGCGGGACCTGGCCACCGACGCGGAGTTTCGCCGCCGGTTCCATGAGGAGGCCCAGGCGGTTGCCATGCTCTCCCATCCCAATATTGTCTCGGTCTATGACGTGAGCCGGGGGGATGACCTGGACTATATCGTCATGGAGCTGATCGACGGCATCACCCTCAAGCAGTATATGCAGAAAAAAGAGGGGAAGCTGAACTGGCGGGAGTCTCTGTATTTTATCACCCAGATTGTCCGGGCCCTGGGCCACGCCCACAGCCGGGGCATCATCCACCGGGATATTAAGCCGCAGAACATCATGGTCCTTCGGGACGGCAGTGTGAAAGTGGCTGACTTCGGCATCGCCCGAATCATGTCTGCTGCCCAGAACACCCTCACCCAGGAGGCGCTGGGTTCGGTCCACTATATCTCCCCCGAGCAGGCCCGGGGCAGCCACATTGACGCCCGGGCAGATATCTACTCTGCCGGCGTGGTCCTCTATGAGATGCTCACCGGCCGCCTGCCCTTTGATGGAGACTCCCCGGTGTCGGTGGCCATTCAGCACATCAGTGCCAAGCCCATGTCTCCCCGGGAGATCATCCCGGATATCCCCGTGGGCCTGGAGGAGATTACCATGAAAGCCATGGCCTCCCGCATTGACCTGCGGTATATGAATGCCGAGGCCATGCTCCGGGACCTGGAGGAGTTCCGAAAGGCCCCCCAGGTGGAGTTTCACTACAACCTGGCCAGCTTTCACGGCAGCCAGCCGGTGCCTGACGAGCCCACCCAGCCGGTGGACAGCGCCAGCTCGTTGAACCGACGCCAGCGTCCCCCTGCCCGGCCCCGTCCCACCCCGCCTCCCAGGCGCTATCCCCCGGAGGAGCTGGAAGAGTACGAGGACGCTCGGGACCGAAAGCGCAGCCTGGTCATCCCCATTGTGGTGGTGGTCTTTCTGGTGGCGGTGGCGGCCTTCCTGTGGCTGACCTTCTTCAGCGGCCTGTTTGAAAAGGACGACACCCTAAAGGTGCCCAACCTTTTGGGCGAAAAGATCGAGGAAGTGGTCGAGGATGAAGATCTCCTAAAAAACTTCCGGGTTGTGGAAAAATCCAGGCAGCCCAGCGATGAATATGAAGAGGGCGAGATCATCTCTCAAGACCCGGACAAGGGCACGGAGGTGACCCCCGGCGAAGAGCCCATTACCATCAACGTGGTGGTGAGCTCCGGTAAGGAGACCGTGAAGATGATTAACGTGGTGGGCGACACTTACGAGACCGCAGTGGCCCGCCTGCAGCAGCTGGACCTGAAGGTGGACACCCCCACCAAAGAGGCCTCAGACACTGTGCCGGAAAATCAGGTGATTTCCAGCGACCCTGTGGAGGGAGCGGAGCTGAGCCCCGGGGACACCGTCCGCCTGGTGGTCAGCACGGGGCCGGAGACGAAACAGGTTACTGTCCCCACCCTGACCGGGATTAGCCTGGAGAGCGCAAGGAGCATTGCAACCAGCGCGGGCCTAAAAATCGGCAGCGTCACCGAGGTCTACAGCGACAAGCCCGTGGGCCAGGTGGTCTACCAAAGCGTTGCCGCCAGCAGCTCTGTGGATGAGGGGACCAGCGTTGTGCTCCAGGTGAGCAAGGGCTCTGAGCCCAAACCCACCCACACCAAAACCGTGAAGGTTGTTCTGCCTGAGGACGACCGGGAGAGCGTGGAAGTGCGGATTACGGTGGATGGCAAGGAGGTCTTTAAGAACAGTGTGAGCACTGCCCAGGGGACCTTCTACCACAGCGTAACCGGGTCTGGCTCTATGGAGATTTGTATTTACTTTGACGGAGAGCTGGAAGAAAGCTACACCGAGAACTTTGACCAATGAACGAAAGAAACGAAGAAGGAATCATCCGCAAGGCCCTCAGCGGTTTCTATTACGTCCAGTGTGGCCAGGAACTGGTCACCTGCCGGGCCCGGGGAAAATTCCGCTACAAAAAACAAACCCCCTTGGTGGGGGACCGGGTGGCCATTACGGTTCAAGCGGATGGCTCCGGTGCGCTGAATGAAATTCTGCCCCGCCGCAACGCCTTTCAGCGGCCTGCGGTGGCCAACCTAGACCAGCTGGTCATCATCGCCTCCGGGGCCATCCCGGTTAGCGACCCTTATCTGCTGGACCGGATCATTTCCTTGGCTGAGAGCAGGGGCTGTGAGCCCATCCTGTGCATCAACAAATGGGATCTGGTTCCGGCCCAGGAGCTGCTGGAGATCTATCAGGCTGCCGGCATTACTACCCTTCCGGTCAGCGCGGTCACAGGCCTTGGCATTGAGGAACTGCGCGCCCTGCTGGCGGGGAAAACCTCCGCCTTCACCGGTAACTCCGGCGTGGGGAAATCCAGTATCCTTAACGCCCTGGACCCTGCCTTTGCCATCGCCACGGGGGAGATCAGCGAAAA
This sequence comes from Evtepia sp., assembly GCA_048184675.1. GTDB lineage: Bacteria > Bacillota > Clostridia > Oscillospirales > Oscillospiraceae > Evtepia. Next base: position 5,169 of record DBEYYM010000005.1, on the reverse strand, counting down.
GCTGGGCCGCGGCCGCCACACCACCCGCCATGTGGAGCTCTTTCCCGTGGCCGGCGGCCTCATTGCCGACACCCCCGGGTTTTCCTCCTTTGACAACGAGAAGGGGGGCGAGCCCCTGGAAAAGGAAGCCCTGGCCGAGACCTTCCGGGAGTTTCGCCCTTACCTGGACCAGTGCCGCTTCATTGGCTGCGCCCATGTGAAGGAAAAGGGCTGTGCAGTGCGGGAGGCCCTGGCAGAGGGGAAAATCCACCCCAGCCGCCATCGGAGCTATGTCCGGCTGTATGAGCTGGCCAAGGAAATCAAACCCTGGGAAAAGCCATAATATTGCCCTCCGGCACCACCCGTCTGCTTTCTGCATAGACTGAAAGCGGACGGGTTTTCTTCTGTCCAGAAAGGAGGCGAGGGTATGAAAATGGTCGTGGTGAATGCCCCCAAGGCCCTGGCGGGCTTGCTGAAAAAGATCTTTCATATTTAAGACATATCTGCTGGAGTTTCCACATAGGCTTTGACAGAATACGGAATTGGGTACGAAGTTTCGGATCCCCGGAAATCGTAAGAAACAAGAAAGGATTGGTCACAGTGATGGAATTGGAACTCCGGCAGGAAACCGCGCGGGGCTGGGAGACGGTCTGCCGCGCCACCTTGGAACAAGAAGAAACCGCAGAGATGATCGTGCCGGACGCCTGCCCGGATATTTGGCAGGTATTGGACGGGGAGGCCCGCCTCCTTCTCCAGCGAAAAGAGGCCCAGGATGGGAGGGGCGAGTGTTCCGGCCTGCTGAAATCCACGTTCCTGTACGAGCGGGAAGGGGTGGGGAGATTCGGGGCCATGGAGGTCACCCTGCCCTTTTCTCTCTCCCCGGAGCTGACGAACCTGACCCGGCGCAGCCGTCTGCATGTGGTGCCCCGGGTGTTGTCGGTGGATGTCCACCTGCTCAATCCCCGGAAAGTGTTGGTGCGGGTGGGCTACTGCCTGGAGGTGGAGGGCTTTGAGCCCCAAGCCAGAAGCCTGGCCTGCCTGGTGGAGGAGACAGAACCCTGTGGCATCCGCCAGCGGACCGGGGAGCTGCGTAGCTTCCAAACCGTCTATGCGCAGGAAAAGAGCTTTACGTATCAAGATACCCTGGTCCTCCCCGCTGGCCGGCCTGACGCGGCGGAGCTGCTGCGCACCCGAGCCCAGTGCACCTGCTCCGAGGCCCGGGTCATCGGCAACAAGCTGGTCTTTAAGGGAGAGGCGTTCCTCCAGCTTCTGTGCCGGGGAGAGGATGGGAACCTCTTTACCGGGGAGTTCCACCTGCCCTACTCCCAGATTATGGACGCCGGGGAGGAGAGCGAGGATGGGGTGTGCCACATGGATCTCCTCTTCACCGATGTGAAGTGCACCCCTGCTGAGGAGGACCGGCGGTCTTTCCAGGTGGAGCTGGCCGTCCAGGCCCAAGCGGTGCTGCGGCGGGAGGTCACCCTGCCCGTTCTGACCGACCTATACAGCACCACCCACGAGCTGGAGACCCAGCGGGACCTCTGCCCTGTCTGCCGCCTGGTGGACCAGGGTGAGGAGCAGGAAAGCCTTCGGGAGACGGTGGAGATTGAGACCATGGGCGCGCTTCTGGACGTTCAGGCCCGCCTGGGGCGTGCCAGCCAAACCCAGGAGGGGGAGGATCGAATTCTGCAGCAAGAGGTGGAACTGGTCCTTCTCTATGAAACCGAGGAAGGGATGGCGGCAGCCCGGCAGCGGGCCACCGTTCAGCACCGCCTGCCCGGCCAGGGGACGGGGACCTGCACCTTTGCTGCGGAGCTTCTCCGGGAACCCACAGCCTCTCCCATGGGAGAGGGCATGGAGGTCTCCTGCCCTGTGGCCTTCCGCTGGATGACCGTGACCCAGGAGGAGACCACCGTCATCAGCCGGGTGACAGTGGGGGAGAAGCGGGCGGAAACCACCCAAACCCCCTCGGTGACCGTTCGAGCGGTCCGGCCTGGAGAAGATTTGTGGGCAGTGGCCAAGGCCTATTTCACCACAGACAGTGAGATCATGGAGGCCAGTGGGCTGACCTCTGAGGAACTCTACCCCGGGCAGATGCTGCTCATTCCCAGAAAGCGTTGCTGACATGACAGCAGGCAGGCCCCCGACCAGCGGTCGGGGGCCTGCCTGTGTGTTCTGCCCCCAAGGGGGCCGGGGGGCTCTGCGTGGTCCAGCCCAGAGGGCTTACCCGATGACGTTACATTCTATACTGATTCTGCGGGGGCAGGCAGCTGTGTCCCTTGCAGACATAATAGGTGGTGGCCCCCTTCAACAGGGGCTGGGATTCCGTTTCCTCCTGGAAGGTGACCATAGCGTCCAGGGGAAACGGCCAGGGCTGCCGGAAGGGCTGCTCTCCTGGGGCCAGCACCACGGTGATTGCCTCCGGGGGCTCCCGCTGGGCCAGCAGGGCCAGTAGATAGACCGGATAAGCGGTGGGATAGGCCCCTGCCAGAGGGGCCAGGAATTCCATTTGGGCGTCGGCTGCCTTCTGCCAGGCCTCTTCCTGGGTCAGATGACTGAGCCGCAGAAGGTTCCAGGCCATGACAGTGTTTCCGCTGGGCAGGGCCCCGTCGGCGGTGTCCTTGGGGCGGATCAGCAGCGGTTCCCCATCCTGAGGGGTGAGGAAGAACCCCCCGGCAGGGTCTGGGAAGTCTGTTAGCACCTTTTGGCAAAGGGCCTGGGCCTGGTCCAGATAGGTCTGGTCCAGGGTGGCCTCATAGAGGGTCAGTAGGCCAAAGGCGCAGAACGCATAGTCCTCTAAGAAACCCTTGCCCCGGGAGAGGTTATCCAGGCTGGTGGCGGCCAAGGTGCCGTTTTGCAGGTGAACCCGCTCCAGATAGGCCCAGGCCCGCTGGGCGGCCTCCCGGTAGCTGACTTGACCGGTGATCCGGTAGAGCCAGGCCAGCGCCCCGATCATCAGCCCGTTCCACCCGGCCAGGACCTTGTCATCCCGGTGGAGGCTAGCCCGGGCCTGGCGGTAGGCGTAGAGGGAGGGCTTGCAGGCGTCAAAAGCAGTCCCCGGCAGGGGGCTGGTCAGCAGGTTGGGGATGCTAAAGCCGTGGAAAAATTCCGTCCGATAGATATCGTAGCAGGTGTTGTAGGCCTCACCGAGTTCTTCCCCCAGCACGGCCAGGACCTCCTCAGGCCGCAGGGCGTAATAGGTCCCCTCGCCCCCGTCGCTGTCGGCGTCCTGGGCGCTGACGAAGGCCCCGGAGGGGAGGGTGAGCTCCTTCAGGACATAGGCAGCGGTCTCCGTGGCCACCTGGCGGTACAGATCCTTTTTGGTCACCGAATAGGCCTTGCAGTAGGCCAGGATCAGCAGGGCATTGTCATAGAGCATCTTTTCAAAGTGGGGGATGCGAAAGGCCCGGTCGGTGGAGTACCGGGAAAAGCCGCCGCCAATGTGGTCATAGATGCCCCCGCGATAGAGCTGCTCCAGGGTCTGTTCCGCCATGGATAGGGCGGACTGGTTTCCAGTCTTTTCCCCATAGGTGAGCAGAAAGAGAAGGCTGTGGCCCATGGGGAACTTGGGCGCCTGGCCAAAGCCGCCGCATTCGGCGTCGTAAGTCCGCTCCCACTGGGCAAGGCCCGCTGCTAATAGGTCCCCCTCTGGGGGAGCCGTGGGGCCTGTCTCTTGGCGGAGGAGGGACAAGAAGCGGTTTCCAGGCTCCACAAGGGCCTCCCGGTTGCTGTCCCAGGCCTCTCGGACGGCGGTGAGAAGCTGGTCCAACCCCGGCAGCCCGCCTCGGCTGGTGGGGGGAAAGTAGGTTCCGGCGAAAAAGGGTTTCTGGTCCGGGGTCAGAAAGAGGGTGGTGGGCCAGCCGCCGCTGCCGGTGAAGGCTTGGCAGGCGGCCATGTAGAGGCTGTCGATGTCAGGCCGCTCCTCCCGGTCCACCTTGATGGAGACGAAGCCCTTGTTGAGAAGCTCGGCGATCTTTGGGTCTTCAAAGCTCTCCCGGGCCATGACGTGGCACCAGTGGCAGGTGCTGTAGCCAATGCTAAGAAAGATGGGCTTGTCCTCTGCCTTTGCCTTTTGGAAGGCCTCCCGGCCCCAGGGATACCAATCCACCGGTTGCTCTGCGTGCTGCAAAAGATAGGGGCTGGTCTGGCCCCGCAGATGGTTGCTCATGGGGATACCTCCTGAAAATTGGATAAGTATATTTTGTGAAAAAAGTCCCAAACTATGCAAAAACCGTCCCTTTCCTCAGGAAAAGGGACGGTTTTCCAAAAGATTAGTCTAGGTCGGTGGTGAGAACCTTTTTCAGCTTGGCAAACTGGGGCATGCCCTGGCCCAGAGGCCGCTGGGGCTCTCCCTGGATGAGGGGGAGGGCGTAGTCCAGGAAGGGCTGGCGGATGCCGTTGCCGGCCTCGTTGATCCAATCCAGGGGGACCTTGCGCTCGGTGTTGGCAGCCTGGGTCAGGGGGATGAGCTTGGTCTGGCAGTGGTAGCCGGTGTCATCCCGGGTGCAGTCCAGGGCCACCATCTGGTCGGTGAGGCCGGAGACGGCGGCCTCCACGGCGGCCTTGCCGGCTTGGTAAGCTTCCTGCACGTCGGTGAGGGAGGCCAGGTGAGAGCCGCACCGCTGGAGGAGGGAGAGCTCGATCCCCCGGACCTTGACCCCCATCTTCTGCTTCACCACGTCAGCCAGCATGGCGGCCAGGCCGCCCAGCTGGGCGTGGCCGAAGCCGTCTGTGGCAGAGGTCTTGGCCTCAGAGACAAAGGTGCCGTCGGCGTAGTGAATCCCTTCCGACACGGCCACCAGGCAGTTGCCGGTGGTTTCATAGATCCGTTTTACATCGGCCAGGAACTGGTCCATGTCAAAGTCCACTTCCGGCAGATAGACCAGGTCGGGGCCGGAGCCTGCCCAGGAGGCCAGCCCAGCGGCCCCTGCCAGCCAGCCGGCGTGGCGGCCCATGATCTCCACAATGACCACGGTGCCGGTGTCATAGACCCGGGCGTCCTGGTACAGCTCCATGCAGGAGGTGGCGATGTACTTGGCGGCGCTGCCATAGCCGGGGCAGTGGTCGGTGCCGGCCAGGTCGTTGTCGATGGTCTTGGGCACGCCGATGATGTTGCAGGGGTAGCCCACCCGCTGCATGTATTTGCTGATCTTGTTGCAGGTGTCCATGGAGTCGTTGCCGCCGTTGTAG
>DBEYYM010000004.1:0-41948 GCA_048184675.1 Evtepia sp. | reverse complement strand
AAACAAAAAGAGGGCCGAAAATCCGTTTGCAATGGGAACGGATTTTCGGCCCTCTTCGTCGAAGCCGCATTTGTTTTCAAATAACAAAACACGCCAAAATTTTTGTAAAAGCCAACAGGAATGCCAAAGGCCTCACGGCGCAACCATATTCTTTTTGCTGATCCACATGTTCAGCATCGTGCCGTTGGCGTGGGCACCGTAGTCCAGCTTCCGGTAGCTTCTCGCCGCAGCCGTGGCCCCATGGCGGTCTGCGCCGGGGCTGGCAGACATGGTGTCGGAAACGGGCATCCCCGCTAGGCGCCCGTCCGGGGTAGCCCCCAGAAGCGATCCGTACCCCACATTGGCCACCATTTGGACGGCCGAGTCACAGTAGTGCCCCCGGTACATCTTCAGGCGGATGGTGCAGTCTGCAAACCACTTCCACAGGTCGGCAGCGATGTCATCCACGTAATCGTCGTCGTTGCCAAATTTCGGGGCGGCCAGCAGCTTGCTCCGCAGGATGTCATAGCCGTTAAAGTTGTTCATGCAGGCATCGCACACCTCCTGTAGGCTGGCCTCCTTGTCCTCATAGACCACCTTCTTCACTGCCGCCACCGAGTCAACCATGGTGGCGAACCCCACCATCTGTATGGTCGGGCCAACATTTACCTTGGCCCCGCCGGCAGTGGCGTCGATCCCCTTCTCCAGGGCGCCTTTCAGCAGGATGGTAAAGGTAGGCAGGTTAAACTGCTCGGCCAGGAGCTTCTCGCAAATAATCAGATTGGCATGGCACTCCTCCACGGCGTATTTCATCTGGGCCTTCACGGCGGCATAGAATGCTTCAAAGGTGCTTAACTGATCCGGCCTCCCCGATGGGAAAGTGACCAGCTTCCCGGAGAAAATATTGTCCGACTCGATGGGCATCACCCCATTGGTAACCGCCATCAGCGCCGTGCCGGCCACATTGATAATCCCCGCGTCGGTGTGGCCATATTGCATACCTTCCACGCCGGGCTCCACGCAGCCCAGAGGGGAGCCGTACTTCATAATCTCCTTCCGGCTGTAGTTGGAGTGGCCCTCGGGGCCGGCGGCCCGGTGCTCCAGCATGGTGTAGAGCGCCTTCACGTCGAAAAAAGACGGGTGTCCGATTCCTTCCGCTGCTAGCTCGCAGGCCTCCCGCAGCAGGGAGTCCGGCGTTTTCTGGTGGAGCATCACCGAGATATTCGGTGCCGTGGTGCGCACATACCGCATAGCCCGCAGGAAGAGATAGGACAGCTCATTGGAGGCGTCCTGGCCATTCTCGTCCAGCCCTCCCACATCCAGGTGGGGATAGCGATAGTACCCGTCAAAAATATACGCCATCTGTGACGACAGGAACCACTCGTTGGTGTTTACCCGGATATACAGCTCCTCGATCAGCTCCAGGGCCCCCTCCGGGGTCAGGATTCCCTTCTCCACATCCGCCTTATAGTAGGGATACAGATACTGGTCCATTCGCCCCCATGTAATGGACGGCCCGGCCCCCTCCACAAAGAGGAAGAAGCAGACAGCCCAGGCCGTCTCGATGGCATCGTAGAAGGAGGTAGCCGGGCCCCAGGGCACCCGCTGCATCATGGCCGCCATGTTTTCCAGCTCCTGCTTCCGCTTGGGGTCACTCTCCCCTTCCGCCTTTTTGGCGCAAGCGGCAGACATTCTTTCCCCCCAGTCCCGAATGGCCTCCAGCACTTCGAGGATGCCGTCATAGAAAATCTTCTTGTCGATGGAGGTAGGATCGTTGGGGTTCAGGGCTTCCCGCAGGGCTTTCGCCTCTTCATAGTACTTTACAAAGCCATGCTGGATCACGTCCGTCCAAGCGGGGATAAAGTGGGAGCCATTGGCGCACAGGTAATTGGACACATCGGACACCCCGCCGAACTGGGCCCGGTTCCACTCATATTCGCTGACATAATACCCCCACTGCACCGCCATGGTCTTGTTCTTCCAATAAGGGATCATGTCCATCTCCAGCTCTTCATAGTCCTCATCGGAGATTTCGAAGGGACAATAGATCCGGCTGCGGATTTCCCGCAAATCCTCCGCCATCCAGTGGGCGTGCATTTCGATGGCAAAGCTGGCTCCCCGGATCCGCTTGGTGGGCCAGCCCACCAACTGTTCGTGGTCATAGACCACATCACTCAGCGCCCGATAAACAGCCGCAGAGGCCCGATAGCGGCGCATCAGAGGGGGCATGCCTTCGGTTGCGCGATAAACCTGAGTGTAGACCTTCGCCCGTGTAATGTCAATACTGGGATGGTTGCCATGCAGCATACCGTTCAGTTCCTGTATTCGCTTTGTACTTCCAAGTTTGACAATATTACCTGTCCTCAAATTCTGTCCTAGGGCAGATAATCCCAGTATATTAGAAGACATGGGCAAGATGCTCCTCTCTCATCAGATACAGCAAGGCAGCTGTTCACAGAAAACAGCTGCGTTATCGCAAGGTGCCTGGGTGCTCGGCCGGTTACTGTTGATTTTTTAGATAGGAATATATCTTTACAGCAAGCATGATATCGAAGAGGTCGTCGCTCTTTTTCAAGCTGCAGCACAGCAGGCTCTCGATTTTACGCAAGCGATAGTGCAGGGTATTTTGATGCAGAAACATGGTTTCTGCCGTTCGTTTTGCGCTGAAGTCGCAGTTGATATAGCAAATCAAGGTGTCCAGCAGTTCCCCGTTGTCTGGCAGCATCAGCTCCCCCAGGATGCTTGACACCATGCGCTCGAGTGTTTTCACAGAGGAAACCCTTTGAAACAGCTGGTAGGCAATCATATTCTCATAGAAGGTAACGGTGATATTCTCCGCCTTCTGCTTGCCGATTTTCAGGGCTTCCATGGTGTGCTCAAAGGCCACAGGGAGGTTTTTCACCTCCGAGAACTCCTCCGACACCCCGATATTCATGCTGACCCCGCGGACCCGCACCTTCATGTGATAGAGCACTTGGTTGATGTACTCACCGATATTCCGGTCAGGCAGGACTTCCATCAGCCAAAAGATATTTTCGTCCTCAATGAACAAGATCCCTTGCTGGCCCTGTTTCTCCAAATAGCCCTGGATAAAATTCATGGTTCGGATCAAAAAATCTTCTGATAACTTGCCCTGGGAGAAGTCCACTGTGGCGGCGCCCGCTGTAGGCATGCCCTTTTTCAGGTAGCTCATCTGAATGCAGACCAGGCACCACTGCTTTTCTGAGGTAATGCCAATGGCGTTCAGCTTTTGCAGCCGCTTTCCAGACAGGCGCACCCCGTGAATCAGCTCCAGCAGCAGCCGGGCCCGCTCGTCGCTCTTTTTCTCCTGCGAGACAATGGCGGTGCAGATCCGTTTGCTGACCTCCAGAAAGCTCACCTCTGGGGGAATCTCAAACAGTGGGAAGTCCATCTGCCCGCACAGCGCCACCAGGGCGGGAGGCAGAACGGGAATGGCCTCACTGAGGCAGATCACCAAACCAGCCGCCTCTTTTTCCATCAGCCGCTCGGCCATCTGGCACAGGTGTTCCGGCACGTGTTCGGCGGCGGCCCCTGTAGTAATCACCAGCTCACCGCCCTTGAGCCAGGGGATGTACTCAGCAGACTCCAGGTGCTGCACCCAGCTGATTTCATTTCTGAGTCCGTCCGTTCCCGCAGCGGGTCTCAGGGAATCGACAGGCAGGAGGGACAGGATGTCGCGGCAACTGATCCCCAAGGCAAATCCCTCCATTCCTGAATTTTCCAGCTGCTTTCCATATGCGTTCATGATAGAACATTTGTCCGCATTTGTCAATTCAGCCCCGAAAAAAAGCCGGGGATCTTCGCGACCCTCCCTGCCCGGGCACAAAAAAGCAGGGCGGCAATGGGCCGCCCCCTTGAGGGTTGCCATAACGCCGGCGGATGCTTGGGCCGCCGGCACGCCCGACCTGGACAGCGAGCTGGAGATCTGGTTCAGCGGCCTGGGCAAAGTAAAGTTTGACTTTTTCTCTAACGCAAACGTCCCCGAGATCTGCCGGAACTCCGTGGCCATGGTCCTGCGCAACCCCACTTACATCGGCAAAGTGGTCTGGAACCAGAAACGCCATATCAAAAAGGGCTCCCATGGGAATGCCAAGCACGTGACCATCTACAACCCCCGAGAAAAGTGGGCCATTACAGGCGGGCTCCATCCCGCCATCGTTGAAAAGGAACTCTATGACCAAGTCCAGGAGATCATGGCCGGCCGCTACCGCCCCTCCAAACAGGATGGCACCGTCAAGAATTCCCTGGCCGGGCTTGTCCGCTGTGCTAACTGCGGAAAGAACATGCAAAAGCTGAACATGAACGGCGGCCCTTAGCAAGCAGATTGATCCTCAAGCCCAAGCCAGAAAGAGCCGCCGTCCTGGACGCCTACGACACCGCCGATATCCCCCAACGCAACGCCCTGCTTCACTCGGTCATAGATTATGTGGAGTATACCAAAGCAAAAAAGACCAAACCCACCGATTTCATAATCCAAACCTTCCTAAAGCCGAATTAAGTAACCGGTGGGTATCATTCGGTTTATATAAGGCGCTATATCTTTATCTCGACTGATATGAAGATGTCATCTGACTGGCGCTCTTGCCTTCCCATACTATGACGCACCCCGCTGGTTCGTCACAAACAGGGCCGGCAAAACACCCGTGGCCAGCGCTGCCGTAAACCAAGAGTCTCCGGCGCCTGGTATCCCATTCTATTGCAAAGGGGGAAAAGGTGTGCCTGGAAGCCCTCCCTTTTGGTCCCGATTCTCCCCGACAAGTTCCCCCAAAACTTCCCCCTTGCATTTTTCTTCCAAGCATGCTATACTAAGGAAGTTCCAAACGCAGGTATAGTTCATCGGTAGAACGCAAGCTTCCCAAGCTTGATAGGAGGGTTCGACTCCCTTTACCTGCTCCAAAAAACGCCACGACAGCTGTCGTGGCGTTTCTTTTTTTGTAACCTCCTCCGAAAGGGCTTGTTCCTTTCGGAGGAGGTTGTTACTATGCTGCAAAAATAGCCATAGGCTCCTTTTTATTCTGTCTGCAAGGCCCCATCCCCCACGTCTCCCCTATGACCAGGGGCCAGGGTCTCCGCCACATGGATCAAAACCTCGCAGGCAGGCGGAAGGGGTCGGTCCTTGCGCCAATAGGCCCGGAGCTCATAGGTTCGGTTTTCAAACTCTTTCACCCGGACCATATGCAGACCGGAGAAAAAATCCGTAGCCATAGTTCCCATGGTCGTGACTGCCACCCCAGGAAAGGAGCGCAGCAGAGTAGGCCGGATCATATAACCCGCCTCCAAAACCGACTTCGGTTGGAAGGAAAACTCTTCCAGCAGCACATCCACACAGGTTTGGTAGTAGTTATCCTTGGGGCGGTGGAGAAAAACCTCCTCTTGAAGCTCCCAGAGGTTGCACACCTGTCGCTGGGCCAGCCAGTGGTCTGGGTTCACCGCCAAGCAGAAGGCGTCACAGGAGATCGTCTTATAGTCCAGCTTAGGGTTGCCGGAAAAGTCCCGGGCTGTAATCATCAGATCCAGGTCCTCTTCCCAGATCAGCTTCCCCTGATAGTCTGCATCCACGTCATAATGGCGGATCCGCAGCCCTGGGCAAGCTTTCAGAACCAGGGGAACCAGGTCATTGTAAAAGGCCGTGTACTTAAAAGAAAAGGCCAGCTCGTTCTTCCGCTGAGACAGGGACGCCAGAACCGCCTTTTTCCCCTGGTCGATAGCCTCAAACACCTGGTTGACATAGGGCAACAGGGCCTGCCCCTGTTTGTTGATGGTCAAGTGGCGGCCCCCTCGGTCAAAGAGGGGGGTGCCCAGCTCCTCCTCCAGGCTTTTCAGGCTGGCACTGACAGCAGACGGACTCACATGGAGCTCCTCTGCCGTCTTGAGCAGGTGCTGGCGCTGAGCCAGGTGCTGGAAATACATTAGCTGCGTCATGTTCATGGCGTTTCTCCCTGTACACAGTGGGGCGGGTCCGTTTTTTGTTAGTGTATCACACTTTTCCTGGGAATGCATCTTTTTTGTTCTGGAAACACAGAACTATCCTGAGACGTATTCACTTTTTGTGAATGCGTTGTGCAAAAAGCAATAATAGACAGTTTATATCAGGCATGTTATAGTTAATTTAACCAAATCGTAATAAATTTTTTCCGTATCGCATAGGCCAAATGAAAGGAAAGGAGGGGCCACACGAAAGCGAGGGAAACCAAATTGATGCAGAAAGGAGAGTATCCCTTTGAACGTTCTTCGTTGGTTGGACAAACACTTTGAGGAATGCATCATGTTCCTAGCCCTTTGGCTGGTGGTGTGTATCTCATTTCTCCAAATTATTATGCGCTATGTAGCCAAGAGCTCTCTGGCCTGGCCGGAGGAACTGAACCGGTATCTCTTTATCTGGTTCGCTTATGTGGCTTTGGGTTACGCCGTTCGCCACAGTTGCCACACCCGGATTGACATTTTCGAGACCCTAATCCCCCGCCTGAAAAAACCTTTGTCCTATATCTGTGACCTGGGGTTGTTGTTCTTCGCCATCTATATGCTCAAGCCCGGCTACAATGTGGTCCTCCAGCTGATCCAGTCTCAGCAGACCAGCTCAGCACTGAACCTGCCCATGTACCTGGTCTACCTCTCCCTGTTTACAGGGTTAATCCTGACCATCCTCCGGCTAGCTCAGAAGTATATCCTAAAGTTGGCCAGCCTGAAACAAAGAAAGGAGCGTGGGGACCTATGATCCTAGCTATTTTTGTGATCTTCTTCGGCACCCTGCTGGTGGGTATCCCCATCGGGGTGGCAGTGGCCGCCTCCTCCATCGCCTGTGTGCTGATGAACCCCACCATGCCGGTCTCTCTGGAGTACATCTTTCGCAGCATGGTCACCGCCCTGGATTCCACCACCCTGCTGGCCGTTCCCCTGTTCATCCTGTCGGGCAACCTGATGGCCAAGGGGGGCATTTCAGAAAAGCTCTTCGACTTTTTCTCCTTCTTTGTGGGGGACAAAACCGGAGGCCTACCCATTGCGGCCATTGTCACCTGCCTGTTCTATGGAGCCATCTCCGGCTCTGGTCCGGCCACTGTGGCAGCGGTGGGGGCTATGACAATCCCCATCCTTACCCGCCTAGGTTATGATAAAAAGTTTGTAGTGGGCATGGTGGCCACTGCCGGAGGCCTGGGGGTCATCATCCCGCCGTCCCTGCCGTTTATTATGTACGGTGTCTCTTCCACAGAATCCGTCAGTGACCTTTTCCTGGCCGGCGTCATCCCCGGCTGCCTGATCGCCCTGATTATGAGCTTTTACACCTGGGGCTACTGCAAGCGCCACGGAGAGGATAAAGAAAAGCTCCGGGCCAACGCCGCTAAGCTCCGGCAGCGGGGGTTGTGGAAGGTCTTTAAGGATGGCTTCTGGGCGCTGCTCACCCCCGTCATTATTCTGGGCGGCATCTACGGGGGCGTCGTGACTCCCACAGAGGCCGCCACCATCTCCGTCGTCTACGCTCTCATTATCAGCCTTTTTGTCTACAAAACCATGACATTTAAGGACCTGATCCCTATCACCAATGCCTCCATCCGCAGCTGTGCTCCCATCCAGCTCATCGTAGCTGCCGCCGTCTGTTTTGGACGGATCCTCACCATGCTTCAGGTCCCCCAAACCATCGCCGAGGCCCTGACCTCCACCTTCACCTCTAAAATCGCCCTGCTGCTGGTCATCAACCTCTTCCTGCTCTTTGTGGGTATGATTATGGAGACCCTGGCCGCCATCCTCATTCTCACTCCCATTTTCCTGCCTGTGGTCACTGCCATTGGCATGGATCCCATCCACTTTGGTGTGATGATGGTGGTCAACCTGGCCATCGGTTTTGTGACCCCGCCGGTGGGCGTAAACCTTTACGTGGCTAGCAACCTATCCAATGTACCGGTTCTCAACGTGGCCAGACATGCACTGCCCTATATCCTCATGTTTTTGCTGGCCTTGCTCCTTATCACGTTTATCCCCAGCATTAGCCTGGTCTTTATCCGATAGAATCCACCCACACACCAATGAAAAGGAGAATTACCATGAAAAAAGCATTTGCATGGACCCTGACTCTGTCCCTGATGGCTGCCCTGCTGGCCGGCTGTGGAGACAGCCCCAGCCAAGAAGACACTCATTCCTCTGCCGGCACCGGTGAAACTTACGCCATCTCCATTGCCCACTCCACCGCAGAAGACACCACAGATCAAGCCTTCGCCCTGGCCTTCAAAGAGTATGTAGAAGCCAACTCCGACGGCGCCATTACCGTAAACGTCTATCCCAACGCCCAGCTGGGCTCTGACCGGGAGGTAGTAGAGGCCGTCCAGAACAACGAAATCACCATGACCGCCACTGCCAATGCCGTTCAAGCCAATTTCGTCCCTGACGCTTTCATTCTGGACATCCCTTTCACCTTCGCCACCATGGACGCCGTCCGCTACACCATGGAGGACGAGGGCTTCCTGGAGGCCATGAGCGCCGCCTATGACGCGGCCGGCCTCCGTCTTATGGGGTATACCTGCACCGGCTTCCGGGTTCTCTCTTGCAACAAGCCCGTCCACACACCTGACGACGTAAAGGGCATGACCATCCGCACCATGGAAAACGAATACCATATGGCCGCCTGGAAAGCTATCGGCGCCAACCCCACTCCCTTGGCCTTTAGCGAGCTCTACACCGCTCTCCAGCAGGGCACCGTAGATGCCCAGGAAAACCCCATCGAGCTCATTGTGACCCAGAAGTTCTACGAGCAGCAGGATTATGTTGTGGAAACCAACCATCTGGGGCAGTTCATTCCCTGGGTTATGAGCAAGACCTTCTACGATTCTCTGCCCACAGAGCTCCAGGCTGTGGTGGATGAGGGCATTGAAGTGGGCCGCCAGGCCGCCTTTGCCCACATTGAAGCCACCAACGACGCCAACCGCCAGGCTGTTCTGGACTCCGGCACCGAGATCATTACCCTTACAGAAGAAGAGCTGGCTGCCTTTGCCCAGCGCACCGCCCCAGTCAACGATATGATTAAGAACGCCGTATCCGAAACCATTTACAACGCCTATATGGCATCCTGTGAGGCCTATCAGGCCGCCCAGTAACCCCTCATACCAGCATCAGCAGGAGGTGCGAAACAAAACATGAAAGCCGTATTCATTGACAACAAGCCCATTTATCACCGCAATATCCGCATTCAGCAGGAGATTTGCCACGCCCATGGCATTGACTACGAAGCCTTAAACTGCTTGACGGAAGAGGATGTTATCCAGCAGTGCAGTGACGCCGACGCCCTTTTGGACATCTACACCCAGATCACCCCCCGAATTTTAGACGCCTTGCCCAAATGTAAGGTACTGGTCCGCTTTGGCATTGGCTATGATGTTTTCGACGTGGACTACGCCACCCAAAAGGGGATATATGTCTGCAACGTTCCTGACTACTGCACAGAGGAAGTGGCCACCCACACCGTGGCCCTGATCCTGGACCTGGTGCGGAAGGTTTCCTTCTACAGTGCCAATGTAAAGCAGGGGAAGTGGGTCCATGCTGAGGGCTACCCCATGCACCGGCTCTCAGCTCAAACAGTGGGCTTTTTGGGGTTTGGAAAAATTGCCCGGCAGGCGGCCAAATATCTGGCCCCCTTTGGCTGCTCCTTCCTGGCCTACGACCCTTACCTCCCGGCGGAGACCATACAGGCTTGGGGGGCCCGGCCGGTTACCCTGGAGGAGCTTTACGCCCAGTCTCACATTCTCTCCCTCCACGCTCCACTCTTCGATAGCACCCGGCATATCATTGATGAAGCTGCCCTTCAGAAAATGCGAGACGGTGTGATGATTGTAAACACCTCCCGTGGGGCGCTGATCCAGGAATCTGCCCTGCTTGCCGCCATCGACAGCGGCAAGGTGGCCGCTGCCGGCCTGGATGTGGTAGAGCATGAACCCATCACCCAGCCGGATCACCCTCTCTTCCGCTCGGGCCGGGTGGTGGTCACCCCCCATGCAGCCTTCTCCTCCGATGCCGCCTCCACCGAGCTGCTGGCCAAAGTCGCTGAGACTGCCTGCGCCGTCCTCACTCAGGATTTTTCCCCGGTCATCTTAGGCCGGATCATCAACCGAAATGCACTGCTGGAAACCAAATGAAAGAGGAGAGCCTATGAAAAACCTTTGGAAAGAAAAAATTCTCCGGGGGGAGCGAACCGTTGGTATGTTCGTCAACACCGGAAACGAGAGTACCATGGAGGTAGCAGCCATGTCCGACATGGACTATGTCATCATCGATACCGAGCACGGTCCTTTTGACGTAGAGTCCACTGCCGCCATGATTCGGGTGATGGAGCTCCATCAAAACACCACTTTGGTCCGGGTCAAGGACTCCAACCGTAACTCCATTTTGAAAATGCTGGATGTGGGTGCCAAAGGCCTCATCATTCCCCAGGTCCACTCTGTGGAGCAAGTCCGGGAGATTGTGGCCTATGGAAAGTATTTCCCCCTGGGGGAGCGGGGCTTCGCCTTTGCCCGTGGCGCCGGCTACGGCCACGCTGACCATGCCAAGCTGGGCATGGCCGGGTACATGGAGACCTGCAACCGGGAGTGCCTGCTCATCCCCCAGTGCGAAACCCTAGGGGCCCTGGAGCACATCGAAACCATCGCCGCCATCGAGGGGGTGGATGGGATCTTCATTGGCCCCTTTGACCTGTCCATTGCCATGGGGATCCCCGGGCAGTTTGACGATGCGGCATTTCGGGCTGCCCTGGCCCGGATCAAGGCCGCCTGTGACCAGGCGGGGAAGTTCTGCATGATCTATTGCAAAAATGTGGACTTTGCCCGGGAGCGGCTGGAAGAGGGCTTCCTCCACCCCACCGTCTCCTGTGACTACACCTATTATTTCAACGCCCTGAACAAAGCCGTGGCAGAGGTTCTGGCGTAAATCCCTTCGTTCTCTCTTTTTTTCCTCCTAACATCGGCAACGCGCCCGGACTTTCCAGGGAAGAAAGTCCGGGCGCGCTGCGTCTGTTTCTTTGGCCGCAGGTCTGCTGCCTGCGTCGTTTTTCCTCACCCCGCAAAGGGCCGCACCCGGAAGGTGGCGCCCAGGCTCTCGGCCAGCTGGCGGCAGGCTTCGATTTCCTGGGGGGATTTGTCGTAGTCCACGATGGAGACCATGACCTTGGGGACGTATTTCGTGGCCTCCCGGACGAAGTCCAGCATGGCCTGCCAGGCTTTTTCCCCGGCGCCTGGGCGGGTCAGACGGAGGTACTCCTCCTTGTCTGACCCGTTGAGGGAGACGGAAATGGCATCCAGGCGGCCGTTCAGCTCGGGCGCAATGTCCCGGTGGTTGATGAGGCTGCCGTGGCCGTTGGTGTTTAGGCGGATGGGGGGCAGGTCCGCCCGGCCGGCGGCGTGGAGATGGTCGCAGATCCAAAACATATCGTCGGCCCGGCAGGTGGGCTCCCCGGAGCCGCAGAAGACGATCTCGCCGTACTGGGACAGGTCCTGGGCCAAGATTTCCGCCAGGACCTCCTCCTTGGTGGGCTCCTCCTGGAGCCACAGTCCTCCCAGGGAAGAGGCGTCCTGGTCCCGAATGCAGAAGACACAGTGACAGTCGCAGCGGTTGGTCATGTTGATATACAGGCTGCCGAAATAATCATAGGTGATGATGTCACCCTTCATAATCTCTCCTCCTTCCCCTGGGGCCGGTCAATCCGCGATGGCAAAGAGCTTTTTGCCATTTTCCGTGGTGATGGCCTCCACCTCTTCCCGGGTGAGGCCTTTGATCTGGGCGATGGTCTCGGCCATGCGGTAGACATAGCGGGAGTCGCAGCGCTTTCCCCGGAAGGGGGTGGGGGCCATATAGGGAGAATCCGTCTCCACCATGAGGCGCTCCATGGGAACGGCGGCGATGACCTCCGGGGCCTTCCGGGCGTTTTTGAAGGTGATGGTGCCGGTAAAAGACAGGTGCCAGCCCAGCTTCACCAGGGTCTTGGCGTCCTCTGCAGAGCCGGAGTAGCAGTGGAAGACCCCCCGAACCTTGGGGAATTCCTTCACCATGGCCAGGCAGTCGGCGTGGGCCTCCCGGTCGTGGACGATGACGGGCAGGTCCAGCTTTTCCGCCAGCTGGAGCTGGGCCCGAAAGACCTCCTTTTGCAGGTCTCGGGGGACCTCCTTCCAGTAGTAGTCCAGGCCGATCTCCCCGATGGCCTTCACCTTGGGGTGGTGGGTCATTTCCTCCACCTGGGCCAGCCAATCCTGGGGCAGGCCCAGGGCGTCTTCGGGGTGGACCCCGGCGGCGGCATAGACATGGGGATAGGCCTCGGCCAACTGGATGGACTGGCGGGAGGTGGCCAAATCGCACCCCGGGCAGAGGACAAGGCCCACTCCGGCGGCGGGGAGGGAGGCAAGGACTTCCTCCCGGTCGGGGTCGAAGGCCTCGGCATAGTAGTGAGCGTGGGTGTCAAAGAGCACGGCTCACCCCTCCTTTCCGTTCTTTTCCGGCAGACTCATTAAAGGATGACGGCCCTGGCCGTCGCTGATCTTCTCCTGGGCCAGCACCTGCTCTGAGTCGGCGTTGCGCAGGTGGAGGAGCTTTTCCGCCATAATCCGGGAGAACCCCGACTGGAGGATGCTCTGGATGATGAGGTTTTCCACCACGCCCTCGTCAGCGGCGCCGGGCTCCAAAACGTCCTGCACCGCCGCCCGGGTCTGGATGGTGAAGAAATTCCCCACCGCCTGCAGGCGCTCGATGTAGCCGGTGTAAAAGACGCGGATCTCCTCCTCGTCGGCCGTAGAGGGGAGCAGCTGCTGCAGGCCGCTGATGCTGATGCCCTGCTTCAGGGTGAAAATCATCACCAGAAAGGCGATATGAACCCGATAATACTTCCGCTTTTCCGGGGCAGGCATCACCTTCAGCCGGACATAGTTATTGATGGTGGTGGAGGTGACGGGTTTATCCTTTTGGTCCTCAATGGGGATAAAGTCCAGATATTGACCCAAGAGGGCGATGACCTGGTCCATATATAGGCCGATGTCCGGCAGCTCTTTCCAGGCGGGGAGCTTGTAATTATTCAGATACTGCTCCCAGCGGATGAGCTTGTGGGCGATCAGCTCTTTGTCGTAACTCATAGTTGTTCTCTTCTTTCCCTCCCGGGGCAAAATCTGCCCCTTGCGTTTGTTCCCAATTCAAATGAGCAGGGGACAAGGCCCCTTTTGTAATATTGTAACACGAAAGAGAATCTGCCGCAAGGGGAAGCACCATTTACTTTTTTCTTCTTTTAATTTGCTATATTATCTATTCTATAGTTTGGCTACAAAAGCCCGAGAAAGGGCTCACCTTTCCCGGGCTTTTCTCGTCATAAAAGGAGCAGCAGGGCAAAGACCGCGGCCCCAATCACACCGAGGGTGCCATAGATCCGCCGGCTTTCCTTGTCTTCCCAGTTTTCCAGGCAGTAATACAGGGCGATCTCCGGCACGGCGGCCACGGCCCCCAGAAAAAGCACGCCGCCCAGGCTTCCCGTAACCCCCACGCCAGCCAGCACCGCCACCAAAAGAAAGGCAAACAGCCCCAGTCCCAGGGCGGTCCGCTCCTGCCGGCGGGTTTCCCGCTGGATTTCCACGGTTGCTTTCATCACATTTGTCACCTCTTCCTCAAAGGCTGGGCCGTCGGCCCGGCGGCGGGATTCCATCAGCTCCAGCACACTCAGCTCCAGGGCCTTGGCCAGGGGCTGGATGGTGCCAATGTCGGGAAAGCCCTTCCCCCGCTCCCACCGGCTGACGGCCTTGGCCGTCACCTGAAGCCGCTGGGCCAGGTCGGCCTGGGTCAGGCCCAATGCTTTTCGGTTTTCCGCCACAAAGGCCCCAAAGGTCTGTGGGTCCATAGGCTCACCTCCTGGAAACAGCTTACCCCCGACGCAGAAATTTTGCAACCGACGGATCGTTTCCCTGGGGGAAACAGAAAAAAGCACGGGGCTAAAGCCCCGTGCTTGCAAAGATTTTATGGTCTTGTCAGCGGAGTTTGTCCCCTGAGGCGGTGCTGGCCAACACCCCTACTTTGTAATATACGGCAAAGGGCATTTGTTGACAGGATTCTCAAAAAAATATGCACAAAATTTTCCCCTAGTTCCTCCCTGTCTCAGGGCAGGCCACGGATCATTTCCCTCGGGGACGCGGCGTTTTTTGCTCCGCAGGCCCCCGCGTCAAATGGCAATGTCCCCAACGGACACCAGGGTATAGGCCCAGGGAGCTTCCTCCGTCTTTGTGATCTGGATGGTCACGGTTAGGGTTCCGGTGGCCTGAACGGCCTCCAGGGCATAGTCGGGCAGCCAGGATTGGGCAGCGGCGGGCAGGGGCCCGTCCGCCTGAAAAACGAGATCATAGGCGGCGCTGTAGCTGGTGGGGGAGGCCTCCCGGACGGCACCCTCCTGGCAGCTTCCATAGGAAAGGGGCAAACCGTCAAAGAAGGCCAGCCGCTGGCGCAGGGCCCTTTGCAGCTCCGGCTCCATCCCCTCGGCCCCTTGGTAGTGGGCAAACAAGGTCTCCTGATCTCCCTCGGCCATGGCCTGGATCAGGGTTTGGCAGAAGTCCACCCCCTCCAGCGTCAGCTGGGCGGTGGCTTCGGCGGACCTTCGGGCCTGATAGTTCCCATACTGGACGGCAAAAAATCCCCCTGCCAGCAGGCCGAGAACAAAGATGCCAAGGAAAGCAAGGCCCCGTTTGGTGTTTCGTTGGGTCGTCATGGCGCGCTCCTTTCGGTGGGTGGCGGTTTGGCTTCCTGTTTCATCCTTCCCCCAGGCCGGTCACATGCCGGGCAAAGTCCAGGTCTTTTCGGGCAACATAGATGGTGTATTGCCACGCCTTTTCACTGGTTTGGAGCGGGGGAAGGGTCCGCCGGCCGCCCCCCACGTGGGTTTGGGTCATCCGGTTGAAGACCTTGACATGGCTTTCGATGTTGTTTTGCCCCAGGATTTCCTGGAGCTTCGCGCAGCGGGCTCTGTCAAAGAGGGTAATGAGCTCTGCCCGAGAAAATAGGTGTAGCATTTGTGCCTCCTTCCCAAAAACCGGGTTTCTGTGTTTTTTATTTTACCATGGCGCAATGGGGGCGCGCAACCAAATCCGGGCAGAAAACGGGCGCCGTCCTGGCAAAGGGCCCAAAGAACCTGTTCTCCTGCAAAAAAATTCCTGGAAACCATAAAATCCCCGTGCGTTTTTCCATAGAATGTGGTAAGATGAAAAGAAGCTATCTGCGGGAGCCATCCCCTCCCGCTTTTTTCACGGAAGGGAGTTCTGATTCCATGCGAAAATCTATTGTCCTGCCCGGCGTAGCCGTGGTGGGTGGGCTCGTGGGCTTGTGGATCCGTTGGCTCTACCTGACCCAGGGCTTTCAAGCGGTCACCGGCATCCCCATCTCCGGCTCGCCGACCCTGTGGGCGATGATCCTGGTGGTGGTTGCCGTGGTGGTGATTCCCCTGGTTTTGAGCCGGGGAAAGCACCAGGTCTTTGACCGGTGCTACACCGGCGCTTTCGCCAGTGATCGGCTGCCCTGTCTCTCCGGCATGCTGGCCGGGGCTGTGCTTTTGGCGGTGAGCGGCTTTCTGGCCCTGGCCCTGTGGGGGAGCAGTCCCCTGACCGGAGAGGGCCGCCGGAGCATCAGCATCGTCTGGGCGGGCATGGGCCTCCTCTGCCTGCTGGCCGCTGCGGGGATCTTTTTTGTCACCAAAAAAATGCGCCAGGGTCAGCCCATCCTCACCGCCTGGGTGGTGGCGCCGGGCTTCGCCTGCTGCCTGTGGGTCATGGCCAACTATCACCAAACCTGGGCCGAGGAGCCCATCCTGGGCCACTACTTGGTGCCCATGCTGGCCGCCGTGCTGTCTATGATCGCCTGCTTCCTGCTGGCGGGCTTTGCCTTTGACAAGGGGCGGGTGCCTGTGACCCAAACGGTCTGCGTGGCCACCGCCGCCCTGAACATCATGTCCTTGGCCGATGGCCTCCCCCTGACTGACACAGCCTTTTACCTGGCTATGACGTTCTATCTAACCGCCATGGTCTCCGCCCTGGCCACCAACGACGCCAAGGGAGCAGACAAACCCCTTTGCGCCCCCTTCTGCGACAGCTGCGCCGGCTGCGCTCCCATGGGCACCATGCCCCCCAAGGAAAAGAAGACGAAAAAAGGACAGACCGGGGAAAGCAGCCCCGACGCCCCCGCCAACCCCTAACACATACAAACGCGCCCCCGGGGCGCTTGGAGGTCAACCAATATGGAAAGAGATCAAAAGAAAAAGTTTTATATCACCACCCCCATTTACTACCCCTCGGACAAGCTCCACATCGGCCACACCTACTGCACCGTGGCCACCGACGCCAGGGCCCGCTATAAGCGCCTGCAGGGCTGTGAGGTCATGTTCCTCACCGGCACCGACGAGCACGGCCAGAAGATCGAGGACAAGGCCAAGGAGGCCGGCGTCACCCCCCAGGAATTTGTGGATAACATCGTCACCGGGGAAAAGGGCGTGCTGGATCTGTGGAAGCTCATGAACATCTCCAACGACCGGTTCATCCGCACCACCGACGACTACCACGTGGCCGCCATCCAGAAGATTTTTAAGAAGATGTACGAAAAGGGCGACATCTACAAGGGCAAGTATGTGGGCAAATACTGCAAGCCCTGCGAGTCCTTCTGGACCGACAGCCAGCTGGTGGACGGCAAGTGTCCCGACTGCGGCCGGGAGGTTCAAGACGCAGAGGAAGAGGCCTATTTCTTCCGCCTGTCCAAATACGCCGAGCCCGTCCAGGACCTGCTGGAAAACACCGACTTCCTCCAGCCCCGCTCCCGGGTCCACGAGATGGTGAACAACTTCATTAAGCCCGGCCTGGAAGACCTGTGCGTCTCCCGGACCTCCTTCTCCTGGGGCATCCCCGTGGACTTTGACCCCGGCCACGTGGTCTACGTGTGGGTGGACGCCCTGTTTAACTACACCACCGCCCTGGGCCTGTATAACGACAAGTACGACGACTACGACCATTTCTGGCCCGCCGACTACCACTTCGTGGGCAAGGAGATCGTCCGCTTCCACTCCATCATCTGGCCCGCCATGCTTATGAGCATGGATATGCCCCTGCCCAAGCACGTCTTCGGCCACGGCTGGCTGCTGCTGGACGGCGGCAAGATGTCCAAGTCCAAGGGCAACGTGGTGGACCCCTATATCCTGGCCGAAAAGTTCGGGGTGGACGCCCTGCGGTTCTTCCTGATGCGCACCTTCCCCTTCGGCTCCGACGGCAACTTCTCCAACGAGCTGCTCATCAACACCATCAACGTGGACCTGGCCAACGACCTGGGCAACCTGGTCAGCCGGACCACCGCCATGGTGCAGAAATACTTTGGCGGCACCCTGCCCGCCGGCTGCAAGAACTGGGATACCCCCGAGGCCTATGACACCGAGCTCATCACCCTGGCCTCCGGCCTGCGGGACCGGTACGAGGCCAACATGGAGGCCTGCGCCCCCCACAAGGCCCTGGAGGAAGTCTTCAAGGTCATCCAGCGGGCCAACAAGTATATTGACGAGTCCATGCCCTGGGCCCTGGCCAAGGACATGGAGGCCAACGGCCCCCGCCTGGCCCACGTTCTGTATAACCTGCTGGAGGCCACCCGCATCTGCGGCATCCTGCTGACCCCCTTCATCCCCGCCTCCTGTGAGAAGCTCTTCGCCCAGATCGGCGCCTGCGACAGCTGCCGCACTTGGGACTCCGCCGCCCAGTGGGGCAGCCGGAACGAGACCATGGCCGTCACCAAAGGCGAAAACCTCTTCCCCCGCATCGACATGGACAAGGCCTTGGAGGAGCTGGAGGCCATCCGGGCCGCCGCTGCCGCCCCCGCCCAGCCCGCCATCGAGCTGGAGCCCTGGGAGGAGGAAGTGGACTTTGAGACCTTTGCCAAGTCCGACTTCCGGGTGGTGAAGGTGAAGGCCTGCGAGCCGGTGAAGAAGTCCAAAAAGCTGCTGAAGTTCACCCTGGACGACGGCACCGGCACCGACCGGCAGATCCTCTCGGGCATCGCCATGTACTACAAGCCCGAGGACCTGGTTGGCAAGACCCTGGTGGCCATCGTGAACCTGCCCACCCGGAAGATGATGGGCCAGGAGTCCCAGGGCATGCTCCTCTCCGCCGTGCACAAGGAAAACGGGGAAGAGGCCCTGAACCTGATTATGCTAGACGACAAGGTCCCCGCCGGGGCCAAGCTCTGCTGACAAGATCCAAACCCCACAACCGCCGCGACAGAAGCTGTGCCCTGTCGCGGCGGTTTTTCTTTGGGGGCGCGACCTGCCCCGGCAAAAAATTTTCGCCGGCCCCCAAATTTTTGAAAGAATCCCCCCGCCTGTCCGGATAACTATAGTGAACGGGTACCCAACCAAGCAAAGGAGGTGATCCCTTGTCCCACCCCAAGGACGACTGGGTCCACCAACTGTATCTCCAATACGCCCCCGACCTGTACCGCATTGCCAAATACCGGCTCCAGGACCCGGACCTGGCCTACGACCTGACCCAGGAGGTTTTCCTTACCCTGCTGGACAAGGGGGAGGCCCTAAAGGACCATCCCAACCCTGGCGGCTGGCTGATGGTCACCCTCCGTCACAAGCTGGGCCACGAGTTTGACCGCCGGGCCCTCCGGGCCAGCCGCGAAGTCCCCGACCCAGAGCTGGCCTGGCTGACTGCCCCAGACCGGCGGGCAGGGGAGACCCTAGACGAGGTCCTCCCCCGGCAGCTGAACCAACGGGACAGGGACCTGTTAAAAATGGCCTATGAGGAGGGCCTGAGCTATCAGGAAATGAGCCAGCGCCTGTCCGTCCCCCCAGCCACCTGCGGCACCTGGCTCTACCGGGCCCGGCAGCGGTGCAAGCACTATTTAACCCTGACAGAAGGAGGGATTCCCCATGAAAAAGCATAACACGCCACCCGAAGCCACCGACGAGGCGCTGATCCAGACCATGGAGACCCTGCTGGACCAAGACCTCCCCGACCAGGCGGCCATCCAGGCCATTCTGGAGGAGCTGGACCGCCGCAGCGGCGCCGCTCCCTTTGACACCCAGGCCGGCTGGGCCGACCTCCAGACCCGGCGGCAGGCAGCCGCCCCGCCCCGCAGCCGGCGCAGGCTCCACCGGTTCCCCATCGCCATCGCCGCCGTGCTGGTGTGCTTGGCGGTGTCGGCCACGGCCCTGACCGGCCACTGGGGCCTGGACCAGAACTTCATGGCCTACTTTGGCATTACAGACGAGACCGCGCCCCTGCTCCAGGGTTCCAGCGTGCTCTCAGATTGCTCCGTCACCAAAAACGGCGCCACCATTACCGTGAAGCAAACCGCAGCCGACGCCAACGGCGTCTACGTCCTGTTCCAGCTGGAGACCCCGGACTCCATTTCCCTGGACCCGGAAACCTACCTGCGCTGGAAGGACGGCCCCTGGCTGGAGATCACCGTTGACGGGAAGTCCATAAACCACGCCGGCAGCGGCGGCCTGTTAGAGGTGGTGGACGACCACCACGCCCTGTTTCTCGTCACCGCCCAGAGCAGCGGGGAGGCCATCGCCCCGGGCCAGCTGAAGCTGGAGCTGCGAGACCTAGAATACGCCAGCCCCCAAGCAGAGGGCACCCTCCTGGAGGGCTCCTGGTCCCTGAAATGGGAGCTGACCGCCATCCAAACCGGCAAGACCATTCTTCTGGAGGACCCTGTGGTCTGGAACGGCCACACCTATCCCTATGAGAAGATCTGCCTGACCTCCCTCTCCCTGGCGGTTTTCGGCACCTATGGCACGGGACCTGTGGAAGAGCTGCCTTGGGCAGGGGACTATCCCCCGGTGGCCCTGGTGTTCCAGGATGGGACCCAGCTCCCCTTGGGCGCTGACCTGGCCAGCAACAACCTCTACACCGCCGGCGGTGGTTTTAACGGGGAAAACTACACCCTGAGGATCCTTGCCCAGTTCAAAGAGATTCTCGACCCCGATCAGGTCTCCGGCGTCCAGATCGGTGACCAGACCTTCTATTTCTCTTAACCGCCCACAAAAAAAGGCCTCCCACCTGGGAGGTCTTTTTCTTATTCCGCGCTCTCCGCCACAATCTGCCGCACCTGGTTCAGGTCGCGGATATCGTAGCGGATGTCATAGCCCTGGGGCACCGGCACCCCCTTGGGGTTGTACCAGCAGCAGGGGATTCCCGCCCGGTTGCCCCCTGCCATGTCGCTGGTCAGGGAGTCGCCGATGAGGAGGATCTCCTCCTTCTCATAGGGGCCGATGGCCGCCAGCACCGGCTGGAAGAAGTCCAGGCTGGGCTTTTCCGCCCCCACCAGCTCCGAGATGAAGATCCCGTCCAGCAGCTCCCCCAGCCCTGACCGGGCCAGCTTCCGCTCCTGGGTCACCTTGGAGCCGTTGGTGACCAGGTACTGCTTCACCTGGCTCCGCAGGTCCCGCAGCAGCTGGTCGCTGTGGTCGTGAAAGGCCACCACACCCCCCAGCCGCCACTGGTACTCGGCGTTAAAGGCGTCATACTCGGTGAAGGCGATGCCCTCCCGGTGAAAAAAGTCCCGGAACCGCTCGGGCAGCAGCCAGGCCTTGGTGATCTCCCCCTGCTCCAGCCGCTTCCAGTAGCCGGCGTTCAAAACAGAGTACCGGGCCACCATGTCGTCTGGACAGGGGCCCAGCCCAAAGGTTTCAAAGGCCCCCCGCAGGGCCTCCCGCTCGGCGGTGGGGAAATCCAGCAGGGTGTTGTCCAAGTCCCAGAGTAAGGCTTTGATCATGGTGGGTACCTCCAAGGTTTTTCTGCTATCTTACCTGGCCTCGACGGGTTTTGCAAGCCCTTTGGAGAAAAAAGCCCCAGCCGCAGCGGGGCGGCTGGGATAAAACAGGTTAGTTCTCGGGCAGCAAATCACTGTCAAACAGGAGCGCCGCATAATCCCGCCGGCCATAGAGGACCCGGTCAACGCGCACTTGCTCTTTTTCCACATGGTAAAAGACCAGATAGTTTCCGCTGACCAAATAGCGGTAGGGAACGCCCTCTTCTTCCCGATGCAGGGGCGCCCCCATCGCCGGAAAGGTTCGCAGGCCATCCACATCCTTATAAATCTGTCGAATCACTCGCAAAGCTGCCGTGGGATTATGAAGTTGGCTCATAATATAATCGCCGATCTCCTCCAAGTCTTCCCGGGCCGCAATGGAGTAGACAAGCTTAGTCATGGTACTTCTCCTCAAAGTAAGTCAATATATCCTCGGCGGGAATCCACCCCTCCTCCTCCCCGGAGCGGCGGCCCTTCTCGATCTCCGCCAGAAGCTTGGTCCGGGCTTTCAACAGCTCGTATTCCCGATATTCCTCAATATCCAGAACAGCATAGCGGCCGTAGCCATTTTTGGTCAGGAAAACGGGCTGACCAATGGCCACGTCCCGGAGGACCTCGCCATAGTTGCGCAGGTCAGAAACTGGCTTAATATTCGGCATGGTGGCACCTCCTTTCATTCTATCTATATTGTAGCAAAATTCTTCGTAAAATACAACGATAAATTTTGCTCTATCAAACAGGAAAGGCGGCCTAACGGCCGCCTTTTGGATTCCCTTCTTAAAAAAGCTCTGCCGGGCACTCGGCCACGGTCACACCGGTGTAATAGTGGAGCAAAATCTCCTGGTAGGTCTTTCCTGCCTTGGCCATGGTGTCGGCGCCATACTGGCTCATGCCCACCCCGTGGCCGTAGCCGGTGACGGCGAAGGTAAAGGACCCGTCGGCGTAGCTCACATCAAAGGTAGCCGAGCGCAGGGAGAAGATCTGCCGCGCCTGGGCCCCGGTGACGGTGACCCCGCCGATGGTGATGGTATGGACGCTCCCCCCGTCGGTGCGCTGCAGGTCGCTGATCCAGGCGGCCGGGTCCTCCCCCAGCTGGGCGTCGGCCTGGGCGGCCAGGAAGGCCTCCTTAAACGCCTGGGCCGTCATGGTGACCTCGCTTTGGTAGTTGGGCACGTCCTCCCCCTCGGGGGATTCCACACTCTGGAGATAGGGCACGCTGTTGCCCCAGACCTCCACGGCGTCCTGGGTGGTGTTTCCAGAGGAGGAGTGGAACACGGCGTCAATGAGCTGGCCGTCGTAAAGGATCACCTGGTTGCCGGTGTCGGCCACGGCGGTGGTGATTTTGTTGGTGTAGGCCAGCGCGTTGTCCCCCCAGTTGCCCTGGGCAGTGTCTTTGGCGATCCAGGCCTGGCAGCAGGTGTAGTCGGTGCACAGGTCAGCGTCGGGGTGGTTGCTGGTGGGGCCCCGGTGCAGGGCGTATGTACGGGCGGCCACGGCCTGGGCCTTCAGGGCCTCCTGGGAGAAAGAGGCGGGCATCTCCGCGGCCACCACGCCCCAGAGGTATTCGTTCAGGTCCATCTCTGTGATCTGGCCATCGGCCCCCTGGACGCGCAGAGTGTGGCCGCTGGCGGGGAGGGCAAGCTCCTCCTGGGCCGTGGGCTCCGGGTCTTCAGCGGGCGCCTGGCCCTGCCGGATTAGGAAGGGCAGGGCGAACAGGACCACCACCAGGATCAGGGCCACGCCAATGATTTTTTTCATGTTTGGTTTCCTCCTTTTCCTCGGGGGCGGATACTGTCACGGGTCTGTGGGCAGGCTGGAATAGACCTGACCCTCCTGAGGGGTCTCTCCGCGCAGGGCAAAGAGCTCCTCCACCGTGACAAAATAATATCCTTCCTCCATCAGCCGGTCCACACAGGTGAGAGCCGCCGTCACAGAGGTGTCAAAAATATCGTGCATCAGGATGATATCCCCATCCTCCGCCTGCTGGGTGACCACTTGGACCACGGCGTCTACGTTTTTGCTTTTCCAATCCTCGGTATCCACAGACCAGCAGATGATGGGCGCCTGGGCCCAGTGGCGGAGGGTATCGTCCACAAAGCCATAGGGCGGCCGGAGCATAAAGTTCTCCGGGCCCACCACCGCCTGGAGGACTTCCCGGGTTTTGTTCAGTTGGCTGCAGATCTCCTCCCGGGTCATCCCCTTTAGGGAAACATGGTGCCAGGTGTGCAGGCCGATCTGGTGTCCCTCGTCCTCCATGCGCTTTACGATATCCTGGTGGTCGGCGACCTGTTCCCCCACCAGGAAAAAGGTGGCCTTCACCCCCCGCTGGGCCAGGCCGTCCAGAAGGGCCTCGGTGGTTTCGGGCCAGGGGCCGTCGTCAAAGGTCAGGGCGATATAGCCCTTTGGCGGAAGGGCTGCCGTGGTCTGGGCCGGCTCCGGTTCCCCGGGCCAGGTCACCCAGGCCGCCGACACCGCCAAGCCAAGGGCCAGGGCCCAGGCCCCCCATAAGATCTGTCTTTTCCTCCTCATAGGAACCCCTCCTTCCCGGTGGTCACATACCAAAAGTATGCCCCGGGCGGAGAGTCCTTTCCCCGGAAGTTCCTGACAAAAAAAGAAGCCGGCAGGGACCGGCGGCAAAAGGAACTGGGAAGGATAAATTTAGTATAGCCTGTTCCGCCGGGGCGCGTCAAGGGGCGGACAGGAAAAGTTTTTGGGGAATTGAGGGGAACACCCGGCCCAGAGGGCCGGGGCGCGGCAGTTTGCCCCCTGCCGGCTCGGCCCACAGGGGCGCCAGCGCCGCCCCCAAAGCGTGGACGCGCTGGCTTGCCAGGTTCACAGCATCGAGATCACACCGCAGGAGACCGCCATCACAATTCCCCCCGCAATGATTACCCCCGCCAAAATGGAGAGCAGGGCCCGGCGGATGGGCAGGCGGCAGATGGTGGCCACCAGGGCCCCCGTCCAGGCCCCTGTGCCGGGCAGGGGGATGGCCACCAGGATCACCAGGCCCAGCACCCGGTATTCCCGCACCAGCCGGCCCTTTAGGTGGCCCCGGGTCTCCAGCCAGTCGATTTTCCTCCCCCACCAGGGCCGCTGGCGGAGCCAGCGAAAAAGGCGGCGGATATAAAACAGGATAAAGGGCATCGGAAGCATATTCCCCACCACCGCCAGCAGAAACACCAGGGCAGGGGGCAGGTCAAAGGCCAGGCCAAAAGGGATGGCCCCCCGCAGCTCCACCACAGGAACGGCGGCCATGCCCATGGTGGCAAGGCACTGCATGAAGATAGAGTCTAACAAAAGGATCTCCTTTATATCACCGCTGCCCAGGGTGGGCAGCCAACGAAACAAGCCTTAAAAACGGCAGATAGCCGTGGTTTTATAACCACGGCTATCATACCACAGGGCAGAACACATTTCCACTTAATTTTCCTTAAGGATTTCTTACGGAATTCTCGGGAAGGTCAGCATTGCCTTGAACAGATCCCCGTCAATGGTCAGCTCAAACTGGCCGTGCTGGAGCTGGGTCAGGCTTCGGGCAATGGACAGGCCCAGGCCGCTGCCCTCGGTATTTCGGGAGGCATCCCCCCGCACAAACCGCTCCATGAGCTCGTCGCTGGAGATATTCAAGGGGTCGGCAGAGATATTGCGGAAGGTGATGGTCACCTGGCTCTCTGTGGCCTGGCTGGTCAGGTAGACCCGGGTGCCCGGCATGGCGTATTTGCAGATGTTGCTGAAAAGGTTCTCAAAGATCCGCCACAGCAGCCGCCCGTCGGCGGAGATGGCAGGGGCCTCTTCGGCGGGGGTGAGGACCAGGGTCATGTCCCTGGCAGCCAGCCGTTCCTGATACTCCCCGGCGCTCTGGGTGAGCAGCACATTTACGTCGGTGCGCTGGAAGTTCACCGTCAGGTTGCCCGTGGAGGCCTTGGAGGCCTCTACCAGGTCCTCGGTGAGTTTTTTCAGCCGGGCGGACTGGCGGTCCAGCACCTCCAGGTACTCCCGGGCTTTTTCGTTGGGCATCTCCTCTTTTTTCAGCAGATCCACGTAGTTGACGATGGAGGTCAGAGGGGTCTTAATGTCGTGGGAGACGTTGGTGATGAGCTCGGTTTTCATCCGCTCACTCTTCATCTGCTCCTCCACGGCGTGCTGGATGCCCTGGCGGATGTTGTTCAGGTTTTCCCCGTGCTCCCGGAAGGCCCCCTTGAGCTTATCCAGGGGGACCTTGTAGTCCAGGTTCCCCGCCGACAGCTGGCGGCCGCCCTCCTGGAGCTGGCGCAGAGAGAGGACGAGGAAGACAAGCAGGCAAGCCTCCCCCAGCTTAAAGATGCACCAGAAGAAGGCCCCGACTTCGCTGCTGTTGGCGATACCAATGATGCAAAGCCCCTCCAAAAAGCACAGGATCAGGAAGCCCAGGCCAGCGGCCCAGTACAGAGGGAGCTTCTTCAGCAGCTCCCCGCAGCGGGCCTTGAACCGTTTCCCCCGCTGAGAGACTGGGCTGGCAATCCGCCGCACCAGCAGGTTTTCCTTCAAAATCCCCGCCTTTTTCCGCCGGGCCAAGGAAAGGACAACCACCAACAGAACGATCAGGCACACCAGGAGGATGATGGTATCATGGACCAGGAAGAACGCATACCCGCCAGCAGAGCCTTTCACCGAGGCCAGGATCAGCAGCAGGATGATCCCCCCTACAACCAGCAGGTCGGTGCCAAGGGTTCGGTCGATCCAGTGGAGGGCAATCTCCTCCTGGTCCTTCCGGTGGCCGGTGGCATAGAGGAGGAAGGCCAGGCTCAGCACCCCCAGCAGGCCGCTGAAGATGGTGACCCCTAAAAACTCATACTGCCACGCACAGATGGTGGAGATATAGCCCAGCTCCTGGTAAATTTGCCCGCCGGCAACGAGGTCGTTTCGGAGAAAGCCGGTGACCACAAAGGTCTCCGGGTCATCCCTGGTGGTTACCTCAAAGGTCAGATAATAGCGGATGGATGTTTCCGCTTGCTCCGACCCCACTGCTAAGGCGTCCTCTTCTGTTTCCTCCATAGCCGTTTCCGTCTCTGTCTCTGGGTCAAATTCCGCAGAATCAGAGTGCGCCGAGTCGGTCAAGGAATACCCGAAGCTGCCGGCGTTGGAATACTGTTCGATCAGGTCCTCTAGGCCTTCCTCCCGCGCCTCTTCGGAGTCATAGGTCCGACGAATGGTCTCCGTGTGCGCCTTCCCATTGACCTCTATGGTCACCGAGCGCTTTTCCCGGTACGTCCCCAGCTCCTCGCTGGCGACAACGGTCTCTCCGTCCGGGGTTTTGATGGTGAAGAAAAAGTTTTTGTCTGTAATCACGCTCTCCGGGTCAAAATAGGACCCGGATTCCTGGGCCTGGCGATAGCTTTCTGCCACCTGGCCGGTTAAATCCGCCGCCAGCGAAGCCTCCCGCTCGTCCAGCACGGCCACGCTGCTGCCCTGATAGCCCCCGTTGGCCAGCAGCCAGGAGACCTGCGCGCCGCAGGAGAAGCAAACCGTCAAAGCAGCTACAAACAGGATGCAGGCCACTATTTTCGCGCTTTGTTTGGTGCGGAGTTTTTTCATCGTTTGCCCCCTTCCATCTTGTACCCCTGGCCCCAGACCACCTTGATGTAGCGGGGGTCCGAGGGGTTGATCTCCAGTTTTTCCCGAAGGTGACGGATGTGGACAGCCACGGCGTTTTCCACCCCATAGGGCTCCTCGCCCCACACGGCCCGGTAGATCCGCTTGGGGGAGAACACCGTGCCGGGGTTCTGCATGAGCAGCCGGAGGATCTCATACTCCCGGGGGGTTAGGGACACTGCCTCCCCGTCCAGGGTGACCTCCTTGGTCCGGTCGTCCAGGGTGATGCCCCCCAGGCGCAGGGCCGTGGGCTTCACCACCCCGCCCCCCAGCTGGAGATACCGCCGCAGCTGGGACTTCACCCGGGCCAGAACCTCCACAGGGTTAAAGGGCTTGGTCACATAGTCGTCTGCCCCCACGTTCAGGCCCAAGATCTTGTCCGTGTCCTCCGATTTGGCCGTCAGGAGGATCACCGGCACGTTGTACCGTTCCCGAAGCTTGGTCATGGTGGAGATCCCGTCTAACTTGGGCATCATAATATCCAGCAGGACCAAGTGGATGTCCTCCTTTTCCAGCAGGTTCAGCGCCTCCACGCCGTCGTAAGCGGGGAAGACCTGGTATCCGCTGGTGGTCAGATAGATGGTTAACGCGGAGACGATGTCCTTTTCGTCGTCGCAGACGAGGATGTTGTACATCCCTGTCACCTCCTTTGCTTTTATCTTAGCGGATGGGGGATTAAGAAACAATGAGGGGAATGATTAAGATTTTCTTAAGAGGGCAGGAAAAGCCTCCCAGACAGGAGGCTTTTCCTGAGACAATCTTAGACGGGACCGGGAAGGGGACGGCAGGTCATCCTGCCCCGGTTATGGCGGGGTTATCCCAACCCATACTCCTCCGCCAGCTTCTGGAATTTGGGCAGCGCCCGCTGGATTTGCTCCGTGGGCACACAGTAGGAAATGCGCACATGGCCCGGGCAGCCGAAGCTGTCCCCGGGCACCAGCACCAGGTCATACTTCTTGGCCCGCTCACAGAAGGCATGGGCGTCGGGCTCCGGGGAGCGGGGGAAGAGGTAGAAGGCCCCGTCCGGCTGGGCACAGGTAAAGCCCATGGCCCGGAGGGAATCCAGGAAAAGATCCCGGTTTTTCCGATAGATGGAAATATCCGCCGTCTGGCCGGCGCAGCCCGCTGCCACCCGCTGGAAGAGGCTGGGGGCGCAGACATAGCCCAGGGCCCGGCCCGCTCCACAGACAGCGGCATAGACCAGGGAGAAGTCCTCCGCCTGCCGGGGCACCAGTACATAGCCGATCCGCTGGCCGGGCAGGGACAGGGACTTACTGTAAGAATAGCACACCAGGGTGTTGGCATAATAGGAGGGCACCCAGGGCAGGGGACTGTCCAGATAGACGATCTCCCGGTAGGGCTCGTCAGAGAGGAGCCAGATGGGGTGGCCATACTGGGCGGATTTTTCCGTCAGCACCTGGGCCAGCCGCCGGATGGTGGCCTCGGAATAGACCACCCCGGTGGGGTTGTTGGGGCTGTTGATGATAACCCCCTTGGTCTCCGGGGTCAGGGCGGCCTGGAAGGCGGCAAAGTCGATCTGGAAATCCTCAATGTCCGCCGGCACCGCCACCAGCTCGGCCCCGGCGCTCTCCACAAAGACCTTGTACTCGGGGAAGTAGGGGGCGAAGGTGATAAACTGATCCCCCGGGCAGGTCAGGGCCGACAGGGCGCAGCACAGGGCGCCGGCCGCCCCGGCGGTCAGGTAGAAGCAGTCCCCATCATAGTCGGTGCCGTAGCGGCGGTTCAGATCCTCCGCCAGGGCCTTGCGGGCGGCGGGGTCCCCCTGGGCGGGGGTGTAGCCGTGGAGCTGGACGGGGTCAATCTCATCCACCAGCTTGTGGACCATTTCCCCCACCGTGGCAGGGGCAGGGACGCTGGGGTTGCCGATGGAGAAATCATCCACATTCTCCGGCCCCACCTCCGCCGCCCGGGCCTGGGCAAAGGCAAAGGCCTCCCGAATCTCGGATCTGGCGGTGCCCAGGGCCACCATCCGTTCTGATAATCTTGCCATATTCCGTAAAACCTCCCTTTTTCGGGTAGAAAAATAGTTGCAACGGTAGTATACCACAGATTTCCCTCCCGAACAATGGCCGCCGGCGCTTCCCCGCTGCGCATAGACGGCGCTTTTTTTGGCAGACTATCCAGGAGGACGGGTCGGCAGCCTGGAGCAAAGGCAAAATTAGCACTCTTTTCTCACGAGTGCTAATCGTTTACAATTTAGACACATTTTCCGCGAACTTTATTCATAAAATCGCAGTAGGATATCCACCGTAGACAGGAGGTTCCCGGAAAGATCTGGGAAAAGCGCCAGCACTCCAGTCAAAAGACTGCAAATCCCGTCGGCCCGGCTAAGCGGCCGCGGCACGACCCGAAATAGAACTCGTAAAGGAGATTGTTATTATGTTTGGTATGATTCCTTTTGACCGTCGCGATGAAAACATGTTCGACCTCTTCGACAACTTCGAAAAGAAGTTTTTCGGCAACACCACCGCCAACCTGCCCGCCTTCCGCACGGACATCCGGGACCAGGGCGATAAGTTCCTGCTGGAGGCAGAGCTGCCCGGCTTCGACAAGGAGGACATCTCCCTGGAGCTGAAAGAGGGCATCCTGACCATCAAGGCAGAGCACAAAGAAAACCACGACCAGAAGGACGAGCAGGGCAGCTACATCCGCCGGGAGCGGCGGTACGGCTCCTTCTCCCGGACCTTCGACGTCAGCGGCATCGACGAGAGCGCCATCACCGCCGCCTACAACAACGGCATCCTGG
This sequence comes from Evtepia sp., assembly GCA_048184675.1. GTDB lineage: Bacteria > Bacillota > Clostridia > Oscillospirales > Oscillospiraceae > Evtepia. Next base: position 12,769 of record DBEYYM010000004.1, on the reverse strand, counting down.
AGCTGACGCTGCCCAAGCTGGCCCCCGTGGTGCCTGAAACCCGGCAGATCGCCATTCACTGATTCGCTTTCTTCTTAACCTCCTCTCTTCTCTTTCAATCATTGTACCCCATGGCAGGGCGCCGGTGAATCTGCCGGCGCCTTTGCCGCGCTGAGGGGGGGATCCGGCCCTGGGGCCGGGGACCGAAGTTGGTGCAGCCCTGCTACGTGGGGTGCTGTACCCTACAGCTGGGGGTCCGGCCCTGCGGGCCGGGTACCGGCCGTGGCGCACACTGCGCCGTGGTTTGCCCTCGCCGGGCGGGCAGCCTACCCGGCTGGGGCCCCCTTTCTTGAGAAGAAAGGGGGGAAAGAACCCCAGGGGGAAGGAGTTTCCTCCCCCCTGGACCCCCCTTCTCTAGTGGGGTTGGCCCTTCGGGCTGTACCGTGGCCTGGTGACGGGCCTGCGGCCCAAGCGCGTTAGGTGGGATGCGTGCGCGCCTGCCGGCTCGGCGCGCAGGGGTTGTGGGTGTGGCACTTCGGGAAGGGGATAGCGAGTCTTTCCCCATAATTATGAAAACCACCACGCCCACTCTCTTCTGAGAAAAAGTATCGAAAAGTAGAAAAATATGGTTGCAGTTTTTTACCCTCTCCTAGCAGTTTTCCAAAAACTGCCCCAGCCCGCCTAGCTGGTGGGCGGGCCCGTAGAGCCTAGAGGGCAAGGGCCGCAGGCCAGTGAAACCCGTTAGGCCCCCCGACCCAAAGGGTCATAATACCCAGAGATTGGGGGTCCAGGGGGAAAGAGTTTCTTTCCCCCTGGTGCTCTTTCCTCCATTTCTCCAGAGAAATGGAGCCCCCGCGCCGGGCGGCGCAAACCCCACGGCGCAGTGTGCGCCGACACCTCGTACCGGCCCTGGGGCCGACCCCAAGCCCAAAGGACAAAACCCCCACGTCGCAGGTCTGCGACCACCACCAGTTCCCGGCCCTCCGGGCCGGCTCACCCCGTGACCGAGGGGGCACCCCCTCCCCAGCCGGTGCGCTCACTCCCCCACCGGCCACACCACCGGCCCAAAGGCCGCCAACGTCCCGGCATCCTCCTGGGCGGCCCAAACCCGCCCAAAGGTGGCCAGCAACCCCGTGGTCTGGCCGCTGACAGGCTCCGCCGTGACGCTGTCCCCCAGCCCCACCACTGACAAGGTCACATCATAGTCGGCCAGGGCCCCCTGAAGCTGACGGCAAAAGGTCTCCAGGGCCTTCTCCTTCTGGGGGTATTTCCCCAGGGAGTCCAAATCCCCCTGGGTGGGGAAGGCGCAGTCGGTGAGCAGGATTTCGTCAAAGCCCAGCCGGGCCAGCTCCTGGCACACCCCGGTGAGATAGTCCTGGACCTGGGCCTGGGTGGGATCCAGCCAGCCCTGGCGGTCGCTGTCCAGCCAGGCCGAGCCGCTGACCCGGTGGAGGGCTAAGGAGGGGTCCGTCTGGACCAAGGCCGTGTCTCGCAGGCAGGAGACCTGGGCCACGGTGTACAGCCCCTCGGTGTCGTTTAGGGCTCGCAGGGCCTCATTCCGGTTGGGGTCCCCAGAGGAGGCCCCGATGTCAGCGGCCAGGGACAGGGCCGAGACATAGCCCAAGGCCCCATCGGCGGTTTTCATGGGCAGAACCACCCCGTCATAGCCGGCGGCCAGGGTCGGGGCGCTGTCCAGGTCCTCTAGGGGGAGGAAGACAGCCTGGAAGGGGGTGTCCTCCTCTTCCGGCACGGAGATCTCCGCCGGCCCGGCAGCCGGGGTGCTCTCCTCCTGCTGGGGGGAGAGCCAAGTGGACACCTGCTGGGAGATCTCCCCCGGGGAGAGAATCCCCAGGGCGCACAGCAGAAGAAAACACCCGGCCAGGGCCCCGGCCGAGCAGACAAGCCCCAGAAGCAGGCGTCCAATGCGGGCGGAGAGGGGGGCATGAGAGTAGGGGGTATGGCGCATGGCAGCTCCTTTCTATGGGGGTGCAGATGGATAGGGGCCCCGGATGGGGGCTTTGGTCCGGGGAATCCGGCGCCAGGGCCGGACCCCCTGTGCCAAAGGCCTCCCCTTATGTACCCACCCACCGGAACAGAAAGAGCAGGCCCAGCCCCGGCAGCCCCAGCAGCCCCAAGGTCAGTGCATTAAAGGCATTGACCCCCAGAGCCAAGCTGGCCGCCAACCCGCTCTGGGACCACAGGGCCAAAAACCCCAGCCCCAGGGCCGATCGGGCCAGGAGCTTCACCAGCCACCCCAGGGGGCGGCGGAAAATCACCAGAAAGAGAATGCTGAAAATGAGGACGGTCAGCCAAGGACCGTCCGGGTCAAATAGGTGCATGGAGAGGCCTCCTTTTCCGCAAGAGGGGCGGATGGAGGCCATCCGTCACTCCTGCAATGATTTCATCTGCCGCAGCAGATAGGTGTGCTTGGCCCGCAGGGCGCTGATCTCATAGAGATAGTACTCCAGCAGGTCCCGGTCCGCCGTCTGGTCAAAGCCCGCCTGGGCGGCGGCCAGGTCCCGGCTGGTCTGCTCCAGGTGGCGGCGCAGGGACTGGGCCTGGGTGAGGGGCTGAGGTTTTGCCATAGGATCCCTCCTTGGGAGACAGGTCTCCCCGTGATTTCAGTATATGGGTAGCCTGCTCGGATATGCCGGGGATTATGTGGGGAAAATTTTGGGACCGGAAGGGACGAAAACCGGGAAAATCTTTGAAAAAGCCCTTTCCCCCACTCCAAGATGTGGTATAATAACCCCAGGCTGGCATCCATTTCCTGGCCCTGGGGGCAAATCGCCCCGGCAGCTGGATTGCCGCAGGCCTACCAAACAATTCTTGAGCCCCCGGCCCTCTTCGGCCAGGGGCCCAGTTTACGATGTCAAATCCAAAGGAGGATACCATGAAAAAAACCCGGAACCGTACCCTCTCCCTCCTGCTGGCCCTGGTGCTGGCAGTGAGCTTGGCGGTGCCTGCCGCCGCCGCTGTGTCTGTCACTGGGGTGAGCCTGAGCCAGACCAACGTCACCCTGGTGCCCAAAGAGACAGTGACCTTAACCGCCACCGTCTCCCCCAAGGACGCCACCAACCAGGCCGTCACTTGGAGCTCCAACAAGGAGACCATCGCCACCGTCTCTTCCCAGGGAGTGGTCACCGCCGTGGCAGCCGGGGTGGCAGACATCACCGCAAAGACCGCCGACGGCAGCTACAGCGCCGTGTGCACGGTCACTGTGGAAGAGGATTCCGTCACCGGCGTGACCATCACCCCCGCCGGCCCGGAGGTCCTCCCCGTGGGCAAGCAGCGCCAGCTGGAGGCCACCGTCACCTACGCCCATGGCAGTGACAAGGACCAGACCGTCACCTGGGTTTCGGAGACCCCTTCCGTGGCCACCGTCACCGACACCGGTCTGGTGACCGCCGTGGGCGAGGGGGAAACCGAGATCTTCGCCATCTCCAACGGCAAGAACGCAGCCGGTCAGCCTGTGATGAAGTCTTACCGGCTCACCGTGGGGAAAACCAGCGACACCTCCCCCAACGATGTCCTGTCCCTCTCCCCCATCTATGTTAACGCCGACGCCGGCCAGTATGTGGACACCCGCCTCCAGGCCCCCCAGGTCACAGTGAAAAACGGCAGCAAGGATGTCACCGACGCCTATACCTTCACCTACACCTGGACCGACAGCGCCAAAAAACCCCTGGGCACCGGCCAGGACTTGGTGCTCCAGCCCACCACCCTGGGCGGCATGGTGGTCGTCTGCACCGTCACCGCCACCAGCAAAACCGACAGCACCCAGACCCTCTCTGGCAGCTGCAGCTACAGCCTCACCGTTTACGCCAGCACCACCCTGGGGGCCACCCTCCCCCTGGACCAGGGGACGACGACGCTGGAGAAGCTCACAGACCTAGAGGGCAAACAGTCCCTTCTCGACCAGCTGACCCTGGGCGGGGACACCGACCTGACCCCCGCCATTCCGGGCCTAACCCACGTGATCTTTGACCTGAACTCCGTCACCGGCGAAGCCGTGGGCACCCTGAACGTCAAGGACCAGCAGGCCTATTTCCTCCGTGAGTGGGGAGATGCTGCCCTGCTGTCTGACGTGACCTTCACCCCCCGCCAGGCGGGAACCTATTCCATCCAGTTCTTGGCCTATGGGGACAAGCCCTATTACGGCCAGCTGGAGATCATCGTCTCCTCCCCTACCCAGCCTCCTGTGGCGGCAGACCGCCAGTGTGATACCACCGGCTTCCCCTTCGCCGGCTCGGATTTCTTCCAGCCCAGCGACACGGACCCTGTGGTCTCCGTGGTTTTCGGCGCCCCCAGCGCCGGCAAGCTGGTGCGCGACCTGGCCTATGGCAGCGGCATCCCCGACCAGGGGGACCGGTACTATACCAACTCCGCCAGCAAGGGGGACTTCCATGTTTCTACCCTAAGCTACCTCCCCCCGGCGGGCTTTTCCGGCTATGACGCCATTCCCATGACCCTCACCACCCAGTCTGGGAAGGTCACCACGGCCACCCTCTCGGTCTATGTGGTGGACAAGGTTCGCTCGGATCACTTCTCCGATGTCACCGAAGGGGATGTGGGCACCTGGGCGGCCAGCGCTGTGGACTTCGCCCACCACTTCGGCCTGGTCAACGGCATAGAGGAGACCCTATTCGGCCCCAACGAACCCATGACCCGGGCCCAGCTGGTGACCATCCTCTACCGGGCCGCCGGCAGCCCCCAGGTGGCCATCACCACCAACTTTGAGGACCTGGACGTGGGGGGCTATTACTACAACGCCGTGGTCTGGGCCAACGCCATCAGCGTGGTGAACGGCCTCTCTGACACTGCCTTCGGCCCCGACGAGTTCATCACCCGGGAGCAGATTGCTACCATCCTCTACCGCTATGCGGAGGCCACCGGGGGCAACACCCTCACCACCGGCACGCTCAATTCCTTCATGGACAAGGGCTCCGTCAGCGCTTGGGCCGCCCCCGCCATGACCTGGGCCGTGAGCCAGGGGATCATTTCCGGCACCACAGAGACCACCCTCTCTCCCCTGTCCAGCGCGACCCGGGCCCAGGTGGTGGTGATGCTCCACCGGTACCTGGCCAACTAACTCCCTTGAAACCCAAAACAGCCAGCCCCATAGGGCTGGCTGTTTTTCTGTCTGTTTGTGGGTTTGGCGGGCTCTCATCCCAGGACCAGGGCCCGGTATTCCTCCGCCGTTTTCACCTGGCCCACAGCGGACAGGGAGACCTGATCCCAGCGGAAAATCTCCTGGGCCAGGGCCACCACGTCCTCGTGGGTGACGGCGTTATAGGCGGCGATGATCTCCTCCGGGGAGAGGATTTCCCCGGAAAAGAGCAGAGACCGGCCGGCGTGGCTCATGCGGGACTGGGTGGACTCCAGCCCCATGACCACGTTGGCCTTGGACTGCTCCCGGGCCCGCTCCAGCTCCTCGGCGGTGGGGCCCTCTTCCCGCAGCTGATCCACCACCCGGCGGATGGTGGCGATGGCTTTGGCCTCGGTCTCCTTGTTCAGGGCGGTGTAGATGCAAAAAACCCCGGTGTCGGCGTGGCCGGCGCCGTAGGAGTAAATGGAGTAGCACAACCCCTGCTGCTCCCGGACCTGCTGGAAGAGCCGGGAGGAGACACCCCCACCCAAAATGGAGGACAGCAGCTGCAGGGCAAAGCGCTTGGGGGAGTTATAGTCCAGGCCGGGGAAGGCCAGGGTCAGGTGGTTTTGCTCAATGGGCTTGGACGTGGCCACAAAGGCGGGGGTGTACACCGCTCTTTCCACCGGCTGGGCCTGTCCCCCGGGGAGGGTTCCAAACCGGCGGCGGATATCCTCCAGAATTTCTTCCGTAAAGCTGCCCGCCAGGGCCACCACGGTGTTGTCTCCCCGGTAGTGGCGGCGGTGGTATTCTCGCAGGAAATCCCCGGTCATGGTCTCCAGGGTCTCCTCTGAGCCCAGAATGGGCCGGGCCAGGGCATTGCCCGGGAAGACCGCCCCAAAGAGCTTTTCCGCGCACAGGTCATCGGGGGTGTCCTCATACATGTCGATCTCCTCCAGGATGACCCCCCGCTCGGTTTCCACCGCAGATTGGGCAAAGGAGGAGCAGTAGACCATGTCCCACAGGATATCCAGGGCCTGGGGCAGGTGGTCGTCCAGAACCCGGCCATAGAAGCAGGTGCACTCCTTGGTGGTAAAGGCGTTCATCTGGCCGCCGATGGCGTCGGTCTCCCGGGCGATATCCTGGGCAGAGCGGCGCTGGGTGCCCTTGAAGAGCATATGTTCAATAAAATGGGCCGCACCGGACTCCGACGGGGCCTCCTCCCGGGAGCCGCCGCCCACCCAGATGCCCAGGGCAGCGGAGCGGACGGAGCGAATGGCCTCTGTGACGATGCGGACGCCGTTGGGGAGGGTTTCAATTTGAATCATGGCATTCATCCTTTTTGGGTTGTGGGCCGGCCCGTTGGGCCGGGGGTGGGGAGTGGGCGCAGCTCTGCGACGTGGGGGGCTTGCCCTATCACTGGGTAATCTGGCCCAGAGGGCCAGGTACGATCCTTGGTGCGAACCGCACCGCTGGTGCCCTCGCCGGGCGGGCAGCCTACCCGGCTGGGGCCCCATTTCTTTCGAAGAAATGGGGGAAAGAAGACCAGGAGGAAGGAGTTTCCTCCCCCCTGGACCCCTCTTCTCTAGTGGGTGTAGACCTTCGGGCTGTACCGTGGCCTGGTGACGGGCCTGCGGCCCAAGCGCGGCAGGTGGGAAGCGTGCGCGCCTGCCGGCTCGGCGCGCAGGGGGCGTGGGTGTGGCACTTCGGGAAAAGAGATAGCGCGGCTTTCTTCACATTATAAAAACCACAACGCCTACTCTCTCCTGATACAGAGAATTGCAAAGTAGAAAAATATGGTTGCTGTCTTTCACCCTCTCCTAGCAGTCTTCCGCAAACTGCCCCAGCCCGCCTAGCTGGTGGGCGGGCCCGTAAGGCCTAGAGGGCAAGGGCCGCAGGCCAGTCAATCCCGTTAGGACCCCCGACCCAAAAGGCCATAATACCCAGAGATTGGGGGTCCAGGGGTCGAACTGTCCGGGGGACAGTTCGGTCAGATCCAATGCGAAGCTCCTTAAACCGTAAGAACCTCTTTCCCCCTGGTGCTCTTTCCCCCATTTCTCCAGAGAAATGGGGCCCCTGCGCCGGGCGGCGCAAAAATCCACGGCGCAGGGTGCGCCAACACCCCGTACCGGCCCTGGGGCCGACCCCAAGCCCCAAGGGCACGTCCCCCACGTGGCAGAGCCGCGACCACCCTCCGTCCCCGGCCCATAGGGCTGACCCCCCACCCAAAGAAGGGGAGGTTTCCCCCCTCCCCCAAAGACAAAAACCCTCCCCACAGGCTTTCGCGCCATGGAGAGGGTTCCTTATTTATGGATCTATACTCTCACCGCTGCTTCCCCAAAAAGAACAGCGCCAAGGTTCCCAGCCCCGAGTGGGCTCCAATCACCGGCCCCACATCGCCGATGGTCACCGAGGCCACATGGAGCCGGTCCTGGACCATGGCGGCCAGGGTCTGGGCGTCGGCCAGGCAGTCGCCGTGGCTGATGTAAATCCGCTGGTTTTGGGGGTCAATGGCGGTTTCCTCCATCTTCTGGCACAGGGCCTCGATGGAGTTCTTCCGGCCTTTGACCGAGTCCACGGGCACCAGGTGGCCCTCGTCGTCCACGTGGAGGACGGGCTTTACATGGAGCAGGTTCCCCAAAATGGCCTTGCCGGCGGAGAGACGGCCACCCCGGCGGAGCTGATTTAAGTCCCCCACGGTGAACCAGTGGCACAGGTGGGGGATGGTCTGGCGGACAAAGTCGGCCACTTCCTGGAGGGTCTTTCCCTTGCGCTTTTCCTGGACGGCCAAGTCGATGATGAGTCCCTGGCCCAGAGAGGCACAGAGGGTATCCACCGTGAGAAGCTCCGCCTGGGGAAACTCCTCCCCCAGCTCCTCGGCGGCCATGGCCCCATTCTGGCAGGTGGCGCTGAGGCCCGAGGAAAAGCCCAGGTAGAGGATGTCTTTCCCCGCCTGGAGCAGGGGGCGCATGGCATCCTTAAACTCCTCCACGTTGGGCGCAGAGGTCTGGGCGGGCTCTCCCTGGCTCAGGCGGGTGTAAAACACATGGCTTTCGGGGGCCTCTTTGGGGCTGTTCCGATAGCGATCCTGGCCCAGCTGGACCGACAGGGGGATCACCGTCAGATCCAGAGCTTGGATCAGCTCCTGGCTAAAATCGCAGCTGGAATCGGTCACGATGGCATAGTCTCTCATGTCGGGCTTCTCCTTTATGATAATTTGGTCTGCCGTCAGCAGCAGTTGGTGTACACGGTAACAAACTGCAGCACCGTACCGGCCAGGACAAAGAAATGCCAGATGCCGTGGCGGTAAGGTTTCTCCTTTTGCCGGTAGAAAACAACTCCCACTGTATAAGCGATGCCCCCCAGCAGCAGGAAGACAAAGCCCACCGTGGTCAGGCGCCGCAGGATCAGGGGAAAGGCCAGCACCCCCAGCCAACCCATGACGATATAAAGGACCATGGACACCCGCTTCCACCGCTTCAGGCTAATGGCGTTGAGCAGAATCCCCAGCAGGCCACAGGCTAAGTTGATGCCGAAGATGGTCAGACCAAAGGCCCCGCCCAGGGTCACAAGGCAAATGGGGGCATAGGTGCCCACAATCAGCAGGAAAATGGAGCAGTGGTCCAGCACCTGAAAGACCTGCTTCCCCTTCGACTGGGGCAGCGCGTGATAGAGGCAAGAGTTGAGATACAAAAGAATCATCGAGCCCCCAAAAATGGCCACGCTGACCACGTTCAGCAAGCCGTGGTCCATGGCTTTCAAGAGCATCATCACCGTGCCGATGACAGCCAGCACCGCCCCCACACCGTGGGTGACGGCGTTGAGCACCTCTTCCCCTACCGTCTGTCGGCGGGCAGCGCCGCCGGGATATGCCACAGATTCTGTCATGGTCAATTCCTCCTTTGCTGATATCAAAATCGCTTTATCTTGTTTTCTATATTAAGAATAGCACTTGTGGATTCAAAAGTCAACAGTATATTATAAAAGATACCGAATTATCTTGTTTTCTATACAAGCTGCCTTTTATTTCCAAATTTCTTTTCCATTTTTTTGCAAATCTGATCAAAGCCCCGGCAGGCGCACCGCCGTCCTGTAGGCCTGCTTCCAGGCCAAGACCTCTGTGGAATACTTATATGCCTTCGTTGCCAGCCGGGATGACTCCCCTGTAGTGGTCCTGCGCCCAGCGGACTCCAGATGCAATCCCCGGCTCCACACTGGCCCTGCAGGATAGCTCCCGTCTGTCTCCCACTTCCTTTGTCCGCCTACGGCCCTTTGGCTGCCGGCGGATTTTTCTTCCCGGTTGGGGCAATCCCCTTCGTTATCCATGCTGCACAAATGATACAGCGCAATTTTGTGCAACTTTTTTCTTGGAGGGGTGTACGAAATGGTCCCCGTCTGACCGGGGTTCCCGGGATAAGTAGAAGGGGTTTTTCTCTCTCCTCCCTCACTTTTCCACATCCCCGGTCAACGATGACCCCCGGTCACCGGTGGAGACCCCCCGTTCAAATCAGACCTGGGTTGGGGCCATCCTTGACCCCCAGAATAAAATAAAAGATTAAAACAAGAGATTCAATCTACTGTTCTATCGCGCGCAGGCGCAAAATCCCCTTCTTTTTTCGGCAAAGGGGAACGCCTCTGCAGAAAAGCCCCCCCTTTCCCTCTTGACAGAACTTCTATATCGTTATACAATATCATCAGACGATATCATGGAACGATATTCCAGCAAAGGAGGGAACCCCCATGCCCAAGAAAGCCATGGAGCACCTGACCGAGTCCATGTTCTATGTCCTCATGGCCTTTGGGGTCAGGCCCATGTGCGGCATCGATGTGGTGGAGTTCATCGAGCTGTGGACCCAGGGCCGGATCCAGATGGGGCCGGCCACCCTGTACACCATCCTGGGAAAGTTTGAGAAGGAGAACTACATCCGCGAAACCGCCGTGGAGGGCCGCAAGCGTACCTACGAGATCACCGACAAAGGCCGGGCGGCCTACTCCCAGGAGCTGGACCGCCTGCGCACCTGCCTAGACGACGCCCAGCGGCTGCACACCCCCCAGGGGCAGGCGCTGCTCCACCAGCAAGAGGAGACGGGACCTGCTTCCCTGCAGCCCGCCCTTTCCCCCACCTGACGCCCCCTCAGAAAGGAGGTTTTCCCATGGGAAAAGACACGCACATTCGCCGGGTTCCTCCCTGCCCCGCCTATGATCTGGAAGCCATGGAGAGCTGGCTTATGGACATGGCCCGGGAAGGGTGGCACTTGGAAGACCAGGGGATCTCCTGCGGCCTGGCCAATTTCCAGCGGGGAGAGCCCCGGGAAGACCAGTACCGTCTGGTGGGCTTCTGGAAACCGCCCACCATGGGACATGTCCTGGGGGTCAAACTCTCCACCCAATACCTCAGTGACCAGCCGGAGGAGGAGGCCCTGGACCTAAACCGGCTGTATGGCTGGGAGTATGTGGCCAAGCGGGGGAAGTATTTCATTTACCGGGCCGTAGACGCGGTCCCCCGAGAGCTGGACACCGACCCCATGATCCAGTCCATGACCATCCGGGCGGCCGCCCAGTGGGATGGGCTCCGGCTGCTGTGGTTTGTCCCCTTCGTCCTCCGGATGCTGCGGCCGGGGGGAGCCTATTCTTTTCTGGAGCTCTTGGCTAGCGCTCCCTTGCTTTATGTGGGTATCCTTCCCTTTTTGCTGTTTCTGCTCATTCCTGCCCTGCTGGGATATCGGTATGGAACCGCCCTGGCCAAACGGCTGCAGGCGGGCCAGCCCCTGGACCACCACAAAAACTGGCGCCTCTCCGCCCGAACCCACCACCTGGGGCAGGTGGGCACCTTCCTGTCTGCGCTGCTGTACATTGTGTCCATCGTTGTCTCCTTTTCCAGCCTACTGTAAGAAGGGTTTCATTCCTAGAAAGGCGGCTTGCCATGAGAAAGACGATTTACCGTGTGCCCCCCTTTCCCAGCTATGACATAGAGGCCATGGAGAGCTGGCTGACCGACCTGGCAGGTCAGGGACTTTTTCTGGAGAAGGAGGGGCTATATTGGGGCCTGGCCCGGTTTCAGCGGGGCCAGCCGCGGGCCCTGGCCCACCGGCTGATCTCCGCCCGGGAGGATCCCAAGCTCTGGCAGAGTTTTCTGGGGCTGGACCGGGCAGAGCCCCCGGACCCAGAGGTCCAGGACCTCCACGCCCGGTATGGCTGGGAGTTTATGGGGGTGCACACCCGGTTTCACCTCTACCGGGCCACCACCGAGCAGCCCCGGGAGCTTCACACAGACCCGGTGGTCCAGGCGGATACCCTCCACGCGGTGTACCGGCAGGTGTGTTTTGGGCAGCTGGGGCTTCTGCTGGTGCTCCTGCTCTGCGTGGGGTATTGGTGTTTTTCTTTCGACGCACCCTTTTGGGGGATGCTCTATACCTTCCCCTGGTCCACCCCGCTGTTCCTTCTGGCCCTGCCCGTGGCCCTGCTGAACCCCTATTTAGAGCGCCGGTACTACCGGCGGCTGGTGCAAAAAGGACACCAGGGCCAGCCCCCGGACCACCGGAAAGGCTGGGCCGGGCAGGCCCGGCGGAATCTGGTCTGGAAGGGGGGCTGCTGTCTGCTGGCGGCGCTGGTGATGGCCTCCTGGCTGGTGCCCTCGCTGTTGGGGCGGCCCCAGGTCACCCTGGGAGAGGAAGGGGCGGCCCTTCCCTTTGCCACCCTGACAGAGGTCCTTCCCCCGGAAGGGACCTATGAGCCGGAGGGGAACCCTTTGCTGATCAAGGACTTGCCCAGCTACCTCTTTCCCCAGTCTCTCCGCTGGGTGCAGGCGGGCACGGTCACCTGGCCTGACGGGCGGGAGGATCACCTCCACCTCAATGTAACCTATTGCCGGGCGGCCACTACCCACGGGGCGCAATGGCAGCTGGAGCAGCTGCACAAGGATTTGACCGCCGATTGGCAAGAGGTTCCCTTCCCCCTAGCCGACTGCGCCGCAGAGGACAAGGCCCTGTTCCAGCGGGAAGACGCCCTCTGGCTGCTGGCCCGAAAGGGCGGCCAGGTGCTCTCGGTCCGGTTCGATGCAACAGGCGAGCTCCCCCTTCCCCTGGCGGAATGGTGCCGGTCCTTTCTCGCCTGTCTTGCCTGACCTCCCTGGAAAGGAGTCCGCTATGACCGAACAACACAAAACACGCCGCTGCCTCCCCTGCGCTGACCACGATGTGGAGGCCATGGAAAGCTGGCTGACCGACCTGGCCGCCCAGGGCTGGTTTTTGGCGCGGGATGGCTTTTGCCTTGCCTGGGCCACCTTCGTCCGGGGGGAGCCCCGGCAGGTGCGGTACCGGCTGACCGCCTCCCTACAGTCCACCGAGTTTGGCGGCGAAGGGTGGCAGGGGCCGGGGGAGGAGGCCCTGGCGCTCCACGCCTCTTACGGATGGGACTATGTAGCCAAGCGGGGGAAGTTTTACGTCTACCGAACCCAGGAGGAAGGGGCTCGGGAGCTGGACACCGACCCCCAGACCCAAGAGCTGCTCTTGAGGGAAGTGCACAGGCGAGAGAACAGGACCCTTGTCTCCTGCCTGTTTTGGGGGCTGCTCTACCCCCTGCTTCTCATGCGGAAAGATCCTCTGCTGACCCTTTTGAACGCCGGGCTGTGGCCCTTTGTCCTGGGCCTGGCGGTGGTGCTGTGGTTTTTCGGTTTCTACCTGGCCCGCAGCGCCCACTACC
>DBEYYM010000003.1:0-9305 GCA_048184675.1 Evtepia sp. | reverse complement strand
GCCTACGTTTAGCGATGTGCGCACGGACAAAAACTCTGCTTGGGCAGAGGCTTACATTGAGTCCTGCGTATCCCAGGGCATTGTTTCCGGTGTTGGCGGCGGCAAGTTTGCCCCCAGTGCCAACGTGACCGGCACGGAGCTGGCCAAGATGTTGCTGGTCTCCCTGGGCTACAAGGCCTCTAACGAAGGCTTCACCGGCGCATCCTGGGCGATCAACGTCAACTCTATCGCCTCCGCCAAGGGCCTGTATGAGGGTCTGGAGTCCGTTGACGTCATGTCTGCCCTGTCTCGTGACAATGCTGCACAGATGATCTGGAATGCACTGAACGCCTATGAGGTGGAGTACAAGACCGTTCTGGGTACTGACGGCAACGGTCAGCTGACCTCTCAGACCACCGTGCAGGACAAGGTCGTGGGCGACAACAACGACAAGATCACCCTGCTGGAAGACAAATATGAGACGGAGTCCCCCACCGGCACTCTGGTGAGCGTGAAGAAGGAAGACGGTAAGAGCACTTACAAGATCACCCTGGAAAACCTCACCTACAACGGCAAGACCTATGAAGGCGGCAGCGCCAGCTACTCCAAGGTCTCTGCCAACTACATTGACCTGCTGGGCCAGGATGTCCGCGTTCTGGTGAAGCCGGAGAGCAGAGGCAAGGATGCCGAGGTCTATGGCGTGTATGCCACCAATAAGAACACCGTTGTTTCCGTCCTGGTTGACGACATCGACGATCTGGGCGATGGCAACAACAAGTTCAAGGTGGATGGCAAGGAATACAAGTCCTATGTAGCTGATGCCGACAAGATTCCTGTCTACGCCACTCCCGATATGGGGACTGTTAAGAACGCCGGCACCCTGGGCACCCTTCCCGCCTATGCCATTGTCACCCTGATCGACAACAACGACGACGACAAGATTGACTGCGGCATTTGGACCCCCGCTGCCGTTGCCCAGATCGACAATCTGTCTGCCAGCAAGATTACCCTCTCCGCTGTGGGCGGCACCACGCTTGCTGAGGCCTCCTATGACCTGAACGACGACGACGTCAACCTGTATAAGGATGCAGACGAAGACGACTATGTCGTTGTGGTGGAAGGGGACTATACCGTTGACGGTTACACCAACATCACCAAGGCTGAGATCGTCTCCGGCCAGGTCACTGCCACCAGAGGCGACATCACCAGCGTGAAGGTGAACGGCACCTGGTACTCCCTGGCCGATCCCAACAATACCGGCGACAACATCAAGCTGAACAGCACCTATGACTTCGCTGTGATGAACGGCTTTGCCTTTAACGCAGACAAGACCGCCGGCAACGTCTCTGCAGATAACATTCTGTATGTTGAAAAGTGCGGCGCTCTGAGCGGCGGCATTGCCGACGGCGTGCAGGCGAAGGTTTGGTTTGCTGACGGCACCTCTCAGACGATTATTGTGAGCACCATCACGGCTGGCCCCAACGAGACCATCACGGCCGGCGACAATAAGGCTCTGGTTGTCGGTGATGACTATGATGTTGTATATAAAAACCCGGCAAGTGATGAAATCTTGAACGATAATGCCGCCAAGTTCCTCAACCAGTATAAGCTGTTCACCTATTCTGAAAAGAATGGTGAGTACACGCTGGAACCTGTCTATGATGAGACAAAGGTTGGCAATGATACTTACGACAACATCGGCAGCTACGATGCCTATGTAGCATCCAAGTCTGCGACTACCATCGAGGACGGTAAGACCGCTGCTGGCGATCGCTTCGCCGAGGATGGCGTGATCTTTGTCCACGACAAGGACGGTGTGAAGGTTGTCACCGGCCACACTGTGAACAACTGGAAAGACACTTCCGGCGTTCAGGTTTATGGCCTGGCAGACGAAACCAACGGCAACAACTACATTTCTGTGGGCCTGGTTTACATGCCCAATGACAAGGCCTCCAGCGACGTTCGCACCTATGGCTTTATCACCTCTAAGGTGGCTACCGTGAAGATCGACGGTACCGAATACCTGCAGTTTGACATGTGGGATGGCACCACTACCATTACCGATGTTATCATCGAGAACACCGGTAATGCGAAGAAGGCATACAACACCGATAAGACCCTTGCCAAGTACAGCTTCATCGGCTTCGATTGGCAAGATGAGGCAAACAAGGAAGCTGACGAAAATGATCTGGTCGTGAAGACGGCAGCAAATGACGCCGTGGCCATCACCGCTTTCGCCACCGGCGACAATATCCGCTTCCAGGATCAGAGTGGTGCTACGCAGGGTAGCTGGGACTTTGCAGATGACTACACTGTCATCGGCGTTGACACCAGAAATGGCAAGGGCGTGACCACCAGCAAGCTGGCCACCGCCAAGGATGCACCCTCTGCCATCAGCAGCGGCAAGTGCGCCAACGCCGTCTACTTCCTGGATGACGCAACTGCTACTAATCCCGAAGTGGAAGCTGTGTTCATCGATGTGAGCGGCGTGATGTTCGCTAGCGACAAGGCTGGCACCGAGATCTACACCGGCACCACCCTTAGTGAACTGAAGGCTGATATTGCTAAACAGACAGAGTCTGTGCTGAAGACGATCAGCGATGCAGACCTGACCGTCACCCAGGCTGCCGATGGCTCCACCGTGACCATCACTGGCACTTCTGATAAGATTCAGAGCAATGTTTTCGAAAATACTGGCCTGTTTACTGCCCTCCGTAATGTTAAGGACTTCCAGTCCGCCACCTTCACGGTAAATGGTACTGCTGTTGAGGGCAAGCTCCTTCCCACCGCTGCAGAAACTACTGTTTGGCCCAACCTGAAAGAGGCCAACAAGAATGCCCTTGCTGCTGGCAACAAGATCACCTATGCAATCACCGTGACTGCAGATGGTATGAGCGCGCAGTACAATATCATCCTGAACATTGAGGCGGATAGCACAAACGACTCCACCACCCCCGCTGCATAAGCTTACGATCGGTTTCATCGATCTCCTCTCTATGCATAAAAAAGAGCGGCCCTCCGACAGTTCATTCTGTCGGGGGGCCGCTCCTTTGGCTTTCTTTGCCCTCAGTGGCACCCGCCGCTACACCCTTCGTGGTTGTGCCCGCCACAGGTGTGGATGGCTCCAGTGTGGTGGTGGTTGCACAGGGCCTCTGTGTTGGCCACCAGCTTCCCTGCCAGGAAGTCCTCCACGGCCTGGTCCGCGTCCCCGGTGATCCCGGGGATCACCGTCACATCCAGCTGGGCCAAGGTCTCCTGGGCGCCGGGGCCGATGCCGCCGCAAATCAGCACGCTGATGCCCAGCATCCGCAGGAAGCTGGCCAGCGCGCCGTGGCCCTGCCCGCCGGTGGAGGTGACCATGGAGAAGGCCACTTTGCCCTCCTGGATGTCATAAATCTTAAGCTGCTGGGTCTTGCCGAAGTGCTGAAAGATTTGGCCGTTGTCATAGGTAATGGCGAGTTTCATGGTTGCTGTTCTCCTTTTGGGTAGGTTGATTGAGGGGCGTATTAGAGGATGCCCATTTTCTTTGCCTGGGCGGTGAGCTCCGCCCGGCAGTCCGGGTGGGCCAGGTCGATGAGGGCGCGGGTGCGGTCCCGCATGGTGAGGACCTTTAGGTTGACCACGCCGTACTCGGTGACCACATACTGCACGTCCGACCGGGGGGTGGTGACCACCGTGGCCGGGGGGAAATAGGGCACGATGCGGCTTTTGGGGGAGCCGTCGGGGTTCACCCCCAGGGTGGATTTGAAGGCCAGGAAGGACTTCCCGCCCTTGGCCAGCTGGGCTCCCCGGACATAATCCCCCTGGCCGCCGGTGCCGCTGAACTGGTGCAGGCCCATGCCCTCGGCGGCCACCTGGCCGAAGAGGTCGATGGACATGGCGGTGTTGATGGAGATCATGTTGTCGTTTTTGGCGATGTTCACCGGGTTGTTGACCACGGGGAAGGGGCCGAAGAACATGTCTTCGTTGTGGTCCAAAAACTCATACAGGGCCTTGGAGCCAAAGGCAAAGCCCACCACTGAGCGCCCGGGGATGAACTTGGGCCGGCTGTTGTTAATGGCCCCCAGTTTCATCAGCTCCATGAGGGCGTCGGACATCATTTCCGTGTGGCAGCCCAGGTCGTTTTTGTTCCGCAGGCCATAGGTCACCGCGTTGGCCACCCCGCCGATGCCGATTTGGAGGCAGGCCCCGTCGGGGATCTGGTCCAGCAGGTACCGGGACATGGTGTCGGTCTCCTGATCGGCCTCCATGGGGCCGCCGGGAATGGCCTCCTTCTCCACGTCGGCCCAGACCACGTGCTTGGCCTGGGAGATGTGGATCAGGGTGCGCTCCCCGGTGACATAGGGGGAGAAGCGGTTGATTTGCAGGATGATGTTGTCCGTGCGCGCCTGGATGAAGGTGTGCATGCAGCAGCCGGAGGCGCCGAAGCTCATGTATCCGTTCTCATCGGGGAGGGAGACGTCGAAAAAGGCGATATCTGGGTGGAAGGTCTCATAGCACCACTGGTCCACCTGGCCCAGGTGGACGGAGGTGAAGTCCGCCATCCCCTGTTTCAGGGCCCGGCGCTCCTCATAGCCCATGAAGTAGGTGGAGATATGGAAGGCCTTGGGGTTGGCGCAGTCCAGGAAGGACATGGGCGGGATGATGTTGGAGCAGCCGATGGTCACGTTTTCCAGCTCCTCTGACCGGGCGGCGATGGCGTTGGCAATGGCCCGGGCGTAGCTGGTGCAGCAGCCGATGTAAACGCTCTGGCCGCTCTGGACCAGGGCGGCGGCCTGGGCGGCGGAGAGCTCTTTTTCTTGGAACTGTGTCTTCAGGGCATCGTTCATGGGGCACCTCTTACCGGCTCAGGGTGACGGTGTCCAGCAGGGCCTGCAGGTCATTGACAAACTCCGCCGTGTGCCACCCGTCGGCGGCGGCGTGGGAGATGTTGATGGCCATGGGCAGGGTCACCTTGCCGGCCTCCTCAGTGGCCTTGCCATAGGTGATGACAGGGAAAATATTGGGCTGGCCCCCGGGGACCACGGCGGAGTAGCCGGTGAAATCCAGCCAGGGCACGCAGGAGATGCAGTAGAAGTTCCCCGGCTGGCCCGGACGGGCCTTGATGCCCCGGTTGTCCCCATAGGCGGCCACGTCCTCCAGGAACCGCTGGTAGAAGCGGGCGAAGTCCTCGTCGTGTTCGCTCCACAGGTCGGAGAAGGTGTGGTCGTCTTCGTGGAACACGGTGTAGTTGGGGTGCATCACGTCGTGGGTGCCGGGGTTCCCCTCCTGGTCCACCCCCATGCGGAAGGCGGGGTGGGAGAGGATGTTATGGGACACGCACCAGATGAAGCTGGGGTAAAATTTCAACCCCTTTTCCGTCAGCATGGCGGTGAAGCGGGTCACGTCCAGCCGGACGGTGACCGAGTATCCGCAGGGCAGGATGTTGCGGTAGTAATGAAAGTGCTCCCGGCGCGGCCAGGTGGCAAGATCAATGGGCGTGAACATAGATTAGGACCTCCAAGTTTTTGAACGCTGGAACCCGCTTTGCTGGGCTTCCAACGTTGGGAAATACGGCCCGACCCGCGCCAGCGGAGCTGACACGCTCGGACGGAGAAGAAGTTTCCCCCGGCGGGGACGGCGAAAAAATGATTTGATTTTCTTCGGGCTTCTGCAGAAGCCGGAAGGCTGCGACCCAAGGGCGCTTTCGCAGTGACGCTGAGCAGAGTCCAAAAGGACCATCCAGGCCCCCCTCACTCCAAAACCTCTTCTTCCTTACGCTGCGCCCGCCGCGTCCGCCAAACCTCCGGCAGGATGCCCAGCAGGCTTCCGGCCAAAAAGAAGAGGATCCCCACACCGATGTTCCGGGTGATGGCCTCCCCCAGCACCAGCAGGGCCATGAGGGGAGCCAAGATGGGCTTGAAGAAGAACACCAGGCTGCCGTGGGTGGCGCTGGTCTTTTCAATGGCCAGCATGTGGAACACATAGCCCCCGGCGCAGTTGACAATGCCGATGAAGAGGAAATAGGGCAGGCTCTCCCCAGTGATCCCCTGGAAGAAGGGGACGTTGCAGAAGAAATCCAGCCCCACCGCCTGGTAGAGGCTGCTGCCCACCCCGGTGTGGCCCAGCAGCAGCAACACCAGCAGCTCCCCGCCGCCCAGCAGGAAGGAGCAGCAGGTGACCACAATGCTGCCCACCTGGGCGGTTTTTTTCTTGCCCAGCACCGCGTATAGGGAGAAAAACAGCGCTGAAAAAATGGCCAGCACCACGCTGGTCAGGCTCACCTGGGTGTCCCCAAAGGGGTTGAGGATGGCCAGGATCCCCAAAATCTCCGCCCCCAGGGCCAGCAGGTTGTTCCAGCGGATGACCTCCCCCAGCAGCAGGGCGGCCAGCATGGTCACAAAAATGGGGTTGCCGGAGAAGATCACCGCCACCACATTGGCCTGGCCGTGGGTGATGGCCAGCTGGTAGAGGACCATTCCCAGGGGAATATTCAAAAACCCTGTCAGGGCGAAAAACCGGAGGTCCGCCCCGGTCAGCCGGATCCCTCTCTCTTTCAGCGTCCACGCCGCCATGGGCAGCAGGCAGACCCCGCCCACCAGAAAGCGCTCGGTGGTGATCTGCATCGGGTGGAACGCACCAGACACCGCCGGAAGCTTCAGCATGACCTCCATGGTGGAGAAAATGAGGGTGGCCAGGGCAATGAAGAGGCAGCCGAGGGCGAAGTCTTTTTTCATGAAAAGCGCCTCCTGGGGGAGTATCTAGAGGTTTATTATAGACGGTTTTTGGGGGGAGTGCAAGGGGGGAGAACAGGAAGCCCCCGGGGAAATTCCCCGGGGGCTTCTTCCTTTTGGGCTTATACGCGAAGATAGATATTTCGTTCCCAAACAGAACGGCGTATCAAATATTAGTAGATGATAGCCAGAACGTCTTCGTCATCCAGAACGACGTTGACAATCTCGTTCTTGTCCAGATCAGCAATGCTATCAGCCTCACCGGAGACGGGGATGAAAATCGTGCTGTCGCTGACAAAGTAATTATCGCCATCCAGACCAATCAGGGAGTTATACAACTCAGCGGTGACGGTCATAGCCTGTGCGGGATAATACTCCTTGATGTCAACCAGAGTGTTGTCCTCTACGATCAGCCGGAAGATGTCGCCTTCATCAATGACCTTATACAGGCGCTGCAGATACTCATCATTCTCGCGAGCACAGGCCTTGGAGGTCAGTGTGGCTTTTTCGCCATTGGCCAGGATCACATCCACCACCAGGACATACTTGCCGTCGTCAGTCATAGCACGAACAGGGTTGCCATCCACATAGGCATAGACAAGAGTCTCATTGGCATCGTTTACCACGGAGACATAGCCCAGATCCACCCAAGCGTTACCGTTCTTCACGTTGGCGCCGGTGAAGGCCCACATGACCTCAGCAGGATCCAAATTCTCCAGGTCGGAGCCTTTGACCACTTCATATTCGTTCAGCATGGTGTTGTACTGGAAGATCACAGCGTCGTCCTCAATGTGGAATTTATCGCCGCTGTTCATGCTGTTGAAATAGTTACCTGCAGTGTCCTCTTGGTACATGTTGGCAACGCCAACGTTATCGTGGCGGGTCTGAGTTCCCTTGACCCACTGAGCAGTGACATTATAGTAATACGTGCCAGCGTTAGTCACTTGGCCTGCCGTGCCAAACTCAACGTCACCGGAGGTTTTGTCGGTCTTGGTTGCAGTGTAATAATCATCGGAGAACAGGTCTGCAGTGCCGTTGTCGTCTACAGTGAGATCATAATAAGCCAGACCGTTAGTCGCTTCTTCAGTTGTAATCACCAGGTTATATGTACCTTGAGCAGGAGCAGTACCGTCATTACCGTAAGGCACATAATCCACTGTATACTTAATATATCCACGAGTGCCAGTGTAGCTTACAACGTTGTTCAGGGTTGCGCCATCCTTGTAGGCCTGCTGCACATCGAAGTTGGTGTACATGGGGCTGGAGGGGGTGGCACTACCGCCGGGCACGGCAATCAGCTCATAGTAGCCCTTATCTACCACACGATAGGTATACAGGGAGCCCACTACAGGCTTGTCGCCATCTACCTGGACGGTCTTGGTGCTACCATCAGTGAGAAGAATGTTGGTTTCCCAAGTCTTGTCCACACCAGTGGGAGCAGCAGCAGTCTTGGTCACCACAGTGTATTCATCCAGAACGGGTCCAACGTTGTTACCATCCAGGATAAACAGATAACCATTGACCTCAACATAGTTGTAGGTGTCTTTCAGAGAGATGCTTTCGATGGGCACGATGTAGTCCAGCAGGTTGCCGTCGTACTCAGTGCTGCCCAGGGTAATCATCTTATCAGCTGTGTTGAGCTTCTCAGCAGCAGCGGCCTTGATGTCCAGCACAGTGTAGGTATCCATGCCAGTAGCGGTGTACTGAGCGGGAACAGCCATCACATATCCGTTCTTAGCGACCTGGCCGTTGATGACAACGTCATCGTTTTCCACCAAGTTGGAATTACCCAGGTTCAGGCTCTTGAAGAGATAGTCGCTCTGCTTAGTGTTGTCCACAGTGATGCGGGCATCGCCACGGGCGATCTTGTTTGCGGTGAAGCTGTCGGACTTTACGTTGGTGGTTTTGACCACGACATAGGGATAAACAACAATGGTGTCGATATCGCCGCCGCCGTCCTGGTCGATGGCCACGAAGGAATACTGGTCATACTTGGTGTGGAAGCCACCAACAGTGCCTCTCTCGCCATACTGGTTGTAGCCGCAGGAAATGGACCAGAAATTATCCCAATCCTTTGCCACGTTGTCCAGGGTATATTTCACGCCATTCACAGTGATGCTGTTGAAGTGGTCGTTCTTCAGACCGCCGATATCGCCAATGGTGCCCTCAACAACAACGCCGCCCTTATCCAGACGGATGCCCAGAGCATCGCCATTGCTCTTAGACAGAACGGAAACATTCATAGCGAACAGGTCACTGTAGTCAGTGGTGCTCTTTACAGTGATGGGAGATGCGCTGGTGAAATCAGCGTTGCTATCCACAGGCTTCACAGTGTAGGTATAAACCTTGGTGTCCTTATTGTAGGTAATCTTGGTCATAATGCCGGTGTCAACGGCTGCACCGAACTTAGCGACCAGCAGGGTGTCCCGGAAGTCCAGAGCACCAGTGGTGGTGGTCAGATAAACAACCTGGTTAGCATTCAGTGCGTTCCAGATCATCTGAGCAGCGTTGTCACGGCTCAGAGCAACGGACATGTCCACGGACTCCAGGCCCTTATACAGACCGACAGTGACAGCTCTGGTGTCGACGTTCACAGACCAAGCTTCGGTGTCC
>DBEYYM010000002.1:0-26827 GCA_048184675.1 Evtepia sp. | reverse complement strand
TAGCCGGGGCAGTGGTCGGTGCCGGCCAGGTCGTTGTCGATGGTCTTGGGCACGCCGATGATGTTGCAGGGGTAGCCCACCCGCTGCATGTATTTGCTGATCTTGTTGCAGGTGTCCATGGAGTCGTTGCCGCCGTTGTAGAAGAAGTAGCGGACGTCGTATTTCTGGAAGATTTCCAGGATGCGCTTGTAATCGGTGTCGTCCACGTCGGGGTCAGCCAGCTTGTACCGGCAGGAGCCCAGGGCGGAGGAGGGGGTGAACTGGAGCAGGTCCAGCTGGGCCGGGTCCTCCTGGCCCATGTCGTAGAGCTTGTCAGCCAGCACACCCTTGATGCCGTGGGCGGCTCCCAAAACCCGGGTAATCTGGGGGGAGGCCAGAGCGGTTTGAATGACCCCCTGGGCGCTGGCGTTGATGACGGCGGTGGGCCCACCGGACTGGCCGATGATGCAGGCGCCTTTTAAGTTTTCCATGTGAGAAAACCTCCTATATCACAATATGGTCAAATGATTTGGTATCATGGCGATTCCCAGTGCAATTATCATAACATATCCCGTTGATACTTGCAATTATCAATGAATGCTGGTACAATAATTTATCTGGATGAACCAGAAAACACGCTGCTGATTTCCGGCGCCCCAGGGCGCGGGAAAGGGAAATAGAAGGAAAGGAGCGGTATTCATGCCGTTAGTTACCACCACAGAAATGTTCCAAAAGGCCTACGAGGGCGGCTACGCCATCGGCGCCTTTAACGTCAACAATATGGAGATCGTCCAGGGCATCACCGAGGCTGCCAAGGAAGTGAACTCCCCCCTGATCCTCCAGGTGTCTGCCGGCGCCCGGAAGTATGCCAAGCACGGCTACCTGATGAAGCTGGTGGAGGCCGCCGTAGAGGACACCGGCCTGCCCATCGCCCTCCATCTGGACCACGGCGAGGACTTTGAAATCTGCAAGGCCTGCATCGACGGGGGCTTCACCTCCGTGATGATCGACGGCTCCAAGCACTCGTTTGAAGACAACATCGCCCTGACCCGCCAGGTGGTGGAGTATGCCCACCAGCACGGCGTGGTGGTGGAAGGGGAGCTGGGCCGCCTGGCCGGCATCGAGGACGACGTGAACGTCTCCGCCGCCGACTCCTCCTACACCGACCCCAACCAGGTAGAGGAATTTGTCCGCGCCACCGGGGTGGACAGCCTGGCCATCGCCATCGGCACCAGCCACGGGGCCTATAAGTTTAAGCCCGGCACCAAGCCCCAGCTGCGCTTTGACATCCTGGAGGAGATCTCCCGCCGGCTGCCCGGTTTCCCCATCGTCCTCCACGGGGCCTCTTCGGTGATCCCCCATTACGTGGACATCATCAACGCCAACGGCGGCCAGCTGAAGGATGCCATCGGCGTGCCGGAGGACCAGCTCCGCCAGGCCGCTAAAATGGCCGTCTGTAAGATCAACATCGACTCCGACCTCCGCCTGGCCCTCACCGCCGGCGTCCGCCAGCAGCTGAACGCCGACCCCGCCGGCTTCGACCCCAGAGGGTACCTGAAGGTGGGCCGCCAGTATGTAAAGGACCTGGTCAAGGACAAGATTGTCAACGTCCTGGGCAGCGATGGGAAAGCCTGATGACCCGGCGCGCCAGGGAAAAACAGCAAAGAACAGAATATGATAGAGAGAAAACGGTACAGCTTTGGCTGTGCCGTTTTTTTACAAAAATGGAAGGACCCTTACCATGAATACACGTCCCATTCTCAAGAATAAATACTACCTTTACCTGACCGAGTTTTTCGCCGGGGTCTCCGTGATGGCCGTGGAGCTGGGGGCCAGCCGCCTTTTGGCCCCCTATTTCAGCTCCTCCCAGATCGTCTGGACCATCATCATTGGAACCATTATGATCGCCATGGCCCTGGGGAACCTCTGGGGCGGCCGGGCGGCAGACAAGGACCCGAACACCGACCGTCTCTACCGGCGCCTGCTCATTGCGGCGGTGTGGATCGCAGCTATCCCCGTGCTGGGGAAGTATGTGATCTTGGGCATCTCGGGCCTGCTGGTGCTGACCATTAACACCAACTTTTTGGTCATCGCCGCCTTCTGTGCCTGCATGGTGATTTTTGTTTTCCCCCTGTTTCTACTGGGCACTGTCACCCCCTCCCTGGTGAAATACACCGTGGACAGCCTGGATGACAGTGGCAAGGTGGTGGGCACCCTGGGGGCCTTTAACACCATTGGCAGCATTTTGGGGACCTTCCTGCCCACCTTCATCACCATCCCGGCGGTGGGCACGGCGGTGACCTTCCTGCTGTTTTCGGGGATCCTGCTGGCCATTGGCCTGATCTATTTTCTCAGCGCTAAGGCCCGGTGGAAGAGCTGCCTGGTCTCTGGGGTCCTCTTCCTGCTCTGCGCTGTGGTGGGCAGCGGGGGGAGCTTTGCTTTCTGGGAAAAGGACCTGACCTATGAGGGGGAGTCGGTGTACAATTACCTTCAGGTGAAGGAATATCCTGACCGGACCATTCTCTCCACCAACGTCCTCTTTGGCGTCCAGTCGGTGATGATGAAGGAGTCGGGCCTGACGGGCATGTACTATGACTATGCTCTGGCCGCGCCGGTGATGGCGGGCATGGGCCAGGAGAAGGGAGGCAACATCCTCATTCTGGGCAACGGTACAGGGACCTTTGCCCGCCAGTGCGCCCGGTATTTTCCCCGGGCCAAGGTGGCCGGGGTGGAGATCGACCAGAAGATCACCGACCTGGCCTATGAATATTTCGACATGCCTGACACGGTGGATGTGACCACCTATGACGGCCGGGCCTACCTTCAGGCGGTGGACACCCAGTATGACGTGATCCAGGTGGACGCCTACCAGGACATCACCATCCCCTTCCAAATGTCGTCCGTGGAGTTTTTCACCCTGGTCCGGGACCACCTGGCCCCTGGCGGGGTGCTGGTGGTGAACCTGAACATGCACTCTGACGGAGAGGGGAGCATCAACCAGGCCCTGTGTGACACCATTGCAAGCCTCTTCCCGATGGTTTATACTATAGACGTACCCGGCACCACCAACCGGGAGCTTTTTGCCACCCTGGAGGGGGACCCCGCCCAGCTGCTGGCCCAACAACGGCAGAACATCACAGATGGGGAACTGCGTCTCCAGCTGGACCGGACGGAGAAAGGGCTGGCCCGTTACCAGGGCGGCAGTCATATCCTCACCGACGATCAGGCTCCCGTGGAGGTTTTGGGCATGCGGGCCATTGACGGCCTGATCCAAGAGGAGCTGGGATACTACCAAAAAATCTTCCGGGAGGAAGGCCTGTCGGGCCTGCTGAACCGGATGTAAGGAGAACACCATCATGCTGCACATCCTCACCGGCCGGGCCGGCTGCGGAAAAACCAGAGAGATCTTTCGGCGCATGGCGGCGGCCGGGACCCAGCGGCCCCAGCTGCTGCTGGTGCCGGAGCAGGCGTCTTTTGAAAACGAAGAGCGGTTCTGCCGGGAAAATGGCAACCAAGGGGGACGGTATGGGGAGGTCCTCTCCTTCACCCGCCTGGAAAACCGGGTCCTTTCCCAGGCGGGCGGCGCTGCCCAGCCGGTGCTGGATGAAGGGGGACGGCTGCTGGTGATGTATGCCGCCTTAAAAGCAGTGAGCCCGGCCTTGACCGTTTACGCCCTGCCCTCCCAAAAACCGGAATTTCTGGGAAGCCTTCTCACCACCATGGACGAGCTGAAAAGCTACTGCGTCACCGGGGAGCACCTGACCCAGGTGGGGGAGGAGACCGAGGGTCTGGATGGAGAAAAGCTCCGGGACCTGGGCCTCATCTTCGGGGCCTATGAGGCTATGACCGCCCGGGGGCCTATGGATCCTCGGGACCGCCTCACCCGGCTGGCGGACAAGCTAAAGGGGACGCCCTTTTTCCGGGATAAGGACGTCTACCTGGACGGATTTACCGACTTTACCCCCCAGCAAGGCCTGGTGCTGGAGGAGATCCTGCGCCAGGCGCACTCCGTGACGCTGTCTCTCACCTGTGGACAGCAGCCGGGGGAAGAGGAAATCTTTGCCCCTGCCCAAAAGACCATTGCCTGGGTTAAGGGACTAGCGAGGAAGGTGGGGTGCCCAGTTCGAGAGGAAGAGCTGCCAGGGCGGAAAGGGGGGAAACCCTCCTCTCTGGTCCATTTGGAGGAAGGTCTCTTCCTGCATCCTCTGCGCCCTGCCTCCGGCGCCTGGGACGGTGGGGTCACAGTCTGCAGGCTGGCCTCCCCCCGGGAGGAGGTGGCCTGGGCTGCCGGAGAGATCCGGGCCCTGGTGCAAAAGGGGGGGCTGCGTTACCGGGATATCGTGGTGACCGCCCGGTCCATTGACCCCTATCAGGAGCTGCTGGAAGGAATCTTTACCCAGTATGAGATCCCCCTGTACCAGGCGGACAAGACGGACATTTTGCAAAAACCCATTTTCACCCTCATCACGGCCGCCATGGATGCGGTGAATGGCGGCTATGCCTATGAGGACTTATTCCGCTATCTGAAAACCGGCCTGGCGGGGATCACCCCCGAGGAATGTGACCGGCTGGAAAACTATGTGCTCACCTGGGACATCTGGGGCAGCCGCTGGACGGGGGAGAAGGGGTGGACCATGCACCCCGGCGGCTACCACCAAACCTTTACGGACCAGGACCGGGAGGAGCTGGAGAAACTGAACGCCCTGCGCCTGCGGGTGATCACCCCTCTGGAGCGCCTGCGAAAGCGCGCCAAAAAGACCATTGGGGAGCAAGTACTTTCCCTTTACAGGTTTTTGGAGGAAATTCAGGCCCCGGAAGCCCTGGAGGCTCGGAGTGCGGCCCTACTGGACCAGGGGGAGCCTGAGCTGGCCCGGCAGTATGCCCAGCTGTGGGAGATCTTCTGCGGAGCCCTGGAGCAGTGTGTCTCCCTGCTGGGGGAGATGGAGGCCGACTTTGACCAGTTCACCCGCCTGCTGCGGCTGCTCCTGTCCCGGTATTCAGTGGGGACCATTCCGGCCTCCCTGGACCGGGTGACGGCGGGAGACGCCCAGCGCTTGGGGAGCAGGCGCTGTAAAGTGCTTTTCCTTCTCGGCGCGGACGACAGTGCCATCCCCCAAGTTGCCCCTGGACAGGGACTGCTCACCGACCGGGACCGGGAGCTGCTGGAGGACTACGGCCTGGAGCTGGCACCTCGGATGGAGGAAAAAATCAACCGGGAAAACACCATCGTCTATACCACCTGCACCCAGCCCACGGAGCGGCTCTATGTGACCTGGCCTGCCCAGGGAGAGGGGGGCGGAGAAAAGCGGCCCTCCTTTTTGGTGGAGCGGTTGCAGGCGCTCTTTCCCCAGGGAAAGGGAACTGCCCAGGTGGCACCCTCCCCGGATCAGCTCCGGGCCCTGGCGGCCCGGATGCCCCAGGCCCGAGCGGCTTTGGCGGGAGAGCCTGCCTGTGACCGCCTCTTCCGTCACCTGGAGCAGGGGACCCAGTGGCAGCGGGGCAGGCTGTCGCCCCAGGCGGTAACGGCCCTATATGGGGAAAAGGTGGCCATGTCGGCTTCCCGGATGGACCAATATAAATCCTGCCACTTTGCCTATTTTCTGCGCTACGGCCTGGGGGCCAAGGACCGCCGGCCGGCGGGGTTCCATGCCCCGGAGTACGGCACCTTCGTCCACTTTGTGCTGGAGCGGGTTCTGCGGGGGGTCCAGGCAAAGGGGGGCGTGGCGTCGGCTTCGGAGGAGGACATCCAGGCTCTCACCGCCCAGGCGGTGGAGGCATACATCCTTCAGGAACTGGGGGGCATGGAGCACCAGACGCCCCGGTTTCGCTATCTGTTCCGCCGGCTGGAGCGCAGCATCCAGGCGGTGGTGAGCAATGTGGTGGCAGAGCTCCGGGCCTCGGACTTCCAGCCCATCTGCTTTGAGCTGGGCTTTGGCACCGGCAAGGAGCTCCCCCCGGTGGAGATCACCGAAGGGGGGGTCACCCTGCGCATTTCAGGCTTTGTGGACCGGGTGGACGGCTGGGTAAAGGACGGCCGCCTGTATCTCCGTGTGGTGGACTATAAGACGGGGCGGAAGTCCTTCGACCTGACAGAAATCTGGAACGGCCTGGGGCTGCAAATGCTCCTTTACCTGTTCACCCTGGAGGAACAGGGGGCCCGGCTCTTCGGCACGGAGCCCCTGCCGGCGGGGGTGCTGTACCTCCCTGCCCGGGACGCTATGGTGGCGGGCAGCCGCACCATGGACCAGGCCGCCCGGCAGAAGCTGCTGGACAAGGAGCTGGTCCGCCGGGGCCTGATTTTAGAGGACGCGGATGTTTTGGAGGCCATGGAGCACGGGGAGAAGGGCCTGCGGTTTCTCCCCCTGCGGGTCAGCGCCCGGACGGGAAAAATCTCCGGCGATGCCCTGGTCAGCGCCCAAAAGCTGGGCCGGCTGAAAAAGCATACCCAGCAAATTCTGGCGCAAATCTGCCGGGAGATTGCCGGGGGGAACATCGACGCCGATCCTTTCTGGCGGGGGCCAGCGAAAAACGCCTGCCAGTACTGCGAGTTTTTCCAGGCCTGCCAGTTTGAGGAGCACACCGACCACCGGCGGTGGATCCCATCGGTGAAAAACAGCGACTTCTGGGACTGGCTGGCCCAGGCAGAGGAAGGAGGGGAAGACCATGGCCGTGAAGCGGACGCCTGAGCAGGAGGCAGTGGTAAAAAACCGGGGCGGCGGCCTGTTGGTCTCCGCTGCCGCCGGCTCGGGCAAAACCCGGGTGCTGGTAGAACGGCTGCTGGACTATATTATAGAGGAAGGGAAGGACATCGACCAGTTCCTCATCATCACCTTCACCCGGGCGGCTGCAGAGGAGCTCCGGGGGCGCATCGCCAAGGAGATTGGCGAGGCCCTGGCAGCCCAGCCGGACAACGGCCACCTGCGCCGGCAGACCGCCCTGCTGTATCAGACCCAAATTTCCACCATCCACGCCTTCTGCACCGTCCTGCTGCGCCAGTGGGGCCACCTGCTGAACGTGCCCAGCGACTTTGCCCTCTGCGAGGACGAGGAGGCCCAGGTGCTCATGGACCGCACCCTGAATCAGGTGCTGGAGGCCCGGTATGAGACGGTGGACCCTGAAGGGGACTTTGCCCGGCTGCTGGACATCCTCTCTGCCGGCCGGGACGACAGTCGTCTGATGGATATCACTCTGGACGTCTATGGGAAAATCCAGAGTGACGCAGATCCCCTGGCCTGGCTGGCCCAGCAGCGGGAGGCGCTGAACCTGGAGGGAATCACCGACGTGGGCCAGACCCCCTGGGGGTCCCTCCTGCTGGAGGAGGCCAAGGAGACCGCCCGCTATTGGGCGGCCCAAATGGAGCGGGCCTGCCAGCTGGCGCTGGGAGATCCGGTGCTGGAAAAGGCCTATCTGGACAGCCTCCGGGCCACCCAGCTGGGGCTGGAAGCCTTCGCTCAGGGGGCCGAGCAGGGATGGGACCAGGCCGCAGGGGTGGAGATCCCCTTCCCCAAGCTGAAAGCTGCCCGGGGGGTGGAGGATCCCGAGGCCCAGGAGCAAATCAAGGCCATCCGCACCCGCTGCAAAAAGGCGGTGGAGGAGCTGGAAAAGCAGCTGGCCAGCCCCAGCAGAGACCTGCTGGAGGACATGGCTCTGGTTTACCCCGCCATGGCGGGGCTGCTGGACCTGGTGGAGGACTTCTCCCGGGCCTATGCAGCTGAGAAGCAAAAACGGGCCCTGCTGGATTTCTCCGACCTGGAGCACCTGGCCGTCCGCCTGCTGGTGGACGAAGGGGGCCAGCCCACCGACCTGGCCCGCCAGTGGGGCAGCCGGTATGCTGAAATCATGGTGGACGAGTACCAGGACACCAACCAGGTGCAGAACACCATCTTCCAGGCCTTGTCCCAGGAGGGGAAGAATCTCTTCATGGTGGGGGATGTGAAGCAGTCCATCTACCGCTTCCGCCTGGCTGACCCCACTATATTTTTGGAAAAATACCGGACCTTCGCCCCCTACGATCAGGCCCGGGCGGGGGAAGACCGGCGGATCACCATGTCCAAAAACTTCCGCTCCCGGCCCCAGGTGCTAGAGGCCGCCAATGACCTCTTCCGGAATATCATGTCCCGGCAGCTGGGGGAGATGGACTACACCGATGAGGAGGCCCTGTACCCCGGGGGAACCTTCCCGGCAGGGGAGGGCTACGAGACCGAGTACCACGTGCTGGATTTCACCCAGGACCCCGCCCTGACCCAGGAAAAGCAGAACCGAAACTACTTAGAAGCCAGGTTCGTGGCCAAGGAAATTGCCCAGCTTTTGCGGGAGGAATTTCCCGTCTCCGACGGCCAGGGGGGCACCCGGCCCCTCCGGCCCGATGACATTGCCATCCTCCTGCGCTCCCCCGGCCCTGTGCGCCACTACTATACCCTGGCTCTGGAGGAGCAGGGGGTGGGCTGGTCGGCCGAGGAGGGGAGCGATCTCTTTGAGACCACAGAGATCTCCGTGGCCCTCTCCTGGCTGCAGATCATCGACAACCCCCGGCAGGATATCCCGCTGCTGGCGGTGCTCCGCTCCCCTCTGGTGGGCTTCACCGGAGACCGGCTGGCGGAGATCCGGGGGCTGGCAGAGGGGGACTTCTACACAGCCCTTCAGGCGGCAGCCCAAGCCGGCTGGGCCGACTGCGTGGAATTTTTAGAGGACCTGGAGGCTCTGCGCTTCGGGGCCGGAGAGCAGAGCAGCCACCAGCTGCTGTGGGACCTCTACCGCCGCACGGATATGCTGGAGATCTTTTCCGCTCTGCCCGGGGGAGAAAAGCGCCGGGACAACCTGCTGGCCTTTTACGAGCTGGCCCGGCGCTTTGAGGGCACCGGGCACAAGGGGCTCTTTGGCTTTCTCCTCCACCTGAACCGGGTGCGGGAGAGCGGAGGCCTTCGGTCGGCCCCGGCGGCCCCCAAAGAGCAGGCCGGGGTGAAAATTCTCTCCATTCACCGGTCCAAGGGGTTGGAGTACCCTGTGGTCTTCCTCTGCGGCCTGGGGCGGCGGTTTAATTACGCGGATCTGCAAAAGCCCGTCCTCTTCCACCCCAAGCTGGGGCTGGGACCCAAAGGACTGGACCGGGAGACCATGGTGGAGTTTTCCACCCTGGCCCGGACAGGGGTGGCCTTGGCCCTGAAAAAGGAACTGCTGGCAGAGGAGATGCGCCTGCTCTATGTGGCCATGACCCGGGCCAAGGAGAAGCTCATCCTCACCCATGCCCTGTCTTATGGGCTGGCGGACATCAAGGGCCTGGCGGAAAGCGTTACCTGCCCGGCAGATCCCCGGGTGCTGGCCGGATGCTCCAGCGTGGGCCAGTGGCTGCTGCTCACCGCCCTGGCCCGACCGGATGGAGAGGCCCTGCGGGCTGTCATCGGGCGGGAGGCGTTGCCCCTGTCTGGGGTGACCTTTGGCGCGCCCTGGCGCATCCAGTATCACGGGGGCGTGGTTTCCCAGGAGACCGTCCGCCAAGAGAAAGCCAAGGAAGAAGGGGAGGGCCCAACCCTCACACCCCAGGAGGTGCTAAGCCAGCTCCAGTGGCGCTATCCCTATGAAAGGGCGGCGGCCACCCCGGCCAAGGTGACGGCCACCCAGGTGCGCATTCCATCCCAGGAAGAACCGGGGGTTTTCCTTTTGGAAGATCGGGAAGAGGAGGGCCCTGCCCCCTTCTACCGGCCTCAATTTGCCCAGGAGGCCCTGGGCCTCACCGCTGCCCAGCGGGGCACCGCCATGCACACGGTCATGCAGTGCATCCGCCTGGAAAACACAGGCTCTGTGGAGGCGGTCCGGGCAGAGCTGGCCCGGCTGACGGCGGAACAATACCTCACTGAACTCCAGGCCCAGGCAGTGGACCCCGCTGCCATAGCCCGGTTTTTTGCCGGGGAGGTGGGCCAGCAGCTCCGGGCGTGCAGAGCCCTTCACCGGGAGTTTCCCTTTTCCCTCTTGTCCGAGGCCAGGCGGTTTTACCCCGAGGCCCCGGAAGGGGACACTGTGCTGCTCCAGGGGGTCATCGATTGCTGGTTTGAAACACAGGCGGGCATCACCCTGGTGGATTTCAAAACCGACCGGGTCTTTGGCGACCAGGTTTCCACCCGAGCCCAGCGGTACCAGGGCCAGATGGCGGCATATGCTTACGCCCTGGAAACGCTGACGGGAAAGCCGGTTATCCGGCGTCTGCTCTGGTTTTTGCGCCCAGGCATCGGGGTGGAGCTGCCATAAAAACGCGAAAAAAATGAAATAATTCTGAAAAAAAGAGTTGCATTTTTCCGCTGGAAGTGGTATTATATGTCATGCGCTTGCAAGGCGCAATCATTTTTTGACAGCAGAAAGAGGTGAACACTCATGAAGGAAGGCATCCATCCCAACTACGAGCAGACCACAATCAGATGTGCTTGTGGCAATGTGATCGAGACAAGATCTACTAAGAAAGACATCCGAGTAGAAGTTTGCTCCAAGTGTCACCCCTTCTTCACCGGCAAGCAGAAGATGGTGGATACTGGCGGACGCGTCAGCCGCTTCAACAAAAAGTTCGGTTTGGAAAACTAAAAGATTTTGTCTTTGGACCCGTGCCCTTTTCGGCACGGGTTTTTCCATTGTTTTAGTCCCTCCGGGCCCAAACCCAGGGCGTGCCCAGCGTGGGAAAAGAAAAATTTTTCCCGCCATGGTGTCCGGGCCTGGACTTTTGCATAGACTGGACAGAGTAAAGCTGCGCCAGGTACAACTTTGATTGGATAAGGAGGCACAATGATGTTTCGAGAAATAGCACCCAAAGAATTGCAGGAAAATGTTTTTTCCCTCATTGGGGAGCGCTGGACCCTGATTACCGCCGGCACCCCTGACCACTGCAACACCATGACCGCCAGCTGGGGCGGCCTAGGGGTGCTGTGGAACAAGCCGGTGGCCACCATTTATGTGCGGCCCCAGCGGTATACCTATACCTTTTTGGAGGAAAATGACACCTTTACCCTCTCCTTTTTTGGCCCCCAATGGAAAAAGCAGCTGGCCTACTGCGGCGCGGTCAGCGGCCGGGAAGAGGATAAGTTTGCCGCCTGCGGCTTCCACGTGGCAGCGGCCGGTCAGGCGCCCTATATTGAGGAGGCCAAGTTGGTCCTGGTGTGCAAAAAACGCTATTGGAATGACCTGGACCCGGCCCACATGGACCCCGACGCCCTGAGCCATTACGAAGCCAAGGATTATCACCGGATGTATATCGGGGAGATCACCCAAGTGCTGGTGACCCCATAAACTCTCTCCCAATATCCCACAAAGGAGGCTTTTTATGACAGATTACACGACGGAAGAAAAACGAAACCGCGCCGTCCTGGTGGGGCTGAGCGCCAACAGCCTGCCCCGGGAGGACAACGCCAGTGAAACCACCCTGGAGGAGCTGGCTGCCCTGCTGGAAACCGCCGGCGGGGCGTGCGTGGGGATGATCCTCCAGAACCGGGACACCCCCGAGGCCCGGACCTTCATCGGCGAGGGCAAGGTGGCCGAGGTGGCCGAGCTGGTAAGGGCCCAGGAAGCCGACCTGGTGGTTTTTGATAACGAGCTCTCTCCCTCCCAGCAGCGGGTGCTCACCGAAGAGGTGGGGGCCCAGGTCATCGACCGGGCGGGGCTTATTTTGGATATCTTTGCCCAGCGGGCCCGGACCAAAGAGGGCCGGCTTCAGGTGGAGCTGGCCCAGTATAAATACCTGCTGCCAAGGCTCACCGGCATGTGGGGCCATCTGGTTCGCCAGACGGCCTCCGGCGGTAAGTCCCCCATTGGCACCCGTGGCCCTGGCGAGACCCAGCTGGAAACCGACCGCCGGCACATCCGCCGGAAGATTGCCAAGCTGGCAGAGGACCTGGAGGAGGTCCGCCGGATCCGGGCCGTCCAGCGGGACCGGCGGGAGAAAAACGAGATTCCCGTGGTGGCTATCGTGGGCTACACCAACGCCGGCAAGTCCACTCTGCTCAACGCCCTGACCCACGCGGGAATCCCCGCCCGGAACCGTCTCTTCGATACCCTGGACACCACCACCCGGACCCTGGAAATCTCCGACACCTGCACGGTGCTCATCTCGGACACCGTGGGCTTTATCCGAAAGCTCCCCCACCATTTGGTGGAGGCCTTCAAGGCTACCTTGGAGGAGCTGGCCTATGCCGACCTGATTCTCCACGTCATCGACGCCTCCAACCCCGAGTGGCGGGAGCAGGCCGAGGTGGTGGAGAGCCTCATCCGCCAGCTGGGGGCAGAGGCCACCCCGCGCATTGAGGTGTTTAACAAATCCGATATCTACGTGGGGGACATCCGCCCCCATGGGGAGGATATCGTCTCCATCTCCGCCAAAACCGGGGAGGGGCTAGACCAGCTCCTGGCCAAAATCGGCAAGCGCCTGGACACGGGTTTCCACCGGGTCACCCTGGCCCTGCCCTATGACAAGGGGGGCGTGGTGGACATGCTCTACCGGGAGGCCAAGGTGGAGTCGGTGGAGTATGGCGAGGCCATCCAGGTGGTGGCCGTCTGCTCGGAAAAGACCGTGGGCCAGGTGAAGGACTATATCATCGACGGCTGGCAGCCTGCAAAAGAATTCTGGGAGGACTGAGCCATGGCAGAATACTATGTTCCCGCCCGAGACAGCGAGACCGAGTTTACCGAAAAGCGCTCCCGCTTCATCGGCCACGTGTGGCGGGTGGAGACCGAGGAGGAGGCCCGGGAAAAGATTGCCCAGATGAAGGCCAAGCACTACGACGCCCGCCACAACTGCTGGTGCTATCTTCTGCGGGAGGGAGGCGTCACCCGCTACTCTGACGACGGGGAACCCCAGGGAACTGCCGGCCAGCCCATGCTGGAGGTCTTCCGCCGGGAAGGGGTGGAAAACGTCTGCTGCGTGGTCACCCGGTACTTTGGGGGAGTCCTTTTGGGCACCGGCGGCCTGCTGCGGGCCTATACCAAGTCTGCCAAAGATGCTCTGAACGAGGCCGGCCTGGCGGTGGTCCGCCAGTGGGCCCAGACGGCGGTGGAGTGCCCCTATAACCTGCTGGAGCGGATGAAACTGGAGATCGCCGCCGTCCAGGGCATTTTGGGGGAGATCGAGTACGGCGCCCAGGTGCGTATCCCCGCCCTGCTGCCGGTGGAGAACTGGCCGGCCTATGAGGCCCGCATCACCGAGCTCACCGCCGGGAAGATTGCAGCAGAGAAGCTGGGGGAGACCTTCCAGGCCGTGCCCACGGGGCAGGAATGAAAAAATTCCGCTTTGCATCCCGGGCCAATTCCCAGATTTTCAAAATATATACCATAAATTCATAAAAAGTTTTTCTTTTTAGCAGGAATTTGAAGATTTTTTCCGTATAGTTAATAATGAGGACCGAAAGGACCAATCCAGGTAGAAAGGGGTGCGCATACCTATGATCCTGCGGGAAATGACAGAAGCTCTGGAACAACAAAATCTATCCCCCTATGCTGCCCTGGCAATCAATTCCAAAGGCCGTCAGCGCCCCATGGAGCCCTGCCAAATCCGCACCTGCTACCAGCGGGACATTGACCGGATTCTCCACACCAAGTCCTTCCGGCGGCTGATGCACAAGACCCAGGTTTTCCTTCAGCCTGAGGGAGACCACTACCGCACCCGAATGACCCACACCCTAGAGGTGGCCCGGATTGCCCGGACCATTGCCCGGGGCCTGCGGCTGAACGAGGACCTGACCGAGGCCATCGCTTTGGGCCACGACCTGGGCCACACCCCCTTTGGCCACGCCGGGGAGCGGGTGCTCAACGAGATTCTCACCGGGGGCTTTCGGCACAACGAGCAGTCTCTGCGGGTGGTGGACCGGTTGGAAAAGGGAGGTGAGGGCCTGAACCTCTGCTATGAGGTCCGCCGGGGCATCCTCTGCCACACAGGCCCTGACCGGGCAGAAACCCTGGAGGGGCAGGTGGTCCGGCTATCGGATAAAATCGCTTACATCAACCACGATATTGACGACGCCATGCGGGGGGGCATTATCTACCCCCTGGATATCCCTTTGGATGTCTCCCAGGTGCTGGGCTTTGACCACGGGGAACGGATCAACACCCTCACCGGGGATGTAATCCGGGCCAGCCAGGGAAAAAACGAGATTTGCCAGTCCCCAGAATGTGGACGGGCTATGGCCAACCTGCGGACCTTCATGTTTGATGCGGTCTATCACAACCCCATCGCCAAGGGGGAGGAGTCCAAGGCCCAGGCCATGATTGCCCGGCTCTTTGAGCACTATCAGAAAAACCCGGACGAGCTCCCTCCCGATTACCAAGATATCCGCATGCGGGAGGGGATTGACCGGGCAGTGTGCGACTATATCGCCGGCATGACCGACAACTATGCGGTGGAAAAATACAGTGAGGTTTTTATCCCCCTGGCCTGGTCGGTAAAGTGAAACAACGGAGAGGAGGGGACCGCGGTGGCAGTTCCGGCATCCTTTAAGGATGAGCTTGTGGCAAGAAGCGATATTGTTGACGTGGTCTCTGACTATGTAACCCTGACCCCCAAGGGGGGGAGCTATTGGGGCCTGTGCCCCTTCCATGGAGAGAAAACCCCTTCCTTCCACGTGCTGCCCGACCGGCAGCTCTACCACTGCTTTGGCTGCGGGAAGGGGGGCGGGGTGATCTCCTTTGTGATGGACGTGGAGAACCTGCCCTTTGTGGATACCCTCCGCCTGCTGGCCAAGCGAGCGGGTATGGAGTTTCCCGAGGGGGACATGGACGAGGGCAGCCGCCGGAAACGGGCCCGGCTGCTGAACCTGAATAAGGAAGCCGCCCGGTTTTTCCACAGCCAGCTCCACAGCCCCGTGGGGCAGGAGGGGCTGAACTACCTCCGCCGCCGGGGGCTGTCCAAGGGGATTATGACCCGCTTTGGCCTGGGCTTCGCCCCGGACAGCTGGGACAGCCTCATTAAGGCCATGGCCCAAAAGGGCTATGACAAGCGGGACCTGCTGGACGCGGGCCTGGCGGTGAGCAACCAGAAGGGGAGCATCTACGACCGCTTCCGAAACCGGGTCATGTTCCCCATCATCGACCTGCGGGGAGATGTCATCGGCTTTGGGGGCCGGGTGCTGGGAGAGGGAACCCCCAAGTACTTAAACTCTCCCGATACCCCGGTGTTTAACAAGAGCCGCAACCTCTTCGCCCTGAACCTGGCCAAAAACACCAAGCTGGGGCGGATCGTTCTCACCGAGGGGTACATGGACACCATTTCCCTCTACCAGGCGGGGTTTGACTGCGCAGTGGCCAGCCTAGGGACCTCCCTAACGGCCGACCATGCCAAGCTCCTGTCTCGGTTTACCAAAGAAGTGGTCATTTGTTACGACGCCGACACCGCCGGTGTCCAGGCGGCCAACCGGGCCATTCCTATGCTGGAAAAGACGGGGCTGAAGGTCAAGGTCCTCCGGGTCACCGGGGCGAAGGACCCCGACGAATTCATCCAGAAATTTGGCCCCGATGCCTTTGCCCGGCTGCTGGATCAGTCGGAAAATTACATTGAATATAACCTCCGCCAGCTCCAAAGCAAGTATGACCTGGCCGACCCGGTGCAAAAGACCGAGTTTGCCCGGGCAGGTGCCCTGCTCCTGTCTGAGCTGGACAGCCCCGTGGAGCGGGAGGTTTACGCCGGCCAGCTGGCCGAAACCACCGGGGTGGGGAAGAGTGCCCTGCTCCAGGAAATTCAGCGCTGCCAAGACCAGCGCCTGCGCTCGGCCAAGAAAAAGCAGGCCCGCCGGACCCTGACCCCAGTCAATCAAATCCAGCCCAAGGCCCGGCAGCTGCGGTATGAAAATCCCCGGTCTGCCCGGGCAGAGGAGGGAATCCTGCGGCTGCTGATGCTGGACGCCTCCCTGGTCAAACAGACCCAGGGGCTGGCTGCGGAGCACTTTTCTTCCCCGGTGCTGGGGAAGATTTACAGCGTTTTGCTGGACCGGCTGAACGCCGGCCGCCCCCTGCAGCTGGGCGCGCTGGAAGGGGAGCTGGAGGGGGAGGAAATCGCCCTGCTGGCTGAGATTCTAGGCCAGCCCACCGCCCTGGAAAATGGAGAGAAGGCCATGGCCGACTACCGGGCAGTGCTGGACACAGAGCGCATGAAACAGCAAACCACAACCGATGAAGCGGTGCTTTTGGCCGCAAGGGAAACCTATCGGAAAAAGAAAAGTATATAGGAGATGGATCACCATGAGCGAAAAAAAAGCACCGGAAAATAAGCGGGAAAAGGAAAAGCTGATCCACGTGACCGAGGAACAGCTCCAGGCAGGCAAGGCCGAGATTATGAAAATTGTAGCCGGCCTCAACGGCGCAGAGAAGCTGGGAGACCTGCTGGACAAGGGCCGGAAAAAGGGCCGTCTGTCTTCCAACGAGCTGATGGAGGCCCTGGAAGAGATCGACCTGGAATCCGAGCAGATGGACAAGATTTACGATGTGCTGGAGAACATGGGCATCGATACCGCCGGCGAGGATTACCTGCCCGAGCTCAACGGGGACAACATGCCCCCCATTGAAGAGATCGAGGAGATCCCCGAGGAGGAGATCGTGGACCCCAACACCCTGGTGGACTCCTTCGGCATTGACGACCCCGTGCGCATGTATCTCAAGGAGATCGGCAAGGTGGATCTGCTCACCAGCGAACAGGAGGTGGCCCTGGCCCAGACCATGGTCACCGGTCAGGAGACCAAAAAGCAGCTGGAAGAAATGGAAGCCGAGGGCGTTGAACTGGACGAAGAAACCCGCCGGGAGATGGAAAAGCTCATCAAAGCCGGCGAGCGGGCCAAGCAGAACCTGGCCGAGGCCAACCTCCGCCTGGTGGTCTCCATTGCCAAGCGCTATGTGGGCCGGGGCATGCTCTTCCTGGACCTGATTCAGGAGGGGAACCTGGGCCTTATTAAGGCTGTGGAGAAGTTTGACTACACCAAGGGCTATAAGTTCTCCACCTACGCCACCTGGTGGATTCGCCAGGCCATCACCCGGGCCATCGCCGACCAGGCCCGGACCATCCGCATCCCCGTCCACATGGTGGAGACCATTAACAAGGTCATCCGGGTCTCCCGGCAGCTGCTCCAGGAGCTGGGCCACGACCCCACCCCGGAGGAAATCTCCGAGGAGATGAACATGCCTGTGGACAAGGTGCGTGAGATTTTGAAAATTGCCCAGGAACCCGTCAGCTTGGAGACCCCCATCGGCGAGGAGGAGGACTCCCACCTGGGCGACTTCATCCCCGACGAAGACGCCTCCGAGCCCTCTGAGGCAGCCTCCTTCACCCTTCTGAAGGAGCAGCTGGTGGATGTGCTGTCCACCCTGACCCCCCGGGAGGAAAAGGTCCTGAAGCTCCGCTTCGGCATTGAGGACGGCCGCACCCGCACCCTGGAAGAGGTGGGCAAGGAGTTTAACGTTACCCGGGAGCGTATCCGCCAGATCGAGGCCAAGGCCCTGCGGAAGCTGCGTCACCCCAGCCGCTCCAAGAAGCTGAAAGACTTTTTGAACTAACGCCCAAAAGAAACCGTCCCGCTCCGGTCATCAAGGACCGAGCGGGACGGTTTTTCTTTTTTCAGGGGGCAGAGGCTACCCCTCACACTATGCTGGCCGCCAAGTATTCCTCCAGGCACAGCCCAGAGGCCTGGATCTCCTGGGCATAGTCCTCCCCCACATAGCGGTAGTGCCAGGGCTCATAGATGATCCCCGTCACGTCGCTCTTGTCGGTGGGATACCGCAGGATAAAGCCATATTCCCAGCAGTGGGCCATGAGCCACCGCTGCACGGCGGTGTCCTCCTGGGCTTGGTCCAGCACCTGGTAGCTCTGATCCACAATGTCCACCGCCAGGCCCAGCTGGTGCTCGCTGGTGCCGGGGCGGGCTACCTCGGTGCCCGCTTTGGCTTCGGCGTCGGCCTGGGTGTATCCTTGGGCCAGCAGCTTATTCACCAGGTTGTTGTACAGAGTGGTCTGCTTTTCCTGGGTGCGGTAGGCCGAGCAGATCAGAGGGGAGAGGCCAGCGGCCCGGCAGCCGGCCAGCATGGCTTCCAGGGCATCGGCGCAGCGGGTGTCCACCTGGTAGCCGTTCTCCACCTGGGCCAGCTCCGGCACATAGCCCTCGGCCATGGGGTGCCAGGGGTTTACTAGGGTCAGCCGCCAGTCGTCGGGGTCTGTGGCGTTCTGGGTGGTGCCGGTGGGAAGGGCGGCCTGTCCGCTGTCTGTGGGATCAGGCAGGGTTTCTGCCCGGCGGCCCAGCCAAATCAGCAGGCCGGAGAGCACCACCAGCAAGGCCAGGAACACGAAAAGAAGATTGCGCTGCTTCATACACTCACCTCACAAGTTGTGAGATCAGTGTATCAGGGACCAGCCGCCAAGGAGCCTCTGTTCCCCATCAAAACAGCATCAGCTTTGGAACTGTTTAACCTGGGTGGCGGAACAGTTGAACGCGAGGGTATACTGGGTCTGGGCATCCTTATTTTCATAGAGGTCCACCACTTGCAGGGCATCTGCGGACAGGGAGAGGTTGATCTGATCTCCCTGAGGGTCTTTGAGCTGCAGCAAGTAGTTGCCCTCAAAGCTGGCCAGGGGCTCGGAAAAGTCCTCTGCGCTGAGATTGTAGTATTGCTGGCAGAATTCTGTCATGCGGAGGGTGTCCTCCAGGGAAAGGGAAGGAGTGACGGTGAACTTGTCCTGGGAGGAAGCATCCGCCAGGCCGGGCTGGAAGGTATAGCAAAAGGCCAGCATTTTTCCCGTCTCGTCATCCAGGATCAGCTCCAAGCTGTCTGTTTCCCCAGTGAAGGAGCACTGCCAAAAAATGGCGGCAGAGGCCTCTGCCGTCTGGCTGAGACCGGTGTCTCCTTGGGAGTCCCCGGTCTCAGAATGGGTCTTCCCCTCGGTGACGTAGGTGATCTCCCTGCTCACCGCCACAAAGGGCTCGACGGAGGAGAGGGTCCACTGCTGGTGGTCCCCAAAGAGATCGGAGGGAAAGGCGTCAAACTGGAGCTCTGCCATGGCATCTAAGGCGGCCTGGGCAGCCTTCTGGGCCTGGGAGAGGGAAAGATGGGTGATGGACTGTGATAGGGAGACCTTATTGTACCCGTGGGCGGCCAGCCTTAGGTGCTCCAAGGGCCCGGTCTGATTCACGGAGGTGGCGGCATACTGCTGGATCTGGCTGCTCTGGGCGCTGTCCTGCCAGGCGGAGACCACCCAGGGCAGGGAGAAGCCCACGGACACCAGCAGACAGGTGCAGAGAACCAAGGACAGGCTGCGTGCATGCTTCATGGGCGGCCTCCTTCCAGACAGACGGTCACCGTGGTGCCCTGGCCCGGGGCGCTTTCAAAGGAGAGGCTCCCCTGGTGAAGGGCGGCAATCCGGTCGCACAGGGCCAGCCCCAACCCGGCGCCTCCCTGGGCCCGGGAGCGGGATTTGTCCACCCGGTAAAAGGCCTCCGTCAGGTGCCCCAGCACCTCTGGGGGCATGCCCTGTCCGTTGTCCTGAACGGTAAGACGGCAGCCGGCTTCGGTCATGGCGGTGGAAACCAGAATGGTCCCGCCGTGCTCCATGGCCTTGCGGCTGTTGTCGATGAGGTTCAGCAGGAGGGAGCGGAACAGGTCGGGCTCCAGCAGGCACAGCCCCGGCTCGCCCTGGGCCGAGAGGGTGATCCCCTGCTCTGCCAGCCCGGGGGCCAGGTGGCCGGCCACATCCTGAAGGATTCCTGCCGGGGAGGTGGCCACCAGGGGCAGGGCCTGGTGCTGGGCCAGGTAAAGGTCCAGCAGCTTCAGAGACAGCCGCTCCAGCCGCTTCCCCTCGGAAAAGATATAATCGGCAGCGCTGGCCTGCTCCTCAGGGGAGAGGGTACCCCGGCGGAGGAGGTCGGCATAGCCCAGGATGGAGGTCATGGGGGTTTTCAGCTCGTGGGTGAAGCTGCCGATGAACCGGTCTTGGCCCTCCATGGTGGCCTTTAAGGCGGCAAAATGCTCCTCCTGGCGCTGGGCCATGGCGTCAAACTCCTGGGCCAGAGCCCCCAGCTCATCCTGGGTGTGGATCTCTGCCCGGCAGGACAGGTCACCGTCGGCCAACCTTTGGGCGGTGCTGGCCAGCTTGTCCAGGGGCCGGGTGAGCACCCAGGCGATGCTGTAAGACAGAACGGCGCAGATCACCAATAGGCCCAGGAAGATTTTCCCGTAGGCGCTTTGCTGCTGCTGGCGGGTTTCGTAAATGGAGGAGATGTCATAGGCCACGTTCAGCAGCAAACTGCTCCCGTGAATCTCCAGCTGGCCAGAGAGCTGGAGGTAGTGCTTATCCCCAAACGAAAAGGCTGACTGGGCGTAGTGCTCCTGGTCCACCAGCTCCTCCAGGTCCAGAAAGCCCTTGGCCGCCGTTCCCTGGGAGAGGAGGACCTCCCCCTGGCGGGTTAGGGAGAGGGCGGCGTAGGCGCTGCTGCCCTGGTCAGAGAGCTGCTGGACCACCTGGATCACGTCCTGGGCGGAGGTCCAGACCTCCATGCCCTCGATCAGCTGCAGGGTGTGCAGGAGCAGGTCGTAGGCCGACTTGGCCGCTTCCTGCTCCCGGTCCAGGGCCCCCTGAAAGGACAGGGAGATCAGGGCGCAGCTCCCCCCGCCGAAGAGGAGGGAGACCAAGCAGACCATGCACAGGGTGGTTTTCAGGCGAAATTTCATGGGCTGACCTCCAAGCGGTAGCCCACCTTGCTGACGGCCTGGAGGACCTTTTCCCAGCCTACCTTTTTCCGCAGTCGCTGGACGTGGAGGTCCACGGTCTTGCTGCCGTAGGCCAGCTCCCCGCCCCACACCCGCTCATAAATGGTGTCCCGGTAAAGGGCGGCGTTGGGGTTGTGGAGGAAAAGGAGGAGCAGGTCATACTCCTTGGGAGTCAGGGCAATTTCCTCCTCTCCCCGCCAAACCTGGTGGGCCCGGGGGTCCACCCGCAGGCCGGCCAGGGTGATGATCTCTTCGGTTTTCTGAAACCGCCGCAAGACGGTCTCTACCCGGGCCAGGAGCTCGGCCACGTCAAAGGGC
Source organism: Evtepia sp. (assembly GCA_048184675.1). Classification (GTDB taxonomy): domain Bacteria; phylum Bacillota; class Clostridia; order Oscillospirales; family Oscillospiraceae; genus Evtepia. The sequence goes on along the minus strand of DBEYYM010000002.1, from coordinate 5,824 downwards.
TTGACAATATAGTCCTCGGCCCCCAGCCTTAGCCCACGCACCCGGTCGGAGACGGCGGAGCGGGCGGTGACGAAAATGACGGGGAGGTCCAGGGACTGAAAGTATTCCAGCAGGGCAAAGCCGTCGGTGTGGGGGAGCATCACGTCCACCAAGGCCAGGTCATAGCGGCCGGAGGCGGCCAGGTCGGCCCCCTGGTCCCCGTCGGCGGCCCAGTCACAGGGGTACCCTGCGGTTTTCAGGCTCATGTGGATGAGATCAGCGATGGGGCGCTCGTCCTCCACGATTAAAATTCTGGGCATGGGGATCCCTCCTTGTTTTTTGGGCAAAGGATACCACAAAAGGGCATCAAAATGGCAACGATGGGCCCTGTGGCGCTGGAAAAAGAACCGCCGGAGGGTTGCCCCTCCGGTGGAAATGTTACGGGTTCAGTTGTGCGGAATAGGGGCCGATTTGGACGGTGGCTGCAGTGCTGAGATCCACCGGGGCGAAGAAGCGGTATTCCAGGTGGAGGGTTCCGGTGCCGGCGCCAACCCCAGCGGCGTTGTGGGAGATGGCATTGCCATCAAGATCCAGAAGCACCAGGTTGTCCACCACCTGGTCCTGGTCCAGACTGTCTGGCTTCCAGACATCAGAGGACAGAGCGAAGGGGGAGAGGATGACGGTGCCCACCATGGTGCCGGCGTCATCCTTCAGGTCGGCATATTGGAAGGGGGCTTGGGTCTCCACTGTCCACTGGAAGGTGTGGGTGGACCCCCCGGCCAGATCATCTGACAGGGCCAGGGTAACTGCCTTTCCCTGGATGAGGACCTCCTTGTTACAGGCGGCTCTGAGAATATAGGACATGGTGTAATCCTGGATCTGCTGGACCTGCACATCCAGGTTGATGGTTTGGCCGCCCTCTACGGTCAGGGTCATTTCTGTCAGGGTGGCGCCATAGGTGCGGGGGTCCTGCAGCTCCATGGTCTCGGGATAGATGACATCTAGGGTGAGATACAGGGTCATGGCGTCGCCCATGGCTTTGTGGAGCTTCACGGTCACTCCGTTGTTCTCACTTTCCAGGTTCAGATTCTGGGTGCAGGCGGCCAGGGTTTCCTGGTCCAACTGGCTCAGATCCAGATAGCTGACCAGGGGATCGGTGGGGTCCAGCTGGATCTGGGCCTCGTCCCCGCCGTCGGTGGGCATGGGGGTGGCGTCGCCTTTCTCACCGCAGGCGGCCAGGGTCAGGGTGGCCAGCAGAAGGAGGGACAACAGCAAGTATTTTCTCATGGCAGCTCTCTCCTTTCAGTGTAGGGCGGCGTAACACCGGGCAGCTCCTCTGCCGTGGCGATTCCCTTCTCCAAAGCATTCTTCCGCAGGGCCCGGTACATTTCTGCCCGGGTGGCATAGTAGTAGGGGTTCACATAGAAAACACCCAAGATCCCAAAGGTTAGGCCGCTGAGAATCTGCCAGCCGAGGAAGCTTAACAGGGTGACAAAGATATCCCATTTATAGCCCTGGGTCATATCCAGGCTCAGCTGGATGGCCCGGCTGTGGTGCAGGTTGGGGTTTTCTGCCAGGAGGAAGGGGACGGCAAAGTAGCCAAAGGACCGGATGATCCCCGGAACGATGAACAGCAGGGTCCACAGGCAGGTGTACAGAGACTGGAGAAACCGGGTGAGGATCACGTTGCCATAGTTGGCGCTGAACCCAAAGGCCACCCGGGAAAAGGGCACGCTTTGGGTGGGGGAGCTCTCCAGGAAAAAGCGGTTAACCCCCACCTCAAAGGGATTGGTCACCAGCAGCTGGATCACCACACTGCCCATCCCGAGAGAAATGGCAAAGGGGGCCAGCAGGCTGGAGTAGTGCTCCAGGACGTAGATTAGATCCATGGTGTGGTCGGACCAGGGGCCATGGACCATCTGGGTGAAATCAATGAGGGTTTCCGACAGGTCGTTGATGCGGACAGTGATGTTGTCCCCGGCCAGCAAGGTCAGCAGCAGACTTACGCCCACGGCGGGCCAATAGTCGTTCAAAAAGACAGCGCGACCGGTTTCCTTGTAATAAGCGCGATTCCACATAGGCATCCTCCTTGTTTGGCTGGGGGCTTGTGTATCTCTTTTTTCATTGTATGACATTTTGTGGACGCCGTCAATGAGAGAATTGTCTAAGGGGTTTCTTCAAAAAAATTTCAGGTGTCCGCCGGCCTTTCTGTGGGATTCGCCGCTTGTAATTGGCGGCGGATTGGAGTAAGATATGGCATCCTTGAACGCGATGTGACAGAAGGGAGGATCCCCATGACAAGAATGGAATGTGAGGCCCTGGTGGAATACACCCTAAACATCGGCCGGCAGATGATGGAGTGCGGGGCCGAGGCCTGGCGGGCGGAAAACACCATGGCCCGGATTTTCCGGGCCTATGACCTGGAGGTTTTGGACGCCCACACCATTGCCACCCAGGCGGCGGTGACGGTGAAAACCCCAGCTGGAGAGCACTACACCAGCACCTGCATGATTCTGCCGGACAAAACCGGCACCGATCTGGAGCGCCTGGAAACCCTCAACGCTGCCGCCCGGCAAATCTGCGCTGCCCCGCCCCCTCTGGAGCACCTTCCCCTGTGCCTGAACCGGCCGGCCCTGCGGTGGTCCTGGCGGGAGCTGGTGGGCTATCTGCTGGGATCTGGGGCCTTTGCGGTGTTCTTCGGCGGGGGGTTAATCGATGGGTTGGCCTCTGGGTTCATCGGGGGAATCATTTACCTGATGGAGCAGCTGCGCCGGGTGCACCACCAGAACCGGATCATTTACACCACCCTGGCCTGTTTCCTTTCGGGGCTGCTGGCCCAGGCCTGTGTGGGAATGGGCTTTGGCGTCAATCTGGATCTCATTATGATTGGCGATATTATGCTTTTTATCCCCGGGCTGGTCATTGTCAACGGGGTGCGGGAGTTCTTTTATGCGGATATCCTTACGGGGCTTTACCGCATTGTGGAGGCCCTGCTCATTGCAGGGGCCATTGCGGTGGGCTATGCCGTGTCTTTGATGATGGGAGGGAGCTTGGTATGAGAGAAGGACTTTTGCAAATCCTATGTGCAGGCCTGGGCACCTTTGCCTTTGCCCTCTTTTTCCATGTGCGCCCCCGCCACCTGCTGCTGGCCACCCTGGGGGGCGCCCTGTCCTGGCTGCTGTATCTGCTGGTGCTGGGGAGAGACCACAATGTTTTCCTCAGCGCCCTGGTGGCCTCCATGGGGATCTGCCTTTGGGCGGAGACCCTGGCCCGCCTGCGGAAAGCCCCGGCCAACATTTTCCTCATTCCCGGCATCATCCCCCTTCTCCCCGGCGGTGCTTTGTATTACACCATGAACGCCCTCATTAACGGGGATATGGCCACCGTGATCCAAAAGGGGAAGGAGACCGGCCTGGTGGCCCTGGGCATTGTGGGGGGCATCCTCATTGCCTCGGAGCTGATGCGGGTGATTTTGTGGGGGATGGTCCACCGGAAAAAGGCTGTCCAGCGCCGGTGGGAACAGTCCGGCGGTCAGTGAATGGGAACTGACCTTATAAAAAATTCCCTTGGTGGCCCTATGAAAGGGGTCAGTTTTCGCTATAATAGACTAGGAAAGAAAGCACCCTTGGTAAAGCAGGAAAAACAAATGATGTCGAGGTGTTAGTATGTTAGCGAAGGTTCGCGAAGATGCAAAAGCCGCTGCCCAGCAGATTTGCCAGGCGGCGAAGCTTCAAAAAGGCCAAATCCTGGTGGTGGGCTGCTCCACCAGCGAGGTTACCGGCCATAAAGTGGGCAGCTATTCCAGCCCGGAATTGGGCCAGGCCATCTACGAGGGGATTCAGGAGGTTCTGGAGCCCCAGGGGATTTATCTGGCCGCCCAGTGCTGTGAGCACCTGAACCGGGCCATTATTGTGGAGGCCGAGGCGGTCCCCTTTGCGTCCATCTGCAATGTGGTGCCCCAGCCCAAGGCGGGGGGCTCCTTTGCCACAGCTTGCTATCATGGCTTCCGCCATCCCGTGGCCTTGGAGGGGATTCAGGCCGACGCCGGGCTGGACATCGGCGGCACCCTCATCGGCATGCACCTGAAGCACGTGGCGGTTCCCGTCCGGCTGGAGCAGAAGCAGGTGGGAGAGGCTATCCTTCTGGCCGCCCGGGTCCGCCCCAAGTTTATCGGCGGCGAGCGGGCCGGTTACGATGAAGCCCTGAAATAAGAAAAGCGGCACCCCGACCACCCAAAGGTGGACGGGGTGCTTTTTTGTGTCCTCCCCCCAAAAGGGTCCAACCGCCAGCCCCATGATTTGAGGCTGGCGGTTGGAGGTAGAAAGGAGACATTTATGAAAAAACGTCTATGTAGAAAGCGGAGGGAGATTATACAAACATCTGCTTGGACAGAACGATCTTCTGGATCTCACTGGTGCCCTCATAGATCTGGGTGATCTTGGCGTCGCGCATGAGGCGCTCCACGTGATACTCCTTCATGTAGCCGTTGCCGCCCAGCATCTGCACTGCATCGGTGGTCACGTGCATGGCGGTCTCGGCGGCAATGAGCTTTGCCTTGGCAGCGGAGGTGGAGAAGGGCTTGTGGGAGTCCTTATCGCAGGCTGCCTTATAGACCATGTATTTGGCCATCTCGATCTCGTTGGCCAGGTCCACCATGCGGAAAGCCAGGTGCTGGTTCTTATACAGAGGCTTTTTGAACTGCTGGCGCTCCATCAGATACTTCCGGGCGATTTCGAAGGCGCCCTCAGCAATGCCCAGGGCCTGGGAAGCGATGCCGATGCGGCCGCCGTCCAGGGTCTTCATGGCTGCGGCAAAGCCCTTGCCGGGAGGGGTCACCATGTTGGCCACGGGGACGCGGACGTTGTCGAAGTGAAGCTCGCTGACCATGGCGCTGCGGATGCCCATGGTGTTGTGCCGGGCGCCGATGGAGAAGCCGGGGGTCTCCCGCTCCACCACGAAGGTGGCCATGCTCTTGGGGCCCAGCTCGTGGTCGGTGAGGGCATAGACGCAGAAGTAGTCGGACAGGGGGCCGTTGGTGATAAAGCACTTGCTGCCGTTGATAATATACTCATCGCCATCCCGCTCAGCAAAGGTGAGCATGCCGCTGACATCGGAGCCGGCGGTGTGCTCGGTCAGGCCGAAGGAGCCCAGGTGGCCGCCCTCAAAGACGGGGGGCATGAAGCGCTTAAGTTGCTCATCTGTGGCCTCGGAGAAGTACAGGCTGCCGCCGTACAGAGAGGTGGCCACGGAGAAGGAGACGGACAGGGAGGGATCTACCTTGGAGATCTCCTCAATGGCCAGGGCATACTCCATATAGCCCAGGCCCTGGCCGCCATATTCCTTGGCATAAGGCAGGCCGATAAAGCCCAGCCGGGTCATTTCTTTATAGAGCTCCAGGTCATAGACGCGGGTCTCATCACGCTCGAGAACGTTGGGAGCGACCTTTTTTTCGGTAAAGTCACGGGCCAATTTCTGAATGGAAAGCTGTTGTTCGTTCAGTTCAAAATTCATGACGGTATTTTCTCCTTTGTTTCATTGGTGAGAACCAACTGGCCTGCTTGACTGAAAGCGCTGTCATGGTGACAGGATTTTGACAATCGTTTCCGGCCAAGGACAAATTGTATTGCACGGTTACACAATACCACATAGAATGACGAAAATCAATCTTAAGGCCTCGTTTTTTTCGTGCAAAAGGTATATTCTTTTCTTAATAATCTGAAAGAAAGAAAAACCGTCCTGTTTAGACTGTTTTTTGGGGACATAGGCTTCCGTGGAAGTGGGAGAATGGAAAGAAAAAAAGAGAACGGCAGCGGCTTCCCATGCCGCTGCCGTTCCGTTTTAAGAG
>DBEYYM010000001.1:0-5868 GCA_048184675.1 Evtepia sp. | reverse complement strand
TTCTTTTCTAATCATTTTCTTTTTTATTATAAAAGGTGAGTAAAAATATGTCAACCCAAAATGGTAGGAATATGCCAAAAGCCCTGAACCGCCGGAAAGGGGTTCAGGGCTGGCGCCTGTTGGAATGGAGAGGGAGGAATCAGTCTTTGGTTCTAAACTGTCCCCGAATGAGTTTGCCGTTGGAATTGTGGGCTAAGGCGTCCACGAAGGCCAGCTCCCGGATCTTTTTGAAGCCGGCGCAGTTGTCGTTGTGGAAGGCCATGAGCTCGTCCATCAGGGCCTGGCTGGGAGAATAGCCAGGGGCCAGAGCCACATAGACCTTCACCCGCTGCCCCAGGTCGGGGTCGGGTTCCCCGGTGGCCAGGCACTCAAAGACGGCAGGGTGGAGGGTGAGGGCGTCCTCGATCTCCACGGGGCTCACCCGATAGCCCTTGGTCTTGATGATGCCGTCGGACCGGCCCCGATAGTAGAGGAAGTCGTCCTCATCCCGGGTGGCCATATCCCCGGTGTGGAAGTAGTCCCCGTCCCACAGGCGGCGGTTGGCCTCTTCGTCGGCAAAGTAGCCCATCATCAGGCCCTCTGGGCGGTGGCCCTTGTCTGCCACGATGATGATCTCCCCTTCTTCCCCCGGCTGGGCAAAGGTGCCGTCTTCCTTCAGCAGCTCCACGTGGTACTTGGGCAGGATTTTCCCCACAGAGCCGTCCTTCCGGCCCATCACCTTAGAAGCCGAGGCGATGAGGCCGGCTTCAGACTGGGCATATCCCTCGTGGAGGACGTGGCCAGTCTGCTCCTTTACCTTTTGCGCCAGGTCCAGGGGGAGCTTTTCTCCCCCCACGGCATAGTTGGTGATGGAAGACAGGTCATACTTATCCATGCCCACGGCAGTGAGCATCCGGTAAACGGTGGGCTGCGCCATCATCCCTGTGGCCCGCACTTCCTCCAGGCAGGCCAACACCTTTTCCGGGGGGAAGCGGTCATAGTCATAGACCAGCAGGGCCCCCAGATGGAGCCACTGGCCGTAGAACTTGGTCCCTGAGACCACCTCCCAACCGGTGTCGCCCGTGGCGAAATGGAGGGAGCCGTCGTGGGTATCCTGCATGTAGCGGGCGCCCCAGTGGTTGGCCAGGGTAAAGACGTGGTTGTGGAGGACACCTTTGGGCAGGCCTGTGGTGCCCGAGGTAAAGTAGAGCAGGATGGGGTCATTCCAGTGGGTCTCCACCCGCTCCATGGTGGTGGGCTGGGTGGCCAGGGCGGGCAGGAAGTCTTCAAAGCCCTCGCCGCCACCGAGGGAAAAGCGCAGGGAAACGCCGGCCTCTTGGGCGGCTGCCAAAACCCGTTCCTCTGCCTGCCCCTCCCGGCAGGTGACGACGCAGCGGGCCTTGGACTTTTCCATGCGGTAGAGGAAATCTTTTTGGGTCAGCCGGTAATAAACCGGGGAGAGGACCAGCCCCAGCTTATGGGCGGCCAGGGCCACCACCCAATAGGACCAGTGGGTGCGCAGGGCAGACAGGATGACATCACCCCGTTTCAGCCCCCGGCTCTGGAAAAGGTTGGCGGCCTGGGTGCTCAGATCTTTGAACTGGCCAAAGGTCAGGCGGACCTCTTCCCCGCGGTCATTCCGCCACAGCATGGCCAGGCGGTCTGGATAGCGCTGGCCCAAGGCATCCATTACGTCGTAGCCATAGTTAAAGTTCTCTTGGTAGCAATAGGACCAGTGGGTAATCTGGCCTGCTTCGTCAAAGGTCTCCTGGATGAAACGACTGGAAAAATCTGACATATCTGCCTCCTTGTCTTTTTTGCAGTAAAAAAAGCTCCCGTGTGCTGTGCGGCCCCACGAGAGCTTTGGTAAAACGGAATTTATTTGCCGATGTAGGTATACACCGCCGAGGGGCGGCCGCCGGTGGAGTAATCCACGCCGCCGATGACACTGTTTTTGTCGATGAGGTAGTTCATATACCGCCGCAAAGTCACCCGGGAGAGGGAGACATTTTTGGCGATATCCTCAATGGAGAGCTTTTCGCTCTTGTGCTCCCGCAGGAAGGAGCAGATGATTTCCAGGGTGACAGGGTGGATGCCCTTGTCCACGAACTGGCCTCCCCGCTGGCCCTCGGGAGCGATTACCTTATCCAGCTCCTCCTGGTTAAAGGCCTTGTCCCCGGCGAAGGCCTCTCGCCGGGCCACGAACTTTTGCAGGGCAGTCTGGAAACGGTTGTAATCAAAGGGCTTAATGAGGTAGTCGGACACGCCGTAAGAGTAGAGCTCGCTGACGTGCCGGGCCTCGCTGGCGGCGGTGACCATGATGACGTCGGCCAAGATCCCCTCGGCCCGGAGTTTTACCAGGAAGGTCCGCCCGTCCATCACGGGCATGTAGTAATCTAGCATGATAAGGTCCACCGGGTGATTCCGCACGAAGTCCAGGGCCTCCTGGCCGTTTTGGAAAATGCCGGCGATGGACATTTTGCTGTTGTGCTCCACGTATTGCTTGTCGATCTCAGCGACCATAGGGTCGTCTTCCACGATGATAACCTGATACATATACATTCCTCACAGATGGGAGATTTCTCAATAATTATACATGGGAAAACCGGAAAATGCAATATCTGCGGGGAAAAAGTTAGAAAGAAGGAAACGAAAAGATTTGTAGAAAGAGCAAAAGTTTACAAACTGACGCGGCCCCTGGGAGAAAAAGACAAAAACCGGGCGCAGATTGTGCTGCGCCCGGTTTTGATTGACGGGAAAAACTTAGCCGGTAATGGCCTCGTTGGGAAGGGCAATCTCCGGGATGCTGTTAAAGTCCCGCAGGGTCATAGATAGGGTCAGCTGGGAGAGGGTTATGCCCAGATCTGCCGCGCCGGAGGCGGCCAGGGATTTTTCCAAGATGGTCTGCATCATGGCGGTCATATCCATTTCATACTGCACGGGATAATAGGTGTCTTTGGCAATCCAGAGGCTGATGGGCAGGTCGGACAGGCCCATGAGCAGATCGCCCACGTCGCCCATGCCCATGTTATTCAGCTGCTCCAGGGTGCCAGAGGCATCCAGAACCTCCTCCAAGTCGCTGCCGGCGATGACGCCGTCGTAGCGGGTGGCCTCTGTGCCGTTGATGGTCTCGGTGCCGCCCTCGGTGAAGCTCTTGGCGCTGGAGAGATAGACATCCATAGAGGCCTTGCCATCCAGCTGCTTCAGGTCCACGGAGTCGGTGGTGGAGGTGCTGTCCCAGGTGGTGGCGCCGTCTTCTCCCACGGTGCCGGTGGTGACCAGATAGCTGCCGTCTTGCTCCAGCACGTACAGGAGCATGTGCGTGCTTTCCCCCAGCGCGTCCATGTTGAGGTCCATTTCAGCCTTTATGGATAAGGGGTCTAAAATGGTGTCTACTTGGGTGAGGGTGGTGACCTCAATGGGGTCCTCCAGCAGGTCGGTCTCCATGACCATGTCCATGGTCATGTCGTAACCCAGGCTGGTGACGTCGTTCATGGCAGCTTGGGCCTTGACCAAGACCTCTTCGGGTGTCTCCGGGGCGGGGGCGCTGGAGCAGGCTGTCAGGCCCAGGGCCAAAGCAAGGGCCATAGCAGCGGCGAGCATACGCTTTGCATTCATAGGTGCCTCCGTTTCTTAGGTCCATGGGTGGATCGGGGCGGGGGAGGGGTTAGTTCCAATACTCGGTCTTTTCCTTCAGGCCGATGTTGGCGGCCTTAAACTCGGGGTCCTTCCCGGCCTTCCGCTGGTCCTGATAGTCCTTCAGGGCAGCCAGAGCGGTGCGGCCCAGGATGAGAATGACGGGGATATTGATGACGACCATGAGGGCCTGGAAAAGGTCTGCGGTGTCCCAAGCCAGCCCCATGCTGAGCATGGCGCCCAGCAGGACAATGACGGAAGCCACAATGCGGAAGATGGTCATAAAGGTGTGGCTGGGGGCGCGCTTATGGATAAACCGCAGGCAGCCCTCGCAGTAGTAGTAGTTGCCGATGAGGGTGGTAAAGGCAAACAGGGCCATAGACACGGCGATGAAGATGGGGCCGAAGTTGCCCAGGGCACTCTGGAGCGAGGCCTGCACATAGGGGGCACCGGCCATCTCTGTGGTGGGCTCCACGCCGGAGCACAGGCACATGAGGGCGGTGGCGGAGCAGATGAGGATGGTGTCGATAAAGACGGAGAGCATCTGCACCAGACCCTGCTTGGCGGGGTGGGAGACATCGGCGGTGGCAGCGGCGTTGGGGGCGGAGCCCATACCGGCTTCGTTGGAGTACAGGCCGCGCTTGATGCCCTGCATCATGCAGGAGCCGGCAAAGCCGCCGAAGATGGCGGGGAAGTCAAAGGCGCTGACGAAGATGTTCTTAAACACGGTGGGCACCAGGTTCAGGTGCATGACCACCACCACCAGGGCGATGAGCACATAGAGCACGCCCATAATGGGAACCAGCACGCCGGTGACCTTGGTCAGGCGCTTGGCGCCGCCCAGCACGCAGATGGCGAAGAGGACGGCCAGGATCAGGCCGATGACAAAGGGGGTATGCGCCCCATAGAAGCTAAAGCCGGAGAAGGCAGACTGGAGGTTATAGGAGGCCAGCATGTTATAGCCCACGGCATAGGTCAGGATGATAATCACGGCGAAGATGACGCCCAGCCACCGGTGGCCCAGGGCGGACTCCATGTAGTAAGAGGGCCCGCCGTAGCTGGTGCCGTCTTTGTTCTTGCGCTTATAAATTTGGGCCAGGGTGGACTCCACAAAGGCGGAGGCGCCGCCGAGGATGGCGGTAATCCACATCCAGAACACAGCGCCATAGCCACCCAAACAGATGGCAGTGGAGACGCCCACGATGTTGCCCGTGCCCACACGGGAGGCCGTGGAGATCATCAGAGCGCCAAAGGAAGAGATGCCCCCCTCTGTTTTGGGCTTCTCTGACACCACACGGAAGGATTCCTTCAGGAGCCGAACCTGGATAAATTTGCTGCGGAAGGTGAAAAACAGGCCGGCGGCGATCAGAAAGATCGGAACCCATGGCGTGTACAGGAATGTACCGATCGCATTGACCACAGAGTCAATGCTCTCAAGGATAGGATTCATTGTAATCACACTCTCTTCTCATTATTCTCATAGGTATATAAATACCAACAATATCATCATACAGGAAGTGACAGAAAATTGCAAGTGAAAGGAATAAAAAGGACCCGGCGCCACAAAAGTGGCGCCGGGTCACAGGGAGAGAAACGCAAACTGCGGGGAGATCCATCCTATGTAGCGTGCTTAGGCACTGTCGCAGGCGTTTCCAAACGGCCCAGGAAGAGGGGCCGAAAAAGCTGAAGTAAACTTACTTGTTGCGCATGGCGTCCAGATCCAGATCGCCGAACATGTTCTTCATACGATCGTGAGCAGGCATTTTCTTTCTCTCGCCGCCAGCAGCAGCATAGAGGATAACGCCAACCACCAGGTAGATCACGAAGACAATCAGAGCCTTTTCGCCGGCAAAGAAGGGAGTGAAGGGCAGCAGGGAGCCGACGAAGTAGATGACACCGGCGATGGCAGCCCACCATGCGATGGGGGTAGCCAGCTTGTAGGGACGCTCCACATTGGGCATGGTCTTCCGCAGCCGCAGCAGGGACAGGGAGGAGATCATCCAGGAAAGGATGAAGGCCACAGCGGAGAAGGTTGTCACCGTGTCGATGGCGTTGGCACCAGCGAAGGGGCCGATGAAGGACAGGATGGTAACCACATACAGACCGTTGATAGCGATGCCGTTCTTATCCTGCTTGGCGAACCAGCCGGGGATCATACGGGAACGACCCATAGCCATGAGCAGGTTGGCGGAAGCGGTGAAGAAGCCGTTCCAGGTGGTGAACAGACCGGCCAGAGCACCGATGGTGAGCAGC